>CANJJU010000067.1 GCA_947474815.1 Chitinophagaceae bacterium | reverse complement strand
TAAAACCAATGAAAGAAATGCAAAACATGTTTGGTGGTGGTCGTGGCGGAATGATGAGAATGCCTAGGGATTAACGAGAACGGTTAAGGTTTAAGGTTTAAAGTTTAATAAGTTATTACAGTAATTTCATTTTAAGAAAAAAAATCAACTTCTTCAACCGCGCCACCGGCGCGTCCAGCATCCAGACTACTATTTAACTATTAAATATTCTACTCTTTCAAAGTCAACTTTGAAACTTGAACCTTGAACCTTCAACCTTGAACTTTGAACCTTGAACATTGAACCTTCAACCTTGAACCGCCATATTCAATTCATTGAATATGGCTACCACTTATCTGCAACAGCAATTTTTTTGTCGTATTCAGCTGCCTTTGCTTTGTTATTTTTTAAGTTATAAATATCACTCAAATAATTCAAGGCCATCTTATAATTGGCTTTTTGTATACCTGTTTTTTTAGGAATAGCGTCTATATACTTCAATACCAATTCAGAATAAATTATACACTCCTCCATACTTTTATTAGAAGCCGATTTTAGATCAGCCTTTCTTTTCAAATCAACAGGCTTGGTACTTCTAATCATATTAGAAGCATTGAGCAAATCAGCAGACATGTTAAACAAATGAATTGCCATTAATATTGTTGCACTATTGTCTTCTGTTTCATTTGCAATGGTCTTTTTAATCACATCCGTTAGCTTATTGCTAAAAGCAATGTCTCCTTGCTTGTTAGCTGCTTTACCATACAATGCATTGTACATTTCAACTGAATAGTTATACCCCAAGAAAAAACTACTAGGGTTTTCTGCAATCAAAGTTTCGTATTTAGCATACAATACTTCTTTGTCGCCTTTTTTATTTATAACCCTCAATTCTATGTCTGTCCAGAAATCATCCTTAGGATATAGGCGCTTAGCTTTTTGCAATAAATCTTGTAATGATGCATCGTCATCCTTTTTTAAATAATACTCTGCTAAATATTTATATACATCTTTGTATTCAGCGATGGCAACATTCGCATCTGCAATTTTTTTATAAAAAATCATGGCCTCGTCTTCTCTTTTAGCCTGAATGCCAGATGCCGCTGTATTTAAAACCAACGCAGTGTCTAATGCATATAATTTAACCTGAGTGTATTCATATTTTTTAGCAAGAGTATAATCTTTTACTTCCAGTGCTTTTTTAAAGGCTTCAAATGCTGCATCAAAATTTTTGGCATTGAATTCCTGCACACCCAAATCATAAAAACCAAGATATAAATCAAGATAAGATATATGTGAATCCAAAGAGAGGAAAAGATCTTTTTTATCAAGCTCTTGGTTTTTCTTGAACGCATCAAACGCATCCTTTCTCAAAATATACAAGTCATTGTGAGGTGTTGCGCTTTCGCGAGACAATAAATTGTATATCCTCCCTTTATAAAACCAAGCCTCAGAACTATTCGCTTTTTTAGGCTCAAGTAAGTATTTATCAATAGCCGTTTTAGCGTCACTGAATTTGCCTTTGCCCACCAAATCCTTGATATCATCCAAGCTTTGAGCCATTGACACGATTCCTGCAAACAACAACATTATCAAAAGAGAAACTTTCTTCATGGGAGTTTATTTTAAGACTTAAAGATATTAGATTATTAATATTTTACGTGGAAAACCAACTGTTTTTTTAGAACTTTTTATAATTCATCGTATGCTACCCACCTATATTAACTTCCTTATTTTCAAACCACACCAACATATCCCAAAAAATGGGTAAATTTGTCCCTTGATTAGCCAGGAATCCATACAACAAATTCAAAGCCGGATAGATATCATTGATATCATTGGCGGCTTTATTAAACTTAAAAAACGAGGTGCCAACTACCTTGGAAATTGTCCTTTCCATAACGAAAAAACACCTTCGTTCACCGTCTCTCCTACTAAAGAGATTTACAAATGTTTTGGTTGTGGCAAAAGTGGAAATACCATTAGCTTTTTAATGGAGCATGAAAAATACAGTTATGTAGAAACGCTTCGCTGGCTTGCCAATAAATACAATGTAGAATTAGAAGAAACAGAAACAAGTCCGGAGTTTAAAGTACAACAACTTACCGCTGATAGCTTATACATCATTAACAATTTTGCAAGAGATTTCTTTTCGGAGGCATTGTTTAATTCCGATGAAGGAAACGATATCGCCCTCAGCTATCTTAAAGAGCGCGGATTCAGAGAAGACATTATTAAAAAGTTTCAGCTTGGGTTTAACTCAAGTGCTAAAGACGAATTTACAAAAGCGGCTCTTGCCAATCAATATAGTAAAGATCTATTGATTAAAACAGGATTGATTGCTAATAGAGAGGAGAAGCTGATGGATAATTACAGAGGCCGTATCATTTTTCCTATCCACAACCAAAGCGGGAAAATATTGGGTTTTGGCGCAAGGATTATCAAATCGAATGACAAAGCTCCTAAATACATCAACACGCCAGAGAATGAAATTTATATAAAAAGTAAGATTTTATATGGATCCTACTTCGCACGCACGGCAATCGACAAAGCCGATGAATGCTTACTGGTAGAAGGATACACCGATGTAGTGAGCTTACATCAAGCAGGAATAGAAAATGTGGTAGCGAGTGGAGGAACATCCCTTACTCCAGATCAATTGAGGTTGATAAAAAAATACACTAACAACCTGACAATAATTTATGATGGTGATAGCGCAGGAATAAAAGCGGCCTTGCGCGGATTGGATCTTGCCTTAGAAGAAAGCTTGAATGTAAAATTGGTACTTATCCCCGACAAAGAAGATCCGGATAGTTATGTAAATAAAATTGGGGCGGAAGCTTTTATTCAGTTTGTTAAAAAGGAGAAAAAAGATTTCATCTTATTTCAGTTAGAAAATGCGTTGCAAGAAGCTGGCGGAGATTCTACCAGAAAGGCAGCTATCGTAAACCAGATTGCCGAGACCATTTCTAAAATAAATAAAACAGAAGAATTTACTCGTCGCCAGGATTATGTAAAACAAGTGTCGGAAATTTTAAGAATTGAGGAAAGTGGATTCAATGCACTGGTAAATAAATTTATCCGAGATAAAATCAGCAAAGAAGAAACAAAATCATTTAGGGCTGATTTCAATATCAATACTGTAGTTGAACAAACCAATACTGAAGAAAAAGAACTAGATGCGCTGTTCAATAAAGATGAAATGCAGGAGCAGGCAATGGTTAGAAGCCTGATTGAATTTGGTAACAAAGAATGGGATGAACATCAAACAGTCGCTCAATACGTTTTCAGCCAAATTGATGACAGTGATTTAAATGACTTGATAGACAATAAAATGCTGGTGAGTATCATTCAAACCTACAGAAATTGGTACAACGAAGGACTAAAGCCCACTGTAAAGAATTTTCTTTATAGTGAAGATCAAACAATGAACGCCATGGTTTTAAGCGTCATGGAAACAAATGCTGAGATTAGTCCAAATTGGAAAGAGCATTTTGAAGGGCATATCCCCACTAGAGAAGAGCTGTATAAAGAAGAAGTTATTTCTACATTGGGTTACCTGCAATTGAGAAAAGTAAAAAGACTGATTATTGAAAATCAGCAAGAGCTAGAAAAAGCAACAGATGCTGCAGAACAAATCATTTGCATGCAAACGCATCAACATTTAAAGCAGATGGAAGTAGAAATAACCAAACAAATAGGAACCGTAATTTACAAATAGGGAACGATGACTACAATAGCAAGAAAACTACTATAAAGCCAATGCAATATTTTCTTCTACAATAGCTTTTACAGAAGTCCGCTTATTTTTATCCGCTTTTACAAAATTGGTTGCGCACCAAACACCATCCAATTGGATTTGTTCAGCTGCCTCCAAAGAGAAGTCTTCAATAATTTGCCAATTACAATCGCGACATAAGTCACTGGCTATTTTAGAAGCGGGCTTAGGATAAGCGATCCATAGTTTTACATTGGGCTGAAGAGCCGACATTACTTCGTTGAGTATATCTGTCAACTGCTTTTTACTCACTGCAAACAACAAAGCGAATTCAACCTTTCTTATTTTAAGTAAAGGTGTTACACTTTTTGAGAAAGTTATTTTTTGGAATTGTTTTTCTATGGAGGAAGGGAGACCTTGTATTAAAATATTTTTTTCATCTTTCAACTGCAACTTTTCTAAAATAGTAGGAATAGCCATAATGAGTATTTAGTGTTAAATAATCAATTCTTTGTTGAATAAAATAAAAAATCAAATCAAGGAAAAGATCTTTTAAGTTTTAATGTGCATGTAATCTTAGGGGAGGACAAATATACGAAAACTATTCGTACCTATCAAGAAATTGTGAGTTAAAATGCATAATACCCGCTATTTCTTAGGAGAATAATAGCCAAGTGCTTCATTCATGTACTTTTGTAGTTGCTCTATTCTATGTTGATCTGAGGGATGCGTTGCTAAAAATTCGGGCGGTTTGGTTCCCCCTGCTTTTGACATTCTTTGCCAAAAAGGAATGGCTTCTGTTGGATCGTAGCCTGCCATGGCAGAAAATATCATTCCAAATCGATCTGCTTCATATTCATGTTTTCTAGAGTTGGGTAGCAGAACACCTACTTGCGCTCCAGGCATAAATACATTTTTAAATATAGCATTGGCTTGTTCTTTATTTTTAGTGAATACATCTCCTGCTACCGACAATCCTTGCATTAATGCAGCCTGGCTCATTCTTTCATTTCCATGATGGGCAACAGCATGTGTAATTTCATGACCAAGCACAATAGCCAATGCTGCTTCATTTTGTGTAACAGATAACAATCCCGTATACACGACAACTTTTCCCCCTGGCATACACCAGGCATTTACTTCGTTCTTGTCAATTAAATTAAACTCCCAGTTGTATCCTTGTAATTCTTTTGACAATCCTTTTTTAGTATAATAATCGGTGATTGCTGCAGCAATATCTGCCCCTACCCTTTTTACCATTTGTGCATCTTTGTTAACCGCTTCACTTGCTACTTTATTCTGAGTAAGAAAACTTCGATATTGAGTAAGCGATTGCTGCTGTAAGGTAGATTCAGGAAATAAGGTTAATTGACTTCTTCCTGTAATAGGATTTTGTTTGCAAGAAATAACTATGATTGTAATAGAAGCAATTAAAAAAAGTATTATTCTTTTTTGGATCAGCATAATTCAAGCATTAAAAAATCTCAATAAATTTAAATCAGTTTTCAGTGTGCTTGCGAGACTTTCTTTTATCGCGGTGTTTTAAAATAGGAACTCGACTTTCCATTCCTCTGAGCAATCTGCCAATATTTTTTTGGTGAGTTATTATTACAAGACTTGCTACCAATAGCGCAAAAATTCTGTAGGTTAACTCCTTTTCATTCCATATCCACAATACAGATACAGGAAGCATGATAGCCCCTAGTATTGAACTTAAAGAAACATATCGAGTTAGGTATAATACCACCACAAATACACCCACACAACAAACGGCCACCACTGGCTGCACAGCTATCAGCATACCCAGCAACGTAGCCACTCCTTTCCCTCCTTTGAAATTGGCGAAAAGGGGAAAGATATGCCCCATTACAGCAGCCAAACCTAGCCCCATCATAAAATTAGTACGCTGTAATTCGTCGTGTAAATAAAAAGGGAGTAAATAAAATAAGCCCACTGCCAACATGCCTTTGAGAATATCCATGACCATTACAATGGTACCAAATTTTGGACCCAACACCCTGAAAGCATTGGTGGCGCCCATATTTCCGCTTCCGTAATCGCGGATATCTATGCCAAAAAAATGCTTGCTGATAATCAATGCGGTTGGTATAGACCCAATCAAATAAGCCAACATAATAAGCAATGCTTCTTTCATTCTTGTCTCTGATTTCAGCTGTAAAGTTACTGAAAATTGATCATTCTTAACGTTAAAGTAACATTGAAAACTGGTTATTAATTACACAAACAGCTTATAACCAGCCAGTTGTTTTTATTAAATACACTAGTGATTGTCATGCCTTTGTTTTCGATAGCGACTGTAATTTTTTCTTTGTCTTCAATCAGTACCCCACTAAAAAGAATGATGGCGTGGGATTTGCAATTTTCTTTAATCGCAGATAAATTCTCTATAATAATATTGAGATTAATATTGGCAAGCATTACATCGGCCTTTACCCCAAGATTGATACAAGAATCGGCTTTGATGATATTAATTTTCGTGCAATCATTCGCTGAAATATTCTCTTTTGCATTCTCTATACTCCAATCATCGTTGTCAATTCCGGTAATAGAAGCCGCTCCCATTTTTTCTGCAAGAATTGCCAATAGACCTGTGCCGGTACCAAAATCAATGACTGTTTTGCCCGTAAAATCAATCTTACTCATTTGCTCCATCATCTGATAAGTAGTAGCATGATGCCCAGTTCCGAAACTCATTTTGGGTGTAATAAGCAAGTCAAATGTAGCGGCTGGATTTGGCTGATGAAAACTAGCCCTCACAAATGCGAAAGGCTTTTCAGTTTCAGCTAAATTTACTGTGATGGGCTCAAAATCACTTTCCCATTGTTGATTCCAATTAGTTTCTTTTACCGTGGTTTGTACAAAATTTAAAGCATGCTGTTGTACGACCATATTAAATGAGCTTTCATCAAAATCATCCGACTTGATAAATGCTTTTAAATTATTCGCCTGCTCTTCAAACCCTTCAAATCCCAACTCGTTTAATTGAGCTATCAACAACTCCATTACATCCGACTGTAAATCTTGAAATTCTATTTGCGTGTATTCCATAAAATAAAAAAGCTGCAGCAAATGTTATTCTTCGGCTGCAGCTTGTATAGATTTTAGTAATGATTAATTATCTCCTTGAGGTTTAGCAGGTGCTTCTGGTTTTGGCATCAACGCTTTTCTGCTTAATTTAAATTTGCCTGTACGTTGGTCAACTTCAAGCAATTTTACTTTCACTTTATCTCCTTCTTTAAAAATGCCATCCATTGTTTCTAGGCGCTTCCAGCTTATTTCACTGATGTGCAACAATCCTTCTTTCTTTGGTAAGAACTCAACAAACGCACCAAATTCTTTGATACTTTTTACAGTACCCTCGTATGTTTCGCCCACCACTGGAACGGCTACAAGGCCATTGATCCAAGCAAGTGCTTTTTCCAATCCTTCTTTTTCTTTAGAGAAAATACTTACTTCGCCATGATTGTTTACTTCTTCGATATTAACAGTAGCACCTGTTTCACGTTGAATTTCTTGAATCACTTTACCGCCGGGTCCTATTACAGCTCCGATGTATTCTTTATCAATAACAATCTTCACCATTCTTGGTGCATGTGGTTTCACATCTTCTCTTGCAGCGGTTGTACAGTTGTACATTGCATCAAGAATATGCATACGTCCTTTTTTAGCTTGAGCCAATGCTTGACGCATTACATCCATGCTTAATCCGTCTACTTTAATATCCATCTGAACACCACAAATACCATCACGCGTTCCTGTTACTTTAAAATCCATATCACCTAAATGATCTTCATCTCCTAAAATATCTGTTAATACCGCAAATTGATCTCCTTTTGTAATCAATCCCATTGCTACTCCACTAATGTGTTTTTTAAGTGGTACCCCCGCATCCATTAATGCAAGCGAACCCGCACAAACAGTAGCCATAGAAGATGAACCATTGCTTTCAAGAATATCACTTACCACTCTTACGGTGTAAGGATAATCCGAACCTGGCATCATTTTTTTAAGAGAACGCATAGCAAGATTACCATGTCCAACTTCTCTTCTTCCTACACCTCTCATCATCTTTACTTCTCCTGTACTAAATGGAGGGAAATTATAATGCAAAATGAATTTGCTATACACTGAAGAATGAGCTGATTCAATCAATAGCTCATCTAAAGGAGTGCCTAAAGTAACTGTTGTAAGTGATTGCGTTTCACCTCTTGTAAACAATGAAGATCCATGTGGAGAAGGCAAAATGTCAATTTCCATAGCAAGCTGACGGATATCTTCTGTACCTCTTCCATCTAAACGCTTGCGATCATTCAAAATCATATCCCTTACCACATAATATTGCAATTCGCCTGTGTAATGTCCGATAAGCGCTTTGTCTTCATCTGGTAATTCTGTACCTAAATGAGCAACAATTTCATCTTGTAATTTTTTAAACGCATCGCTTCTTTCATGCTTAGCGGAAGCGGCTGATGCAATGGCATGCATTTTAGCTTTTGCAAATGCTGCAATACGCTCGTTTAATTCTTCATTGCGGTAAGGTTTAGTATAGTCTCTTTTACCTTTCACTCCTACCAACGTTCTCAATTCTTCTTGAGCCTTTACTTGAATACGAATTGCATCATGAGCCAACTCGATTGCTTTAATTAGATCTTCTTCCTGACACTCATCACTTTCTCCTTCAACCATCATGATATTCTTATTCGTTGCAGCAATAATAAATTCCATATCGCTTTCCGCCAACTGAGCTCTTGATGGATTTACTACCATTTGACCCTTAATTCTTCCTATACGAACTTCTGAAATGATTTCTTGAATAGGAATATTAGACACTGCCAATGCAGCAGATGCAGCCAAACAAGCCAATGCATCTGGCAAGACTTGATCATCAGATGATATCAACGACACCAATACCTGCACATCGCATAAATAATCTTCTGGAAACAATGGACGCAATGCGCGATCAATCAAACGAGAAGTTAAGATTTCATAATCGTTCAAACGAGCTTCTCTTTTGAAGAATGAACCAGGAACACGGCCAGCTGATGCAAATTTTTCTTGGTAATCAACTGACAAGGGGAAAAAACTTTGACCTGCTTTAGGCTCTTTGTTAGCAACAACCGTGGCCAACAAAACGCAATTGCCTTGTCTTACTGTAACAGCGCCATCTGCCTGACGGGCTAATTTTCCTGTTTCGATGGTTACCATGCGGCCACCCCCTATATCGAATGTAACTGATTTTGATTCTAAAAATGACATATAAAATAATTTTTACCACCCTTGTTAATAGCAAGAGGGCGATTTAAAGTAAGCATGCACAAAGAACAATTCCCAACGGCTGAAAACAGTTGGGAATCACTCAAATTGCATACATGAATAGATTAGTTTATTTACGGAGACCCAACTTCTCAATCAATCCTCTGTATCCAGTAAGATCGTGCTTGCTTAGGTAAGTTAATAGACGCTTGCGTTTACCAACCATCATCATCAATCCTCTTTGAGAAGAGAAATCTTTCTTGTTTCCCTTAAGATGATTAGAAATGTGGTTAATGCGCTCTGTAAGCATCGCAATTTGTCCTTCAATTGAACCAGTGTTAGTGGCTTTGCCACCATAAGTAGTAAAAATGGTCGCTTTTTTTTCGCTTGTTAAATAAGGCATCTCTTTGTTGTTTTAAAACTCTGTGTTTTATTTTCTTTTTTTATCGTTTGCAAAGGTAATAAAGTTTAATGAAATATCTTCAGAAATCATGAATAATCATGCAATTAGGAGGATTTTAGGGTATAAATGAAGCAATAATAGGCCTCCTATTGCTAAAAATGGAAGCAAAAACGGTTGGCCACACTGGATATAGTAGGATTTTGAGTATAACAAAGCCGCCCAAAAGATATTCATTAACTCCGTTGAAAATGTGCAAATTTGCAGAATGGAATATCGTTTCGCTATAATTGGATGTGGCAGAATTGCCAATAGACATGCAGCGCAAATTGCTACAATGGGCAAACTGATTGCGGTTTGTGACAACGATCTTACAAAAGCAACTGCATTAGCCTCTCCTTATAATGCAAAAGCCTACAGTTCCATAGAGGAATTATTAGCAAAGGAAAC
>CANJJU010000066.1 GCA_947474815.1 Chitinophagaceae bacterium | reverse complement strand
TTCCCACTTCAATATTGAAAGAAATTATACTCCTACAATCTTGCTTGTACCTACGTAAAGTTGGAATCAATATGGGTGCAATTATCAGAAATGAATTAATTCCTACCCATGATTTAGCCATGAGTACAATGTTAAGCAATCATATAAACGAAGTAGAACTAACGTATGAACAAGCTTTACAATATTTAAGAAAAGCAGACCTGGCCTTAGATCATTCTATAAAAGGGTGGTCCCTTATTACATTTGGTGGACTAGCGCTAGGGCTCGCTAAAATATTACCCAATAGAATAAATAACTATTACCCAAAAGAGTGGCGCATTCTTAACAAGTAAGGAGACTTTAAATCAACTTATTTGTAGATATTTGCAATGACTTAATTTGTCGCACAAAAAATCTTTATTATTGGAGCTTCTCTAATTAATTATGAACATATGAAAAAGTATTTTTTTATTTTATTGTGCTTGCCTGTTTTTGCAATGGCTCAAAAAACGCACACAGTGGGTCCAAAAGAATCCCTGTTTTCTATTGGTCGAGAATACAATGTGCATCCTCGCGAGTTGGCACAATACAATAATATTCCTTTTGAGAATGGTCTAACAATTGGACAAGTCATTAAAATTCCTACAAAAACCACCATGGCACCGTTGCCTAAAGAGACTACTTCAACTGAAGTAGTAAAAACAGCCGTAAAACAAGATGTTCCTAAAACAGTAGAAAAGGAGCCCCTCGCAACAGAAACTAAAAAAACTTCTCCCGCGTTGACACCTATTTATCATAAAGTGCAGAAAAAAGAAAACTTATATCAAATAAGTTTAAAATATAATAAAGTGCCGGTTGAAGATTTAAAAAAATGGAACAAGTTAACTGCTGATGGATTGAAAGAAGGCATGGATCTTATTGTAGGATATTCCAGCAAACCTTCAGTTCAACCCGTTGATAAAAAAGTTGTAAAAGATTCAGTTAAGATTATTGCAGAAAAAACTGAAAAGACAGTTGATAAAAAAGAGACTACACAAACCAATACAATCGTTGTTAAACCTGAGCAAAAATCTCCAGTAGTTACGGAAGTGATTCCAGAGGTGAAGACACCTCCCTCACAAAATAGCCCACTCAAAAATAGCGGCTTCGGTGGAGGGTATTTTAAAACTGTTTTTTCAACCCAAACAAATAGTTTTTCATTGAATGAATCGGGTGTTGCTGGAATATTTAAGAGTACAAGTGGATGGGAAGATGGGAAATATTATTGCTTACACAACACTGCTCCTGCAGGTACCATTTTAAAAATTACCAATACAAGTAATCAAAAAGTAATCTATGCGAAGGTGTTAGATGTGATTCCTGATTTGAAACAAAATAAAGATATCTTAATTAGAATAAGCAATGCGGCTGCTCAAGAGCTAGGAGCAACGAATGATACGTTTACTGTTACGGTAGAGCGCTAGTGCTTGTTTTTTTTAAGAAAATCGGTATCCTCTCAAAAACTCTTGAATACTCATTCTTTTTTTGCCTTCTAATTGCAGGTCAGTCACATTTATGTATCCATCTGCACAAGCAAATCTCAAATAATTTTTCTTGTCAGTATCAAACTGCCCTGAAGTAATGGATGAAGCGCCTTCTTCTTTCTTTGCTGAAAAGATTTTTAATTTCTTTCCTTCAAAATCAGTGAACGCAGTGGGATAGGGAGAAAGTCCTTTTATCAGATTGTGTATTTCATTACAAGTAGCATTCCAATTTATTTTACAAGTTTCTGTAAAAATTTTAGGCGCTTGTTTGATTGCATCTGTACTAAGAGACTCAATATTTTTTTGTGGTGTTTCTTTAATCGTATCTGCTGCAATTCCTTTGATTGTCTCTAATAAAAGGGCGGCTCCAATTTCTTTCATTCGATCGTGCAATTCTCCAGCAGTTTCATTTTCGCCAATCCATATTCTATCAGCAAGTAGAATGTCGCCTGTATCAATTTCATGTTTGAGTTTAAATGTAGTAACACCGGTGTAGCCTTCTCCATGTATGATTGCCCAATTGATGGGTGCTGCCCCACGATATTGTGGCAATAGAGATCCATGAACATTTACGGTTCCCATAGGAGGCATATTCCAAACTACTTCTGGAAGCATTCGAAAAGCGACTACCACTTGAACATCTGCATGCAACGATTGTAATGTCTGTAAGAAAGCAGGATCTTTTAATTTTTCTGGTTGTAGTATAGGCAATCCTTTTTCTACTGCATATTTTTTAACAGCACTTTGTTGCAATTCCATACCTCTGCCTGCAGGTTTATCTGGTGCCGTAATGACTCCCACTATAGTACAGCCATCTTCATATAGTTTATTCAGCGAGGCAACTGCAAATTCTGGAGTGCCCATAAATACTATTCTACAATCTTGATAGTTCATTTTTAATTTTTAAAATCTTCGTACAACAAATATTTTTTTCTGATTGCTTTAAAGACGGTTAACCCTGGCTCCCAACTCTTTCTTATATCCTTTTCACTGACTCCATTTTTTATTTGTTGTATTAAAATATTATTTCCTGCAAGCTTATCGAAAAAATTGTTTTTTAAAAAGAAACTGTCTTTCTCAGGAAATAATTTGTAAGCGCGTATTAAATATTTTATTTGAATCTTATTATTGAGTGATTGCAATACCTCTTCGTTTGTTCCTGAAAGATTCCATCCATAACATTTTTGATAAAAGCATTTGCTATTCTTTGCTCCATCGTTTGGTAGGGGGGTAAAAGAATATAGGCTATCTGGCAGTGTTGGATGACCAAACACTTGAAATGGCTTATCGGTTCCTCTTCCTTCACTTAATACCGTTCCTTCGAAAAAGCAGGTAGAAGGATAAAGGTACAAAGACTGCATCTGTTTTAAATTAGGAGAGGGATGCACAGGTAAAATGTATTTTGATAGATGCGTATAGTTTTTACAGGGTATTATTTTGACATTATCAGCATCAATCATTTTATTGGCATCGGCAGAAAGCCATTTTTCTCCGCAAAGCATTTTTGCATATTCTCCGATGGTCATTCCATAAACAACCGGAACGGGCTGCATTCCTACAAAACTCTTATAATTCAAATCAAGCACTGGTCCATCTATATAAAATCCATTTGGATTGGGTCTATCTAATAGTAAGATGGCTTTCTTGTTTTCAATAGCGGCTTCTAGATAATATTGTAACGATGAAATAAAAGTATAAAATCGAACCCCCACATCCTGAATATCAAAAATCATTACGTCTATATCTGCCACATCTAAAGGCGTTGGTTTTTTATGATCGCCGTATAAACTAATCACAGGAATGCCCGTTTTGTTGTCTATCCCATTGTTAACATGCTCTCCCGCGTCTGCAGTTCCTCTAAATCCATGCTCGGGACTAAATATTTTCACCACGTTGATACCAAGGCTTACTAAGCTGTCCACCAAATGCGTTCTATTAATCATGGAAGTTTGATTGGCAAAAACAGCCACCTGCTTATTTTTCAAAAAAGGCAAATACAAGTCAGTTTGAGCAGCACCTGTTACAATTTCATCCCTATTTTGAGCAATCAATTTTGATTGTGCACAGGATGAGATGGAGCAGATTGTTAGTAAACTCAATAAATGTAGGAATATGCCTTTCATAGCTCAAAGTTGAGTAAAGTTTTTTAATTCGGCAGAGTAGTTTTTTAATTTTATTTTTGCTTCCAATTAAGGTGCATTTTTGCTTTTTATTTTAACAATTCTAAAAAAAGCTGAAATACACAACTTTCATTTGCCGTTGACTGTTTCATCGGTATTTTAAACAATAAAAAATCAAACTATGCAACAAGTTAAAGCGGGTGATGTAGTGAAAGTGCACTACACTGGAAAATTAACATCAGGAGAACAATTTGATTCTTCTACAGGTAGAGAGCCGTTGGAATTTACAGTAGGAGCAGGACAAATGATCAAAGGATTTGATGATGCAATGCCGGGTATGTTAATCGGAGATAAAAAAACGATCAATATTGCTCCTGCAGATGCTTATGGCGAAAGAACAGATGAAGCAATCATTGAGTTCCCTAAAGAAAATGTTCCTGCAGATATGAAACTCGAACCAGGGATGACATTAACCTTGAGTAATCAAATGGGACAACCCGTTCCGGTAATTGTAGTAGAGTTAAGAGAAAATGTAATCATATTGGATGCGAATCATTTTTTAGCAGGTAAAGAATTGATTTTTGATATTGAATTAGTTGAAATTGCTTAATGCAACTCTTTTGCTAACTATTAAGCTGGTTTAAATTTAAACAATGGACATAAATAAATCTGAATTAGTTGATCGTTTTGTGCGGTATGTAAAAATTGACACTCAAAGCGATCCCAACAGTGACGCACATCCTACAACAGAGAAACAAAAAGACCTGGGTAAATTGTTGCAACAGGAATTATTACAAATGGGCATTGCTGATTCATCTATCGACTCGTTTGGATATGTATATGGAACTATTCCCAGTAACACAGACAAAAAGAATGTCCCAGTTGTATGCTTTTGTGCGCATGTAGATACAGCACCCGATTGTAGCGGTACGAATGTGAAGCCTATTGTTCATCACAACTATAATGGAGCCGATATTGTTTTGCCTGATGATCCTACTCAAGTTTTAAAAACAAGCGATTCTCCGTATTTAAAAAATCATCTTGGTGGCGACATTATTACTGCAAGTGGTTCCACTTTATTAGGGGCAGATGACAAAAGTGGCATTGCGGTAATCATGCAAGCAGCGCAATATTTGATTAGTAATCCTTCAGTTAAGCACGGCGACATAAAAATTTTATTTACCCCCGATGAAGAAGTAGGAAAGGGTACTGCAAAAATTGACATGCAAAAATTAGGTGCGCAGTATGGATATACATTAGATGGGGGTGAAGCAGGAAGTTTGGAAGATGAGACTTTTAGTGCAGACAGTGCAACAGTTATTATTCATGGAGTCATAGCACATCCTGGTTATGCAAAAAATACCTTGGTAAATGCAATTAAAATTGCAGGGGATATTCTTGATAGTTTACCCAAAAGTGAATGGAGTCCCGAAACAACTGAAGGTAAACAAGGGTTCGTACATCCTGTATCTGTAAATGGCATTTCTGAAAAAACAACCATTCAGTTTATTGTTAGAGATTTTACCAGACAAGGATTGCGTGAGCATCATCAAAAACTCAAGTCTATTATTACAGATGTTGTATCAAAATATCCTGGTGCGAGCATGGAATATGTGGAGCAAGAGCAGTATAGAAATATGAAGGAAATGTTAGACAAACATCCTTCAGTTGCACAATTTGCTGCTGAGGCGATTGAAAGGTCCGGACTTACCGTAAAGAAAGAAAGCATCAGAGGAGGTACGGACGGGAGCCGCTTAAGCTATATGGGATTGCCTTGTCCAAATATCTTCACTGGGATGCAAAATATTCACAGTAAATTAGAATGGATTGGAGTGAACGATATGTTAAAAGCATCCGAATCCATCGTACACCTTTGTCAATTATGGGAGGAAAAGAGTTAGATCTTTTAAGTGGACACTTTATATTCAATTACCTTTATATTCTAAATTTTAAACTATGACTATAGTAGTACAATATTGGTGGCTGATTTTATCTGCACTAATAGTTTTCAGCGGATTGTTTACAGTCAATCAAGGAACGATTGCAGTGATTACTCGTTTTGGTAAATATGCAGGAGTTCGTTTGCCAGGACTTAGATTTAAAGTTCCACTAATTGATCAGGTATACAAAAGAGTAAGTATACAAAACAGGTCAGTAGAATTAGAATTCCAAGCAGTCACTATTGATCAGGCAAATGTTTATTTTAAATCGATGTTGTTGTATTCTGTACAAAATGCCAATGAAGACACGATTCAAAAAGTGGCTTTTAAATTTATCAGTGATAAAGATTTGATGCAAGCATTGGTTAGAACAATCGAAGGAAATATCAGGGCTTTTGTTGCTACTAAAAAACAATCTGAAATATTGGGATTGCGTAGAGATATTGTTGAGTTTGTGAAAGAACATGTAGATGCTTCTTTAGAAGAGTGGGGATATCATTTACAAGATTTACAAATCAATGACATCACTTTTGATCAGGCAATTATAGAAAGCATGAGCAAAGTGGTAGCAAGTAATAATTTAAAAGCTGCTGCAGAAAACGAAGGGCAAGCATTGTTGATTACAAAAACAAAAGCTGCAGAGGCAGAAGGTAATTCAATAAAAATTGCTGCAGAGGCTGAAAGACAAGCAGCTCAATTGCGCGGTCAAGGGGTGGCGTTATTTAGAGAAGAAGTGGCCAAGGGTATGAGTCAGGCTGCAGAGGAAATGAAACAAGCTAACTTAGATACAAATGTGATTTTATTTAGTATGTGGACAGAAGCAATTAAAAACTTTGCTGAATATGGAAAGGGGAATGTGATTTTCTTGGATGGCAGCAGCGAAGGAATGGAAAAAACAATGCGTCAAATTATGGCGATGCAGCAGATGGGTAAAAAGGCATAGTAAAGGAAGATTAACACTTTATTGTGCAGTCCTTATTTATAAGTTTCGTTTTATTGCATATTAATTGTATTCATTCAATGATTAACTAAAAGATATGTTTAATATTTTCTTACAAATTGATAGTACGGCAATTGCTCCCACAGATGGATCAAAAGTAGAGAGTGTAATGGGGCTATTAAGCAAGGGTGGTCCGTTGATGATTCCGCTCGGAATTCTATTTGCATTGGCAGTTTTCTTTTTTATTGAAAGATTACTAGTCATCAGAAAAGCAAGCGCTGGTGATGAAAACTTCATGAATATCATTCGTGATCACATCAGCAATGGAAATGTAACAGCTGCAAGGAGCTTATCGAAAAATACGCCCAATCCAATTGCCAGAATGATTGATAAAGGACTTCAAAGAATTGGGAAGCCTATTGATGCTATTGAAAAAAGTATGGACAATGTAGGCAAGCTTGAAATGTATAAAATAGAAAAAAATCTTAGTACCATTTCTGTTATTTCGCGCATAGCTCCGTTGTTTGGCTTTGTAGGAACAATTATTGGGTTGGTTATGCTCTTAAAAGAATTTGCAACCATTGGCAATCCATCTATCAGTCAGATTGCAGATGCCATGTATATTAAGTTGATTACGTCTGCTACAGGATTGATTATTGGGATGCTTGCATTTTTAGGTCATAGTTATTTAGATACACAGATCAACAGGCTGGGCAATAAAATGGAAGCTGCAAGCAGCGAGTTTATAGATATTTTACAAGAGCCAACGAAATAGTTATTCATCAAATCTTGTATTTTTTACAATCTTTTTCAACATCATGAGTTTACGTAAAACAACATTAAGAGAAAGTCATTCAGAGGTCGATACAGGGCCGTTGAATGATATTCTTTTTATACTATTGATGTTTTTTTTAATGATTTCTACTTTGGCGAATCCCAATGTGATTAAGATGAGTGTGCCCAAATCGAAGAGTGATACCAAGCAGAAACAAAGTGTAGTAGTGAGTGTAGATAAAGATAAAAACATGTTTGTTGGCACAAAAAAAATAAATCCCGATTCTTTAGAAGCAGCTCTTAGAAAATATATTATAGAAGGAGACAGCATTAAGCCTGCGGTTGTAATCAATGCCGACTCTATTGCTCAATGGGGTGAAATTGTGAAAGTAATGAAAGTTGCCAGAAAGCTAGGTGCTACCACTTCTGCTACCGTTACCGGCAATGAGTAGCAATGACCATTCTTTTTTTATCGTACATATCTTTTTTGATGGTTGACAGGTATCCTTTGTTGTTAAACAAGTCAGCAACTTTGTCTGCATAATTTTCATGTGTTTCTAATAAGATAATTCCATTTTTCTCTAAATGAGTTTTTCCAAAGTCGGCAATTTTTTTATAGAAAATTAATGGATGCTTGTCTTCTACAAATAGTGCAAGGTGTGGCTCATACAAGATTACATTTTTATCCAAAAGTTTTTTTTCTTCTTCTGGTATGTAGGGTGGGTTGCTAATAATAACATCATACTTATCCAAGTGCTCCCAATTTTTCTCCTCTAAAAAATCGCATTGAAGAAAATTAATTTCTGTTGCATGAGTGAGGGCATTTTCTATTGCAATCGTTAATGCATCTGCGCTAATGTCTATGGAAGTAATATTTGATCCTTCAATACTTTTCTTAATAGAGATGGGAATACATCCACTTCCTGTTCCAATGTCAAGTACTTTTTTTTCAATTCCCTGTTTTTCTAGAAAATCAATGGCTAATTCAACTAACTCTTCTGTTTCGGGTCTTGGAATTAATACAGCAGGGGATACTTTAAATGGAAGTTTATAAAACCAGCTTTCTCCTAATATATATTGTAATGGCTTTTGTTGTTTAAGCTGAGCTAACCCTTTTAAAAGTGCTTCGTTGATTTCGTTGGAAAGAATGCTTGTTGGATTTTTTATTAATTCAGAACGGCTGATGGATGCCAGTGATTCAAATGCCCTGTTTCTAATATTTTCTGCCTCACTTTTGGGATAAATAGTGATTAATTCATCTAAATACATTCGGTATATTTCAATGGCCGTCATATTAGCAAACATACTTTATTTTTCTATGCTTATTTTTAACGCTCAATTTGAATTCATTATCCAAACCATTGCAAGAAAAAGTGACTCCCATCGACCATTATTTTACTATTGAAGAACCCTCCACAGCAGAATTTAAAGACAGAGGGAGTAGGTTCATTGCATTTGCCTTCAATATAGAAACGAAAGAAGCATTTAAAAAAGGCTTGGCTAGAATCAAATCCGAACATCCCAAAGCAGTGCATCACTGTTTTGCCTATAGAATGGGGATAAACGGGGATAACTTCAGGTCGAGCGATGATGGAGAGCCTTCTGGAACGGCGGGTAAGCCAATTTTAGGTCAAATTGATAGCAAAAACCTGACCGATATCGCCATTGTGGTAGTAAGGTATTTTGGGGGTACATTATTGGGCGTGCCCGGATTGATAAATGCCTACAAAACCTCAGCTGTACTTGCTTTGCAAACAACCCCGGTAGTAAAAAAGCCTATTCTAGAGACCTTTTCGATATATTTTAACTATACTCAGCTAAATGAGGTCATGCGTGTGCTGAAACCTACTGCCTGCCTCATTCTTGAACAAGATCTACAGTTGTTCTCTCATATAAAATTTGGAGTGCCCATTAACAGAAAAGAGGAGGTTTTATACCTATTAAACCAAATTTTCGGGTTGGAAATAAAAAAAATCATTGTTTAAGCTAATTAGTATCATTTTTTTAATACTTTTAACACAATTAATAGATTTAACATGAGAAAAATTATACTTGCGCTTGCATTTATTTCTTTTATGACAACTGCTCAATCTCAGCAGTTGCATTTTATGAGCCAATTTGTTCAGCACAATGCTATGTACAATCCAGCAGCAGCGGGGTTTGCAGATAATAATGTGATTGGCGTTTCATATAGAAATATGTGGTCTTCTTTTCCAGGAAATCCTAAAACAGAAATGATTTATGGAGATTTCCAGCTTACAAAATTAAAAGCTGGTCTTGGTACTTATGTATACAGAGATGAAACGGGGCCTATTAGCAGAACAGGGTTCCAATTAGCTTACTCATACCACATCAATGCTCGAAATGATAAGAGTCGTTTTGGTATTGGCCTTGAATTAAGAGGGGTTCAATATGCTATTGATAAAAGTAAATTAACCGATGCCCTGGGTAGTGATCCTGTATTGGCAGGTTCTTCAAATAAATTTGCCATTGATGCGGGTGCAGGAGTATATTGGTCTAACAGAAAATTGAGCATAGGGGCAGCGGTTAGCCAATTGATAGAATCGAAATTACAATTTTCAAATGTGCCTGATGCTAAACTCGGCGGCAAATTATATCGTCATTACAACTTCACCGCTAATTACAAAATACAGACAGGAGATGATATCTATCTTATCCCTAATGCAATGGTTAGGTTAATTGAAAATTCTCCCAGTGAGTATGATCTAGGTATGAAAGTAGATTATCAAGATAAATTGTGGTGGGGCTTAAACTTCAGAGT
>CANJJU010000065.1 GCA_947474815.1 Chitinophagaceae bacterium | reverse complement strand
TATATCGTATTAATTTAATTTAACGTAAGCTTATCAACAATTAAAGTAAGGTAGAAAAGTCTTTCAATGAATTAACAACCAAATCAATTCGATTGTCATCATGATTTACTTCTGGATGAGTGGTGGGCAAAAAAACAGTATATGTACCTAAGTTTCGACCAAATTCCATATCGCTAAGCGTGTTGCCAATCATGATAGATTTATTAACATCTATTGCAGGAAACTGCTGTAAAGCCATTAACCCCATGCCTGGATTGGGTTTTCTATTTGGACTATTGTCATCCAAATCACTGCAGAAATAAATGGAATCAATTCTACCTCCATTTTCATTTATTTCATTCTGCATGTTTTGATGAATCGTTTGCAAGTTATCCAATGTAGTAAGACCCTTTCCTACACCTTTTTGATTGGTAACAACAATAATGTATTTAAACTTTTTTGAAAATATATTCATGGCTTCTAACACACCATCATAAAAAACAAATTCATCCCATGTATGTATATAATCCTTATACTTTTCATGATTGATTACTCCATCACGATCTATAAAAAGTGTCCACGTATTATCTATTGAAGCAAAAGGGAACATTAGCTTAAATGAATTAAAATGTTAAATTAATTAGTTCCTTGTCGGCTCTTTTAAAATCTTCAGGAATGCCAATGTCAATAAAATAACAATCCTGTACCAACCCCATCATTTTATAAAAAGAATAATATTTTTCTAAATAATCTTTTTCGAATGAAAACTTTTCATTAAAATCTACCTGTAAAAAGGAAGGAATATTCAAAGCATAAACACCTCCATTGATTAACCCCTCATTATAAAATTGCTTCTCTTTGAATGATTGAATGTAGCATTCTTTATTAGTTTCTACCACACCGTATCTGTCGAATTGTTCCATGGGCTTAAGAGACAAGGTACAACTAGCATTGTTTTGCAAATGAAAATCCATCAATTTTTGAATATCTATAGCAAACATTGTATCCCCATTAAGTATTAATACATTTTGCTGAGTTGTATATTGACAAGCAAGTTTGATTGCACCACCAGTTCCAAGGGGTTCATGCTCGATAGAAAAATGACAATTAAGTGAAGGGTAATTGGTTTTTATAAAAATCTCAATAGATTCATGCATATATCCAAGAGAAAAAATGAATCTCTCAACACCTTGTTTTAATAAATAGTCAACCAAATGCTGAATAAAGGGTTTGCCAGCAACAGGAGCCATGCACTTTGGCAAATCGGGGAGTTCGCTACGCAAGCGAGTACCCAAGCCTCCCGCTAATATGATGCATTCATAATGATGCTCATTTGTAGCAATGGGCCCTAAAGATGAAATGTGATGGGGATTGCTCAATGTTAAGAGGTAGCAGGTGAAAAATATTGTTCTTCTACCAATTGGCAAATGATATGACCTAGAAGGATATGGCTTTCTTGAATTCTTGGTGTATCGGTGGATGGAACATTTAATAAGTAATCACTCAACGATTTCATTTTTCCTCCAGTACTTCCTGTAAATCCAATGGTAGACATTCCTTTCTGTTTAGCAGTTTCAAATGCTTTCACAATATTGATACTATTTCCAGAAGTGCTGAGTCCTACTAGTACGTCGCCTTTTTTTCCAATGCCTTGAATTAATCTAGAATAAACAACATCGTAGCTATAATCATTTGCAACAGCAGTAAGATAAGAGGTATTTACATGCAATGCCTCTGCTGGAAGGGCATCTCTATCTGTATAAAACCTGCCACTAAATTCAGCTGCAAGATGTTGTGCATCAGCGGCGCTTCCTCCATTTCCACAAAACAGTACTTTATTGCCATTTTTAAAAGCAGTTACAATTAATTCAACGCATTTTGTCAAATTGTTTAGCATGGATTCATCGCTAACCAATTGTTGTTTTACATCAATAGATGCGCGAATAATATCTTCAATTTTTTTTGTCATGATCATAAGTTAATATTAAATAGTCCAGCTAGTTAAACCATAATTAGTAAAAGAATAATTTTTGACTTCTCCACCAAAATTCAGCAATGCTTTCTTCACTGCATAATTTGTATTACCTGGACAATAGAAAATCATAAATCCGCCGCCGCCAGCACCACTTATTTTTCCACCTGTTGCACCAGCTAGCTTAGCTGCTTCATAAATCTCTTCAATACGACTATTGCTGATATTAGCAGCCATTTTTCTTTTTTGTTCAAATCCGTAGTCAAGGATTTCTCCAATAGCAGATAATTTTCCTTTAAGCAATGCTTCTTTCATCATTTTAGCCTGTTCCTTTAGCTGATGCATTGCATCAATGCTTGCTTCATTTTTATTGCTTACGTTCTTTACTTGTTCTTTTATGATTGTTGCACTTTCTCTTGAGGTAGCCGTAAAATACAATACAAGATTATTTTCCAATTCATGCATGTACTGAGGCCTAATCCTTAAAGGGTTTACAATTACTTTATCATTTTCATAAAACTCCATGAAGTTAACACCCCCAAAAGTAGCAGCATATTGATCTTGCCTTCCGCCTGCTAATGATAAATCCTGTCTTTCAATTTCATAAGCCAAATGGGCAATATCGTAATCACCCAAAGGAAGTTTATGCATTTCTACAAATGCCCCAAGAATTGCCACTACCAGTGTTGAAGAAGTACCCAGACCAGATCCAGCAGGTGCATCAACAAAAGTGGACAATTTAAATCCTGTTGGGGGAATATTAAAATCTCGATTGATTCGATTGTATACCCCTTTAAGCAAATCAAGTTTACCATCAATAGGAAGGGAAGGAGATAAATTGAATCGCTGTTGTTCATTTCTATCCAGTGCTTCTACAATGATTTCATTTTCATTAATAGTTTCTATAGTAGCATAGGCAGAAAGTGAAACGGTTGCATTTAAAATGGCTCCTCCATATAAATCACTATAAGGACTAACATCTGTTCCTCCACCTGCGAGGCCAATACGAAGAGGTGCTTTGCTTCTAAAAATCATAATGCATGCAATTTAAGAAATTGTAAGGAAAATGGAGTAGGTACCTGCAATGAATAAACAAGAAGCAGAACAATGCTCATTATAATCAATATTAAAGCCTATCACAAGGTGAAATAATCAGTTTTACCATTGTATCCCAGCTGTATTTCTTTTTTTCCTCTTGTAAATGAGGAATAAAATGACTAGAACCAAGTTCGAAATACTCAATGATTTTTTCTGCAAGGGCAATGGGAGTTGGCTCAGATATTAACCCCACTTTATAATCTGGAACAAGAGCAGAAAGACCTCCAACATGGGTAACAATCATAGGGACTTCAAAGTGATAGGCGAGAGGAGTGACTCCGCTTTGGGTAGCATTTCGATAAGGCTGTATTACCACATCTGCAGCACACAAATAATTTTTCACTTCACTATCAGGAATAAATGATGTTCTAAGTATAAGCGAATCTTCAATGCCCAATCGTTTGATTTGATCCAGATAAGGTTTGGAATCTTCATAAAACTCTCCAGCAATTAAAAATTTTGTTTGCGTGTTGAAGCCTTTGTCCTGCAAGATTTTAATGGCATCAAATAAAATATCAAGCCCCTTGTAATGTCGAATAAAACCAAAAAAAAGTACAATTTTATCTTCTTTGTTTATTCCTATTTTTTCTCTTGCTACATCTTTCTTAACTATAGCGCCAAAATTATCATACAACGGATGGGGCGTAAATTTAACCGGCTTCCCGTCAGTAAAAGTTTTCAAATCAGCCATTACCTTACTACTCATCGTAATAAATGCATCTATTGGCCTAATGAAATATTTTGTAAATGCTTTGTCCCCCAATCTTTTTTCGTGAGGAATTACATTGTCCGCAATACAAACTATTCTTGTATGATTATTCCTTTTTACAATTCTACAAATCGTTCCCAAACAAGGCCCCATGAAAGGGAGCCAATATCTTACCACAATAATATCTGGACGCGCCTTTTTTAATCTCAAGCCCATTTTGATCCAGTTAAAGGGATTGATAGAATTAATGGCAACTGAAATGTCTAGATCTTTTGGTGCAGGCTCAGCAGAAAATTGAGTTGTGCCAGGAAACAAGAAACCTGGATATTGAAGGGAAAATGTAACAATCTTAACTTGATGATTTTCTTCCTTAAAAGCATGAGCAAGTCTTTCATTGAAAGATGCCAATCCTCCACGCAATGGATACGCAGGCCCAATGATAACAATATTTTTATTATGAATACTCATTAACTACTTGATAAATATTATATTGGGGCGATTATATAAATTAAAATATAAGATATAAATAATTATAGTCCTATCTTATCTTCTATTAAATAGTTATTTCGTTCGATTGAATTTCTAGAAATCAATTCGCCTAAGAAGCCAGCCAAAAACAACTGGGTTCCTATAATCATAGATAAAATAGCAAAGAAAAATAAGGGACGCTGGGTTAGCCCAGTAACATCAAATACAAATTTGCTAATGGTTAGATATATAAAAACAAGGGATCCAAACATAAAAGACAAAGTACCCCACAATCCAAAAAAATGCATGGGCCTCTTTCCGAATTTACCCACAAAGAATATAGTCAGCAGGTCTAAAAAACCATTTACAAAACGTGTCCAGCCAAATTTAGTAACTCCGTATTTTCTTGGCCTATGCTCTACTACTTTTTCGCCTATTTTTCTAAACCCAGCCCATTTCGCAAGCACTGGTACATACCGATGCATTTCACCATAGACTTCAATACTTTTAACCACTTTTTTCTTGTAGGCTTTCAACCCGCAATTAAAATCATGCAAATGAATTTTACTCATGCTTCTAGCTGCCTTATTAAACAACTTACTTGGCAGATTTTTACTAAAGGTATTGTCGTATCTCTTTTTCTTCCAGCCACTTACTATGTCATAATTTCCTTCAAGAATCATATTTCGAAGAGCAGGGATTTCATCGGGGCTGTCTTGCATATCAGCATCCATTGTAATTATCACTTCCCCTGAAGCGGCTTTAAACCCTTCGTTCATTGCGGCACTTTTACCATAATTACGCTGAAACTTAATGCCCTTTATATGCTGATTTTTTTGCTGTAACCTCTCTATCACACTCCAAGAATCATCCGTGCTTCCATCATCAATTAGAATGATTTCATAACTGTACTGATGCGTATTTACAACTCTTTCAATCCAAGCGGCTAATTCGGGTAAAGATTCTTCTTCGTTGAAAAGAGGTATTACTATAGAAAGATCCATGATGAAAATTTTAGCTATTAATTAAAATGAAAGGGGTGTTATTTTTTTTGAATTAAAAATCCAGCACCTACCATTGATACCAAGGAGCCAAGAAATAGAAATTTAATGATGGTTATTGAAATCATCATTGGCATAAAAATACTTCTTAGTTTATTCGAATTTTCTTCAATTTCTGCAATGGTTCTATTGCCTTCCTTAAGTATTAAATTATTATTTTCAATGATTGCGTCATTAAGTATTTGCGGGTTCATCCTATAAAAAACAAATGAAAAAACAGCCATAAATAAAGTAATCACCACGAAGGCTTTAAAAGCTTCCGCAAAATAATCTTTGAATGAATTATTTGAATAGCCACTCAACTTATAGGAAACCAACGTCCAAAATACACTCGCTATAAATAATATCAACACAACGTATTGGCTTTTACCGTTTTCAGGAAAATGAAACCCATAAAAAAGTACAGTAGAAACAAGTATTAATACAATTGAAGAAATCACTCCTTTATATGTTGCGTTGATGTATTTCATGATTAGTTAAGCACTACATTATTTTTATTTAATATTCCAACTACTTTCCCTTTTAAATGCTGTCCCACAAATGCATTGTTGTGAGAAGTTGACTTAATCATAGATGCATCAAAAACATATTCTTCTGAGGGGTTAAACAATGTTAAACATGCTACTTCGCCTTCTTTTATTGATGGCACATCCACTCCAATCATTTTCCTTGTGCTTATGGTTAGTTGACTTATCAAAGTATCTAATGATGTTGCAAATTTATTGACTGCACCAAAAACACTTTCTAGACACTCCATCCCATTCTTGGCATATTCAAATTCGCAATCTTTTTCATCTGTATGCAAAGGAGTATGATGAGAAGCAATGCAATCAACTTGTCCTAATGCCAAAGCTTCCCTAATTGCCATCATATCGCTTCTTTTCCTTAATGGAGGATTTACTTTTAGATGGGTATTGTAATCTACTAAATCTTCCTCACAGAAAAAGCAATGATAGGGGGTAACAGAGCAAGTGATATGAAGCCCTTCTTTTTTAGCATTCACAATCAATTGCATTCCCTTTTGGGTGGAAACGCCTGTGATATGCAATTTGGATTGAGTATATTTCAATAATTCGATATCTCTTGCAATCATCAACTCCTCTGCTATAGCAGGTCTGCCTGGTAAGCCAAGTTGTGTACTTATGATTCCTTCATTCATTAATCCAAAGGGAGCTATTGATTTGTCATCTGGCAACTGTACTATGGTCGCATCTTTTGCAATTACATATTGTAATGCCTTTAATAACACTCCTGGATTTTGAACTGAATGTATGCCATCACTAAAAGCCAATGCGCCACTAGTATGCATATCATACATTTCTGCCAATTCTTTTCCTTCAGCATTTTTGGAAATTGCACCAAGTGGGTAAATTTCTATTGGTAAAAGACTGCTCTTTTGCAACATATATTCAACTTGAGTCTTTGAGGAAACAACAGGATTCGTATTGGGAATGACAACAACCGAAGTAAACCCGCCAGATGCAGCTGCCGTAGCACCAGATTCAATGGTTTCTCTGTATTCGTTTCCTGGATCAGCAAAATTTGCAAATAAGTCAATCCAGCCTATACTAACATGCAGATTATCATGTTCAATGATTTGATCTGCCGTTTCAATAATACTAGAAGCAATTCGATTTATTTTACCATCAATCACTAGAATGTCATTAATAGTCCCATTAAAAGGGGAAGATGGGTGTACGATTCGTGCTTGCTTGATTAAAACCTTCATTCTTATATTATAATGACTCTGCAAATATCCATAAAAATATTGAGGCTACAAGGGCAAGTTTAGGTATTTAGAAGCATTATTTGGCCTAAAAAGGAGTGTAATGAAGGGGGGGTATAATTTACCCCTTGAACATCTACGTATCAATACGTATTGAAATATAGTAAATGGACTGATTTTTAAAAACTAAATACCCCATTTTAAGCAATCAAGAAAGCAGTATAATACCTTTATGTAAGCAAGTTAACAAAACGATCCAATATCCCTTTTAAACAGTTAATCCAATATCCAACAAACTACTATTACCTTACTTATCCTATGAAAACGAGTAAGAGAAAAAAAACTAAGTCCCATAAATAAACCCCAGCATTTACTGGGGTTTATTTATTTAATTCATTACAACTCAGAATAAAAAATCATCGGTTTCTATTATTAAAATCGTCTCTAGGATTAATACTTCTTCTCACACCGCCAGCAGATGGGCCGCTTCTATCTTCTGCTTCTTTAACTACCAATGGCTTTTTACCAAGTGAAATATCATTCAAACTATCAATAGCTTCAAGTCCTTCTTCTCTGTTTTGCATTTCTACAAAACCAAAACCTTTGCTTTTTCCAGTTTCCTTATCTAGGGCAACTTTAGCAGAAACAATAGTGCCAAATTTTTCAAAAATTTCTTCTAATTCTGCATCATCTAAATCATAAGGTAAACCCGCTACAAATATTTTCATATCTACAATTTTTGTGAAAGTACTAAACTCATCAAGTTAACAATAAATTTATTGACATTTTTTTGAAATTAACATAATAAGCACACAGAATCTATAACTTTCCTTCTTTTTATACTCTTTTAACATGAATATAGATTACAAACACAGGCAACAGATAATATTCGTAAATTTGTCATTCAAAAATTAAAATTATTTTATGAGTACTCATGTTACAACCAAAGGGGAGATCCATACTGCAAAAGGGATTATGAAATTTGAACTATATGATAATGACGCACCTATTACGGTGGAGAATTTTAAAAAACTGATAGCTAAAGGATATTATGATGGATTAGCATTTCATAGAGTCATTCCTGATTTTGTAATTCAAGGTGGCTGTCCTGATGGAACAGGAGCCGGCGGTCCTGGTTACTCAATTCCCTGTGAAACTAAAGGCGCAAAACAAATACATGATAAAGGCGTTTTCTCCATGGCCCATAGAGGCTTAAATACGGGAGGATCTCAATTTTTTATCTGCCACAATCGAAACAATACCAAACACCTTGATGGCGTTCATACTTGTTTTGGAATCATAACAGAAGGGTTAGAGATTGTTGATGCAATTGTTGCGGGAGACAAAATGGATAAAGTTATTCTTACTGCTTAAGATGAAAGCCGCTTCAATAAAAGAAATTAAAAGTGAATTAGAAACATTGCCTCCAAGCAAATTATTAGAAGTTTGTTTGAGGATGACTAAGTTTAAAAAAGACAACAAAGAGTTACTTAGTTATCTTTTATTTGAAGAACAAGACGAAGAAGAATACATCAATAATATAAAGCAAGAAGTTGAAACGCTATTCTTAGATCTAAATACTAAGAATTTATATATAGCCAAGAAAAACATCAGAAAGATCATTCGCATTGCCAATAAATTCATAAAATACAGTGGTATAAAAACAACCGAGATTTCTATCATCATTTATTTAATCAACAAAATCAATCTTTCAAAATTGCCTCTTGACAAAAGCGCTGCGCTAGCAAATATATATGCAGCTTTAATTAAAAAAGCAAACAATGCGATTGATACCTTACACGAAGATTTACAGTACGATTATAAAAAGGAACTAAGCGAATCCATTAAATAAATCACTCTGTTACTCTTTAAACACTCCCTTAAATGTTTGGCGAAAATGTAAGTACTCAGGATAACAGACATTTTTTACATAAGGATTAGCAGGATTGTTTTTTATGTATTCTTGATGATATTTTTCTGCCGGATAAAAAGCAGTGAATGGAAGTATTTCTGCAATGATTTTACTTTTGAATTTCTTAGATGCATTCACACTTTGGATCACCTCTTCAATTATTTTTCTTTCCTCCTCGTTTCTATAAAATACAATAGAGCGGTATTGCGTACCTATGTCATTTCCTTGTTGATTTAATTTGGTAGGATCCATGCTAAAAAAATAGGCCATCACCAATGTTTTAAATGCTATTTTTTGAGGATCGTAAAATACCTGCACACATTCGGCATGGCCGGTTTCTCCACTAGACACTTCTTCGTATGTTGGATTGATTGATTTTCCTCCTGCATAGCCCGAAACTGCGTCTCTGACGCCAACAAGACTTTGAAAGACTAACTCAGAATGCCAAAAACAGCCTTGAGCAAATGTAGCCACTGCTTCATTTTTGATTGATTTATCCTGTTTGTTTTGTGAATACCCAAAAGAAAAAATAACACAACAGAATATCGATATTTTTAAAATTAATTTCATCATAATAATTAAGAATTATCCAAATGCCAATACAATCTTTGTAAATTAGCAATTCGAAATTATTAACTAAATCAATAGCTAACATAGTTATAGTTTTATTTAACAGAAAATTCAATTTTAAAAACACCTGCTTTAATGATAACCACTATTGACGATTTTGAAAACGTATTTTTTATAGGAGTCGCAGGAACAGGAATGAGCGCTATTGCTCAATACCTTTCGGGTATTGGGAAACAAGTAGGCGGTAGTGATCGTTATTTCATTCAAGGACAACAAAATCAAACAAGAGACCAATTAGTGGCTGAGGGAATAAAATGCTTCGAACAAAATGGAGAGGGTATTGATGAAAATACTTCTTTGGTCGTTGTTTCTACTGCAATTGAAGATACCGTAATGGAAGTTCAAAAAGCTAAGAAATTAGGCATCCCCATTATAAAAAGGAGTGAGCTACTGGCTTTAATTGCCAAAAGCAAAAAAACAATTGCAGTTGGAGGCACTTCTGGAAAGAGCACCACCAGCGGTATGCTTTTCGATATTATGGAAACAGCAGGTTTGCAACCCAGCATTATCAGTGGCGCTGGCTTAATAAGCATTATTAAAGAAAATAAAATTGGAAATGCAAAAGTAGGAGCAGGAGAT
>CANJJU010000064.1 GCA_947474815.1 Chitinophagaceae bacterium | reverse complement strand
TACTTTTTTCAGCAGCTCTTGGTTTTGATTCATGCGTGGGAGCTGGTCTTTCATTTTTGGGCTCACGTTGAATAGACTTTTCATTGCTCCTACTATCATTTCTTTTAGTTGGATTTTCCGAAGGAACCTTCTCAATTTTAATTGGACGATCAATGCCAGATTTATTTGGATTGATAGCAGGACTCTCCTGTCTATCATTGATGATTTTTACCGGACGATCGTTCCTCTCAGTGTTAATTACTCTTATAGGCTTATCGGTAGAACTAACGGTATTGGTTTTTATAGAACGCTTAGGGCCTCCATTGTCAAGTTTTGGTAGCTTATCATTTGCCGACTTTGCAGTTGGATATTTTTTTCTGAAATCATCAGAACCCCTTCTCATTAAATCTGGTCTTGAATAAGTCGTTTTAAAATCACCTCTCTCTCTTCTTGCATAATAATAAGTTGACCTAGCTCTTCTTCCTCCATAGTAAAATCCTACCCAATTATTGTATCTACAATGATTCCATCTACGGTAATGTCCATAATAAAAGTAATTCCAATGATAATGCCAGCCATAGTATTCATGCCAATAATAAGGCTGCCAAGAACTCCAATAAGTGGGATAATAATCCCAATACCAAGGTGACACCCAAGGAGAATAGGATGGCATGTAAACATATCTTACAATAGGCCAGCTAGCAATCACATAAGTTGTCGTTCTTTCAACTTGAATAGTAGTACTAGCTCCCATCGTATACCCAGGATTCGGCGTTGCAGCTACATTTTGTTCTTCTGAATCAAAATTAGGCTCCACTATATAGTCTTTCCCATACAAATCTTCATCTCCAATAATTTGAATTTGCACCTGACCTTCTTTATTTTTCTGAACAATAATCACCGCCACATCTTGAGTTTCTTTTCCATTGACTGGAGTCTGCAAGACAATGTTATGAACGGCTCCATCAATATTATCTACTACTTTGATGTAATCAATTTTATTGTCTCCATTTAAATCAAGGTTGTTGATTTTAGAATCCTTTTCGTTTAGTTTCTTTTCGAAACTCTCTAACGTTTCCGATTCCTGGAAAATTTTCAATACCGCATATAAGTTGAGATTGTCACCTGGGAGATTTAATTTTTCTGAAGTCGTTTGCGCTTTACTGAATGAAACTCCAAAAAATAGGAATGCTAGCATTACATACTTCTTTATCATACCGAAAGTTTTAAATAATGAATGATCTAATAATAGTAAATATAACTAAAATGAACTTGATTCAAGATGATAGACAAGCTACAATCGTTAAAGTTTAATTGATAATTCCTACGCGTCCCCTTTATCGTTAAGAATTGCTCTATTTTAGGTTGTTTAAATACGAATCAACCCGACATAAATGTATTCTTATAATTAACAACAGCCGATCATTAATTAATTCTCTTCTCCAGTAATTTATATAAAATAAGCTCAACACATAATATAATTCTCTAATTGATTGACTTTCTTAAAAGCCACTTTATAAAAACATTAACAAATAATGCCTTTTAGAATCGCTTAGAATTGTCACTCATTCAAAAAAAAAGGTAATTTGCGCTCTAAAATCATATAAAATGAATAAATCATTACTCTTTTTTCTTTCATTATTATTGATGTTCCAAATCTCCACTTTCGCTCAAAAAAGCCCAGGTAGAAATTGTGGAACAATGAGCTACTTGTCTGATCAATTACAAAAAGATCCTACGCTGGCCGAAAGAATGAATCAAATTGAGCAACAAGCAACCCGATATATAGCAAACAGAACTACTGCAACAAGTGCTTCTGCAGCATCTACAGTTGTCATCCCAGTGGTTTTTCATGTATTATATAATACTACTGCGCAAAATATTAGCGATGCACAGTGTATCTCACAGCTCAACCAATTAAATAAAGATTTTGCAAAATTAAATAGTGATACTACTAATATTCCTACTGCATTTAAAACATTGGCGGCAAACACTAATATTCAATTTTGTTTGGCACAAAGAGATCCAAACGGAGCAGCAACAACAGGAATTATTCATAAATCTACTACTACAACTTCCTTTACTTCTGATAATAAAGTAAAATACTCTACCTCAGGTGGAGACAATGCGTGGCCTTCTACAAGTTACCTCAACCTATGGGTATGTAATTTAGGAGGCGGTCTTTTAGGATATGCCCAATTCCCTGGTGGAGCTGCTGCAACAGATGGAGTAGTATTAATCTATACCTCAGTTGGTAGTATGCAAAGCCCTAGCGCAGGCACACCTTATAATTTAGGAAGAACTGCTACTCATGAGGTAGGCCACTGGTTAAACCTACGTCATATTTGGGGCGATGCCAATTGTGGAGATGATTTAGTGGGAGATACTCCTACTCAACAAACGTCAAATTATGGCTGCCCAACTTTCCCTCATAAAACATGTAGCAATACTACCAATGGTGATATGTTTATGAACTATATGGATTATGTTGATGATGGATGTATGAATATGTTTTCAGTTGGACAATCGACTCGTATGAATGCACTTTTCTCAACAGGCGGTTCAAGAATTGGGCTGTTGTCTTCTTTAGGATGCCAACCCGTTTCAGCAACAGCTTGCGGAGCTACATCAGCATTAACTGCTACTTCCATCACTTCAAGTGGTGCGACATTAAATTGGACAGCAGTTACGGGCGCTTCTTCTTACAATGTTCAATATAGAATTGTAGGATCAGCTACCTGGACTACTACCACTAGCACTACCAATTCTAAAGCAATCACCGGATTAACTGCTGCTAGTAATTATGAATTCCAGGTTCAAACAGTTTGCACAAGTGGAAGCAGCGCTTTCACAACATCTGCAACATTTACTACTGCAACTGCCACTTCAAGTTGTGGAGCAACAACAGGATTAACATCTAGTCTAATCACTACAACCACTGCCACTTTAACTTGGACAGCTGTTACGGGTTCATCTTCTTATAATGTTCAATATAGAAAAGTAGGAACAACTACTTGGACTGCTACAACAAGCACAACTAATTCTAAAGCAATCACAGGATTAACTGCTGCTAGTAATTATGAATTCCAAGTTCAAACGGTTTGTAAAACTGGTAGCAGCGCATTCACTACATCCGCTACGTTTACTACTTTAGCATCTACCTCTTGTATTAGCTCTTATGACAATACTACCAATGGAACAACTGCAGGAGCAGCATTGATTCCATTTAATACCAATATTACAGGACTAATTAACGTATCTACAGATATTGATTACTATAAATTCACCATTACCAAAGCAGGAACAATTACCATTACACTAACAACGCTGCCTGCCGATTACGACTTGTCATTATTTAATAGCGCAGGAACTCAAGTTGCTACCTCTGCTAAATCAAGTACCACAAGTGAATCAATTAGCTATACTGCAGCTATTGGAACATATTACGTGAAAGTTTTTGGTTACGGAAGTGTATTCAATGCTACTTCTTGCTACACAGCAAAAGTACAATTAGGTACTGCTACTAGACAAGAAAATCAAACGAACTCATCAAATGAATTTGTAAAGATTTTTCCTAACCCTACTCATGAGCATTTACAGATCAGTTTGAAAAATAATATTACAAGAGGTTGCAGTTACACCATCATTGATTCAAAAGGAACGATTGTAAAAGAAGAAAAGTTATTTACAAATCCACAATACATTGATGTTTCTTCATTGACTAAAGGTTTCTATCTAATTAAGATAAACAATGGAGGAGTCTTCACTACGGAAAAGTTTATGAAGCTCTAATTAAATCTTTGCAATTTTATATTTAAAAACCCCGATTGAAAAATCGGGGTTTTTAATGCTTATACTAATTCGGCCTCTTATAAAGAGGCATAAGTTTTGCACTCTAGTTAACCTGTTAACTCTAATTAATAATGAAATAAATATCTTATTAATGTTGCAACCAATATCTGAGAATTTCTACATTAGGCATGGAGAAGACACTCATGCCTAATTCCTGTTTAGCATTTATCAATAAATAAACGAAAGCATTAAACTCATATATAATTATGTTTTTAGAACTATTAAATAAACAGACATTTTCATACCTTCACAACTTAAAAAAAGTTAAAATATAGCACATGGAAAACAATAACAGTCAGCAAAAATCATCTCAAAATAGTGGAGAAGGAAAGTGTCCATTTTCTAGTGGGTCGTTAAAGAAACCTGCGGGTAGTGGCACGCGAAACAGAGACTGGTGGCCTAATCAATTGAAATTAAATATACTCCGTCAAAATTCTTCCCTATCCAACCCCATGGGCGAATCATTCAACTATGCAACTGAATTTAAGAGCCTACAACTAGATGAACTTAAAAAAGACATATTTGAATTAATGACCAAATCGCAAGAATGGTGGCCGGCAGATTACGGTCACTATGGTCCTTTCTTTATAAGAATGGCTTGGCATAGTGCAGGAACCTATCGCATTTCGGATGGTCGTGGTGGGGGGGGATCGGGCACTCAACGTTTTGCACCGCTCAATAGCTGGCCTGATAATACCAATCTTGATAAAGCTCGTTTATTGCTTTGGCCAATCAAAAAGAAATATGGCAAGAAAATTTCATGGGCAGATTTGATGATACTCGCAGGTAATTGTGCTTTAGAATCGATGGGATTCAACACTTTTGGGTTTGCTGGAGGAAGACAAGATGTGTGGGAACCAGAAGAAGATATTTATTGGGGCGCTGAAAAAGAATGGTTGGCAGACAATCGTTATACAGGAAATCGCGAGTTGGAAAATCCACTGGCGGCGGTTCAGATGGGATTGATTTATGTAAATCCAGAAGGACCTAACGGTAATCCTGACCCTATATCTTCAGCACGCGATATTCGAGAAACTTTTGGCCGTATGGCAATGAATGATGAAGAAACCGTGGCACTGATTGCAGGTGGACATACTTTTGGAAAAACCCATGGCGCAGCTGATCCAAGCAAATACGTTGGCAAAGAACCAGCCGCTGCAAGCATTGAAGAGCAAGGCCTAGGATGGAAAAATACTTTTGGAAAAGGAAATGCAGGCGATACCATCACAAGTGGTCTTGAAGGTGCATGGACTACCACCCCAACAAAATGGAGCAATAATTATTTTGAAAATTTATTCGGCTATGAATGGGAACTTACCAAAAGTCCGGCTGGCGCACATCAGTGGAAACCAAAAGGAGGTGCAGGTGCTGATTCAGTTCCTGATGCACATGATGCTTCTAAGCGACATGCCCCTACCATGTTAACGACTGACATTGCTTTGAGAGTAGATCCTTCATATGAAAAGATCTCCAAAAGATTCTTCGAACATCCCGATCAATTTGCCGATGCATTTGCACGCGCTTGGTTTAAATTAACACATCGCGATATGGGTCCGCGTACCCGTTACCTTGGTAAAGAAGTACCTACAGAAGTATTGATTTGGCAAGATCCTATTCCTGCTGTTTCGCATCCATTAATAAACGATCAGGACATTGCAGAACTGAAGACGACTATACTTGCATCCGGATTATCAGTTTCTCAGTTGACAAGTACAGCTTGGGCTTCAGCATCAACTTTCCGTGGGTCAGATAAACGCGGTGGCGCAAATGGTGCTCGAATACGCTTGGCACCTCAAAAATATTGGGCTGTTAATAACCCCGCTCAACTAACCATTGTATTAGATAAGCTAGAGGCAATCCAAAAAGAATTCAATGCTGCACAGAAAGACGGTAAAATAATTTCGATGGCAGATTTAATTGTTTTAGCCGGATGCGTTGGTATTGAGCAGGCTGCTAAAAATGCAGGTCATGCAATTAAAGTGCCATTCACACCTGGTCGTGCAGACGCTACACAAGCAGAAACGGATATTGAATCTTTCGCTGTACTTGAGCCAAATGCAGATGGATTTAGAAACTATATCAAAACAAAACATACCATATCAGCAGAAGAAATGCTGATAGACAAAGCTCAATTATTGACTTTGACCACCACAGAGATGACTGTACTTGTTGGAGGAATGAGAATGTTACAAACAAATTACGATGCTTCTCAACAGGGTGTCTTCACAAAAAATACAGCCTCTCTTACAAATGATTTCTTTTTGAATTTACTTGATTTGGGAACAAAATGGAATGCTACTTCAGATGCACAGGATATTTTTGAAGGAACCGATCGCACATCAGGCCAACGCAAATGGACTGGCTCTAGAGTAGATCTAATCTTTGGTTCTAACTCAGAACTTCGAGCCATTGCTGAAGTATACGCTTGTGAGGATGCTAAAGATAAATTTATACATGATTTTGTATCCGCATGGACAAAAGTGATGAACCTAGATCGCTTCGACTTGGCTTAATATTTTAAGACAATTATTTAATTTAAAAGGCGGTCTTTTTGAGGACCGCCTTTTTTAATGCAATTAGGGGAGGAAATTCAAACAAATACACTTTTAGCCTTATAGGGATATTCTTACCGATTTTCTTTATTTTTATCAATAATCTTTATATATTCATCCATTCTATTTGACGCAGTTGTTAAATAGAAAATCTATAGGATTCTCCGATTCCATAATAGACTATTTTTTTCTTACCCTAGAAAAGAAATAAAACAACCACATGACTGAAAAAGAGAAAGAATTCATCACCGAGGCCATTCGCCTTTCTATTAAAAATGTAGAAGAAAATAAGGGCGGGCCTTTTGGTGCAGTAATAGTAAAAGACGGAAAAATTATTGCGAGAGGAACGAATTGCGTAACCTCCCATAATGACCCTACTGCCCATGCAGAAGTGGTGGCCATTCGTGAAGCTTGCAAAGTATTAAGTAGTTTTCAACTCACCGGCTGTGAAATATATTCAAGCTGCGAACCCTGCCCAATGTGTTTGGCTGCGATATACTGGGCAAGGCCAGATAAATTATATTATGCCAATAGCAAAGAAGATGCTGCTGCGATAGATTTTGATGACAATTTTATTTACGAAGAAATAGCCAAGCCTATTGCCGAAAGAAAGTTATTTACCCAGCAAATAGACAGAGATGCTGCAATCGTAGCATTTGAAAAGTGGCGCAGCAGTAACAACAAAATTGAATACTAATGACTCATTTTATTTTGAATGATCAAGAGGTCAAAACAGCAATACCTGCAGGTACTACCGTATTAGATTTCGTGCGCTATCACAAAAGACTAGTAGGTACAAAAATCGGCTGCCGCGAAGGAGATTGTGGAGCGTGCACTGTATTGGTAGGTGATTTCGAAAACAATAAGCTCGTTTACCGATCCATGACAAGTTGCTTATTACCTCTAGCAAATGTTCAAGGAAAACATGTGGTTACCGTAGAAGGCATTAATGGCAAAGAACTGACTCCTGTTCAACAAGCATTGGTGGATGCAAACGGATCTCAATGCGGCTTTTGCACAATAGGATTTGTAATGAGCTTAACGGGCTTTTCCTTACATGACACCCAACAGGATTATACTAAAGCAATCGAAAGCATAGATGGAAATATTTGCCGGTGCACCGGTTACAAATCGATTGAAAGGGCTGCAACCATTATTTCAACCATGCTTGATAACAAGCCCGAGAAGGACACATTGCAATGGCTGGTTGACAACCATTTTATTCCTGAATATTTCCTATCTATTAAAGAGAGGCTGGATGTGATAAAAAAACAATCACTTGTTATTGAGAAAGACACATTAGACACATTGACCATTGGTGGTGGAACAGATTTAAATGTGCAAAAACATGCACTTGTAAAAAAATCTGCGCTACAATCCTTATTTGATGAGACCTCTCTTAAAAACATCGTTGTCGAAAATGGACAATGCAAGATAGGCGCATCAGTTACAGTTACTCATTTCAGTGAATCTTCTATCATACAAGAAACTTTCCCAAGATTAAAAGATCACATCAAACTGGTTTCGTCGACACCCATACGCAATATGGCCACTCTTGCTGGTAATATTGTAAACGCCTCTCCTATTGGCGACATGAGCATCTTCTTTTTGGCACTGAATGCATCTTTGGTACTAAATAACAACGGGGATCTAAGAACAATTCTACTCAAAGATTTTTATAAAGGATATAAGACGCTAGACAAATCCCCCAAAGAAATTATTGTGCAAATCATATTTGACATCCCCTCGAAAAATTCCTATTTCAATTTTGAGAAAGTAAGCAAGCGCACTCATCTTGATATCGCTTCTGTTAACGCAGCTCTTTCTATGCGATTGAATGATGCAGGCGTTATTGAAGACATTCATTTGTCTGCGGGTGGCGTTGCCCCATTTCCCAAATACCTTAGCGCTACCGCTAATTTTCTAAAGGGAAAAAAGCCCGAAGCAGAAGTATTAAAAGCGGCTATTGATATTATCAACACCGAAATAGCCCCTATCAGCGATGCAAGAGGGACGACAGATTATAAAAGGCTTTTATTAAGACAATTATTCATTGCTCATTTTGCAGAGCATCGAAAAGAAATACTAAATGAAGTACTGACAACCATTTAACTCAACACGTCATTGTATAAATTATAAAAAGTATTGGTGAACAAAAAAAATAAGATACCATCAACTCATTCTGCAGCTACTGACAAAAGTATTGTTGTTAATATAGATGCGCCCCACCATGTAACGGGCAAATCTATTTATGTAGATGATATTCCTGTAATGGAAGGAATGCTATATATAAAAGTTTTTGACGCTTCTATTGCTCATGGTAAAATAAAAAGTATTGATTATACAGAAGCTGCCCAACAAGAAGGCGTGGTAAAAATATTTTCTTACAAAGATATTCCCGGTGAAAACCAGATTGGTGGCATCATCCCCGACGAACCGCTGCTGGCAGAAGATGAAGTGCATTTCATGGGACAACCCATTTTAATCGTCGCTGCCGAAAGTGAAGATGCTGCGGAAGATGCACTGAAAAAAATCAACATCACCTTTGAACCGCTTCCTGTTATTACCAACCCGAGAGAAGCTTTTTCAAAAGGGAAGATATTGTCGCCTTCAAGAAAGTTCATTTTAGGTGATACTGAAAAAGCATTTTTAGAATGCAAGTATATTTTTGATGGAAGCACTGAGACTAACGGGCAAGAACATCTTTATTTAGAAACACAGGGCGCTTACGCCATACCGGCTGAACACAACAGTGTAAAAGTTTTTTCTTCTACGCAAGGCCCAACAGCTGTTCAGCGAACCATTTCAAGAGTATTAGGAGTCGGCATGAATAATGTGGAAGTTGATGTAACTAGACTTGGCGGAGGATTTGGCGGCAAGGAAGATCAAGCTTCAGGATGGGCTGCAATGGCAGCAGTAGTTGCGTATATATTGAGAAGACCTGCCAAATGCATCCTACATCGAATGGATGACATGCGCATGACAGGCAAACGTAATCCCTACAGTAGCGATTACAAAATTGGTCTTGATCAACACTATAATATCCTCGCTTACGAAACCACTTTTTATCAAAATGGTGGCGCAGCAGCAGATTTATCACCCGCTATTTTAGAAAGAACTTTATTTCATTGTACCAACAGCTATCATATTCCAAATGTGACTGCTACTGCAAATTCCTGCAAAACAAACCTTCCTCCCAACACAGCCTTTCGGGGATTTGGCGGCCCACAGGGAATGTTCGTCATAGAAGCAGCCATTAATGAAGCAGCTAAACGTATAGGAATAGACGCTACAGTTATTCAACAAAAAAACTTACTCAAAGATGGAAGTGAGTTTCCTTATGGACAGATCGTAGAAGGCTGTGAAGCAGCTAATTGCTGGAATGAAGCGATTACCAAATTCGATGTAGAAGGATTAAAGAAAAATATTGGCGCCTTTAATGAAGAAAATAAATTTATAAAGAAAGGACTTGCTATTATGCCGATTTGTTTTGGCATTTCGTTTACCAACACCATGATGAATCATGCCAGAGCGCTCCTTCATGTTTATTCAGATGGCACCATCGGAGCAAGTACAGGTGCAGTAGAAATGGGTCAAGGCGTGAATACGAAAATGCTGCAAGTCATAACCGCCTCACTGGGCGTTCAACAGAATAAAATTAAACTTGAAAGCACCAACACCACAAGAGTAGCCAACACATCCCCTACAGCAGCAAGCGCAACAGCAGATCTGAATGGGAAAGCGCTGCAAGATGCATGTGATCAAAT
>CANJJU010000063.1 GCA_947474815.1 Chitinophagaceae bacterium | reverse complement strand
GTTTCTGCTGGAAACGGTGCAACTTATACGCTGAATAGTATTACAGCCGGACTAAACAACAGTCAATATCATGTAGTCGTAAGCGGTACTTGTACTCCAAGTGTGACGTCATCTAATGCGACTCTAATTGTTAGTACGGCACCTTCTATTTCTACCAATCCTTCTGATGCAACAGTTTGTGCAGAAAGCAATCATACTTTTAATGTAGCTGCTACAGGAAGCAATCTTTCTTATCTATGGCAAGTAAGCACAGACGGTGGATCCTCTTTCAACAATGTAGCTTCTGGGGGAAGCAATGCTACATATACAATTAACAATACCAATGTAAGTCAGAGTGGATATCTATATCAGGTAATCGTTAGTGGTACTTGTACGCCAAATACAACTTCACTACCTGCCAATTTAACTGTTAATGCATTACCAGATATATCCATTTCGGTTGCTCCAGATAATGTTGTTTATCCAGGGCAAACAGTTACCATAACTGCAACTTCAAACCCAATAACATCTACTTATACCTGGTTATTAAACAACCAAGCCATTAATCAAACAGGCGTTAGTATTACAGTGGGGAATAATGAATTGGGTGCTTATACTGCATCTGTAACTGATCTAAATGGTTGCACTAATACTTCAGCTGCTATTATAATAAAGGACACCACACTTAATTACACTTTTATCTATCCCAATCCGAATAATGGAATTTTCCACGTGAGATTCGATGGGGTTCCTATTGGCGGAAAACCAAGAATTATAACAATATATGATTCTAAAGGATCAAGAGTTTACAGTAAATCATATACGATTACTACATCTTACCAAAATATGGATGTAAACGTTAGAAAGCTAAGCAGAGGAACTTATATGTTGGTTCTAAGTGATGTAAATGGAACCACTCTACAAACCGGCAAAGTTATTATTGATTAAATCAAAAATGGTTGAGATTTAAAAAGGCTCTTGATTTCTCAAGAGCCTTTTTAAATAGTAGAATATGATAGAATTATCGAATACTCTGAATGTATTCGTTGTTTTTAAATTGTTTTTTTACGTCATTTAAATCATGAAGAATGCTAGCATCTACAAAGATGTCTCCCATTTCTAAAGTAAATCCGCCAATAAGCTCATCGTTAACTTTTGTTTCCAGTTCAATTTTTTGCAAAGAAGTGGTGGACTTTACCTTGTTTATGATAGCATCTTGAAGCTCATTGCTAACAGGCGAAGCCGTTGTAAGCTTCACTTGATGGATATTATTTAGCTTGTTAAATTGTTCAACAAATGACGTAATGATTTCAGGAAGATTACTTTCTCTTGTTTTTTTAATTAGTAATTTTAAAAACAACGAGGTGGTTTTATTCACCTTGCCCCCAATGATTGCTTCAATGACGTGTTCCTTTTTATCGCCATTAATAACTGGGCTTTTCAGCATTGAAACAAAATCAGGATTGCTTTTACAAATTGCTTGTAGCAACTTGATGTCTTCGTACACCACATCCAATTGCTTTTGTTCGATGGCTAAATCGAGTAAGCTTTTGGCATATCTTCCGGCTAATCTTGGATTGTTCATTTTTGTTGCCTTTTAAGTATTTGCTGAAATTTAATTTAATTTAATTTCTTCAGCTAGTTGCTTGATGTATCCTTCTTGTTGGGTTTTGTCAGACAATTCTCTTCTTAATATTTTTTCACTTACTTCAACCACCATTTTGCCCACTTGATTTTTAATGTCAGTTAGTGCAGCCATTTTTTGATGATGAATAGATGCATTCGCCTCGGTAATAATTTTTGCTGCCTGAGCTTTTGCTACTTCCTTCGCATCTTGTATCATTTTGTCTTTAATGTCTTTGGCCTCTTTCAGCATGGTTGCCCTTTCTTCTCTCGCACTTACGAGCAAGGCTTCGTTCTCACTTTTTAACTGTGCCATTTCTAATTTCACCTTTTCTGCAGAAGCAATTGCATTCGCAATGTTTGATTCCCTTTCATTTAACCCATTCAAAATAGGTTTCCATGCAAATTTTTTCAAAATAAAAAGCACAATAAGGAATGCAAGAATTGTCCAAACAATTAAACCTAAATGAGGTAATAATAAATCCATGATTGTATAATTATAAGCTTAAAAAAATCTAAAATATTACTGCATCCGCCGCCCTGTGCATTAGATGCAGTAATGAGTTGGTGCAACTATGCTTTAAGCACAGCCAATAATCCTGCGATAACTGCAAAAAGGGCAACACCCTCTACGAATGCAGCAGTCAGAATCATGTTTGCACGAATGTCATTGGATGCTTCCGGTTGACGGGCAATTGCTTCCACAGCGCCTTTACCGATTTGTCCGATACCAATACCGGCACCGATTGCGGCAAGACCTGCACCAATTGCACCACCCATGTGAGAATAACCAACTTCTGTTAACAAAGTCATCAAAGTCATGATACTTGTGTTTATGAGTGAATAAAAAAATTACGCTGTTGCTGTTCCATGATGCTCATCGGCCTCATGATGTTCATGCTCTCCTTCAAATGATTGACCAATAAACACTGCTGTTAAATTGGTAAAAATAAATGCCTGAATAAATGCCACCAGTATTTCTATGAAATAAATAAATACTGTAAACAAAATAGAAACAGGAGAAAATCCCCATCCTGCACCTTTATTCATAGCACCAAATATGAAAATGAGCGAAATAAAACTTAAAATAATAATATGTCCTGCCACCATATTGGCAAAAAGACGAATGATTAACGCAGCTGGTTTGATAATCAATACGCCCGCTAATTCCACCGGAATCAAAATTAATTTTACAAAAAATGGCACACCCGGAGGCCATAAAATATGTGCCCAGAAATGCCCGTTGGTACTAGCCAAAATAACTACTGCCGAAATAATTCCCATTACAGCAGTAAAGGCTGTGTTGCCGGTAACATTGGCAGAGCCTGGAATTAGACCGAATATATTGTTGATTAAAATGAAAAAGAAAACGGTTAATAAATACGGTAAATACTTTTGCCATTTATGACCTAAGTTAGGCTTAGCCACATCGTCTCTTACAAACGTAATCACAGGCTCAATTACATTTTGCCATCCTGTAGGAGCAGTAGTAACACCTAAACCGTTTTTATATTTTTTTGCAATTCCCGTCATTAATAAAACCAAAATAGTAAGTGCAATAAGCATCTGTACTACATTCTTGGTAAGCGAAAAGTCATACACAGACGATTCATCTATTGAAACTATTTCTTTGTGTTCGTTGAATTTGTACCCATTGTAGCTTTCTTCTCCAGTATGACCAAATCTTGAAGACGAGAAAACACTGAATCCCTTAGAAGGAGAATATAATATGATTGGAAGAGGAATAGAAGCATGAAAAGACTCATGTGGGTTTTCCTTGTTTTCAATGGTAAAAAAATGAAATTCATGGGCATCCTTTATATGGTCCATGATAATTTTTGCAGGATCTAATTTCTCTTCGGTTGGCTCGTGGGTTGCTGGAGTGTTTTCCTGTGCAAAAACATCACCTGAATACAATAGCACTCCAAGGCTAAAAACCACTACCAGTAAAGATTTAATGCGCTGCACAGACATATTGATTCTTAATTTTGCCGCAAAGATAAGGCCAAGGGGCTAAATTTAAAAATTAGAAAGAGGTTATTTCTAGCCCAATGACATTAATGCTGTTTATCAGCAAACTGCGACTGATATAACTGAAAATACCGCCCTTTTTTGGCTATTAGTTCGCTGTGAGTACCCAATTCCATTATTTTACCCTTTTCAAGTACAATAATGCTATCCGCTTTTCTAATGGTGCTGAGGCGATGGGCTATAATCAATGATGTTCGGCCAGATATTAGCTTTTCAATGGCCTGCTGAATCAACAATTCACTTTCTGTATCTATTGAAGAAGTGGCTTCATCTAAAATTAATATATCAGGATTGTATAATATCGCTCTCACAAAAGACAACAATTGGCGTTGTCCCATTGATAAAGTGGCGCCTCTTTCCATTACATTGTAATCATAATTACGAGGCAACTGCATGATAAAATCGTGCATACCAATTAGCTTGGCCGCCTCTATCACCTGATCTCTTGTAATAGCAGGATTTCGGAGGGTAACATTTTCAATAATAGAGCCGCTAAATAAAAAAACGTCTTGCAAGACAACAGCAATTTTACTTCTTAAAAAATCGAGAGGATATTTTTGAATATCAATTCCATCAATGGTGATGGATCCCTTTTCAAAATGGTACAAGCGATTGAGCAAACTTATAATAGATGTTTTACCGCTACCTGTATTCCCCACAATTGCAATGGTTTTACCAGGCTGAACAGTGAAGCTAATGTCATTTAATACATATTGATTGGGCTGGTAAGCAAACCAAATATTTTTAAATTCAATGGCTCCTTTTAAATTATTTACACTCTCGGTAGTGATCTCTTCAGTTTGACTAGTGGTATCATTGTTGTCTAAAATTTTGAAAACGCGTTCACTCGCAATCATGCCCATTTGCAACACATTGAATTTATCTGCAATTAAACGCAAGGGCCTAAACAATAAATTAAGACATAAAATAAAAGAAGTAACAATTCCTGCTATGTTTTGAGATTGATCTGCAGAAAAATACATGCTTTGTCGAGCAGCCCACCAAACAAGGAGTCCCACACTTAATGCAGACACCAATTCAACGATTGGAAAAAAGATTGAATAGGCGAAAATTGCTTTGATATTGGCATTGCGATGATCTTGATTAATTGATTGGAAAGCGCTGTGCTCTCTTTTTTCTGCAGCGAAGGCTTGAATGAGGAACATGCCTGTAATATGCTCCTGTACAAATGAATTTAATTGAGAAACAGCATTTCTAACTTTTATAAATGATTTATTAACAGACTCTTTAAAAACATACGTAGCAATGATTAAAAAAGGAAATGGGATTAAGCAAATCAATGTTAAACGCCAATCTGTATAAAACATATAAGTGAGTACTGAAAAAATAGAAAGCAAGTCAGCAATGATTGGAACCAATCCATCACTAAAAATATCATTCACAGATTCTATATCATTGATGGTTCGGGTAGTAAGCGTGCCTATAGGAGTTTTATCAAATTGAGATAAATTTAAGTGTACTATTTTTTCATACGTGCTATTTCTTAAGTCTCTTACTACACTCTGTCCTAGCGATGCAGTAGAAAAAGTAAAATAAAATCTAGTAGCTGTTTCAATTAGAAGTAGCAATAGTTGAATAATGGTAACAACAATAATAAACCCTCCTGGAGTATTTAGAAAATCAGTTGAGGTGCCTTCTTTTATCCCTTTATTGATTGTTAATTGAATAAGTAGAGGCCTTACAGGCGCCATGATGGCAAGTAAAATAGATAGAAAAACAGAAATATAAAATTTGTTTTTATATGGAAGAACAAAAGCGAATACTCTTTTAAGCAACAATACATTGTGCCCTCTTTTTTTTGAACTACTGTTGCTCATTAGATAGAATTAGAAAGAATAGCCTATTAGAATGAATCCATTTTATTATTATAGGCCTTTATGAAAATTGCGCCGAGATTTCTATAAGGAGGAATGTAATTGTCCCAACTTTCTCTTATGTTTTTATTTTTATCATTTACAAACAAAGCATTTAATGAATTCCACATGTCTTTCCATGCGATTTTATTATTGTAAAGTAAAGACTGATTTATACTATTTAATATCGGCCTGTTTATGTCTCCTGCACCTATTTCTTTTGTAGAAATAATATGAGCCTCTGGTGATACTTCTAATATTTTATTTAAATTTTTATACCCCCCGCAAGAGCCTAGTATAACAATTTTAGCATTGGGAGACATTCGACTAATCGTTCCTGGTAGCCAATAGCTATGTCCTCTGTGAATGACCACCGATGGATATAAATTATTTTCTTCAAGATAGTCGTTAAGATGCACCTGGGCACTGTCGTCTAAATTAGCATCATAGTCAAGCGGCTGATTTGCAAAAATCCATATTTTATCTTTTATAGATTTTATTTCTACCCATTCTTGCTTTTTGGTTATTTTCCACTCCTTGGGAGAAAAAGAATTTAAAAATAAGGGGAAGTATACTTTTCCATCTTCATCTCCATAAAAGAACACTTGTTGAATTACTCTCCCACTATCATCTTGAAGTGTTTTTTTATCGATTTCATATATAGAGGGTATTCCTGCAATCGCTTTTAAGTCAACATGAGCCGAACTATCCGATGAAAGAAAAATGTTTTTAAGCAGGCTATAAATAAGCTTGCCTTTTTCATTATTGTCATTGACACACTGCTCTTCATTTTCTTTTACATTATCTAAAATGGTACGAAGCAGTTTTTTATTATTGATACTGCTATAAGAGTCCGCTACATCCGTTACATCTTCAAGGCTATTGGATTTGTCTAGATTTGCTACAAAGGCTTTCATTAAAGCTTCGGAACTATTGGTAGACATGCTTTTCAATAAAGTATCCAACCTATTATAGTTGGCCGCCATTTTGATAAATTTCTTAAAATAATCAAACCGAACATTTAACAACAAAGAATCAAACTGAAGTTTGTTTCCCATTAACTGAAGCAGCCGATTAAATGAATGTTTATAGCTAGATGTATATATATCGTTTTCTCCCAAAACCAACATGTAATAGAGCTCTTCTGGAGTAAGGGGATCAATGGCACGCATTCTTACTGCCAGATTGTTCTCATTGTGTAATGTATTAATTGGGGTAATAAAATGTCTGATTGCTCTGTTTTTTAGCACTTCTCTTAAGCCATTGGTTCCAAACATTGCAATGGGAGTATCGCGAGCAGGACCAATCATTCTATTATAATAGGCAATCTCTGTTTTAACCAACAGCCTAAAATACCCAACACTATCGTATCCATTTTCTCCATCTCCTACAAACTTCTGGATATTTTCAACAGAATTTTTACCTGATAATATATCGTCTAAAAAAGGGAAATAAAATAATGCATTGGGCGTTTGACTAAGCTTTGCAACCGCCATCACACTAGGATTTTTGCTACTATGAATAAGCTTCCCCTCAGGGGTAATAGCAGATTGGGCAAATGTATATAGTTGAGCGGGGTTTTTGTAACATGCAATTGTAATTAAGCTGTCAGCAAAAGATTCATTTATATAAGGCCTGATTGTTTTTAATATTTCCTCAGGATGTAATTGACAAAACTTAAGATACACTAGATTTTGTGCATCCTTATACCCCATATTGTCGGTAAAACTATTGGCAATGATTTTTGCAATGCCATACGGCATGTCATTAACGAATGGCGCGATACTCTTTTCCGTAGCAGGTGCTTTGATAATGGATTCTATACGATCCATTAGCATAGGCAAAACAATGGGCTGACTTTCTTTTTTATTCCATGATATTCTAAAAGAACGAAGGGCATTTTCAAGATAACCCAACGATTTAATTTTAAAATTACTGGTACTCAAGCTACTATCCGTTTCTATCCAATCCTGCAACTCGTCTATTTTTCTAAATACAGCATCCGTTAATTTAAGATTGATTTCATCATTATTGGTGATATTTAAAGCCTTGTCGATTCTGCCATCAATTTTATCGTATTGTGCTTGCTCGTCATTTATTTTGTCATGGAAGAACTGTCTGTAAACGGGCACTCTTACGGTATCCGCAGCGGCAATTGCTTTAAGATTACCCAAAAACAAGAGTATGATAACAAAGTGGAGTTTCATTCAATTTATATATGACAATAAATACATCGTTTCCCTTGTTGCAAATATGGTGCAATTTTACGGTAAAGACCCATTTCAAATCCTAATTTATAGGCCGACAAACAAAATTGCGTTAACAATTTGATAATATTCTACCTTTCAAATAAGATAAGAATGCTTGTTTTGAAGAGTTATTTTTGTAATACCAATATATGAGTACAAGAAAAAAAATACTAATTGCTGATGACGAGCCAGATATTCTAGAAATCCTGCATTTTAATCTGCAGGCTGAAGGATATGAAGTGCATACCGCCAAGAATGGCCTTCAAGCCATTGAGAAAGCGAAAATCATTCAACCAGATCTCATCATTTTGGATATTATGATGCCCATCAAAAACGGCATAGAAGTTTGCAATGAATTGAGAATGTTACCCGCATTTCAAAAAACATTGATCATCTTCCTTACTGCCATGAGCGACGATGGAACCGAAGTAAAAGGGCTTGAATCAGGAGCAGATGATTTTATAACAAAACCTATCAGGCCAAAAGTACTACTGAGTAAAGTGAATGCCTTGTTTAGAAGGGTTCCAAAAGAATCTAGTAGTGTACAATTGGGCGACTTGCAAATTGACAGAGAAAAATACAATGTGTCTTATAAAAATCAAGACATTACCCTCGCCCGAAAAGAATTTGAATTGCTATCGTTACTGGCATCCAAGCCAGGGAAAGTATTTCTTAGAAATGAAATATTAAGTAAAATCTGGGGAACGGAAGTAATAGTTGGAGACAGAACCATTGATGTGCATATTCGAAAAATTCGTCAAAAGCTTAATTTAGACTGCATCACAACAGTTAAGGGAGTGGGATATAAATTTGAATTATAGTTTTTGCTATTAGCCTCTAAGCCCTTTCGTTTCATTCCTAAATTGTGTAGATTGCATCTTATAGCCTTTTTATTACGATGCTTTCAAAAAAGAATATTTCACCCCAACAGCTAGCCGCCTTCACTGCGATATGCATCGCTGTACCAGTGACAATCTTTGTTTATATTTTAAAGCCAACTATTGGGTTCCCCTTGATTTCTTTTGTGGTTGTTTTCATAGGTAGCTATGGCTTAATCTCTTTTGCACTTCAAACATTTATATACCGACAAATTAAATTAATTTATAAACTCATCTCTCAAACAAAAGCTACCAAAAGAGAAGAGTTCTATTTTAAAAATGTACTTCCACCAAAAGGAATTGACGAAGTAAGACAAGATGTAGAAAACTGGGCAGAACAACAGAAAAAAGAAATTGAAATATTGCAACAGAATGAAGTGTTTCGTAAAGAATTTTTGCAAAATTTAAGCCACGAATTAAAGACGCCCATTTTTTCAATACAAGGATATGTTGAAACGCTTTTAAACGGAGCGCTTCATAACAATGAGGTGAACACGAAATTTTTACAGAGCGCTGCTAGAAATGTTGAACGCTTGACAAATCTTGTTGATGATTTAGATGAAATATCTAAACTAGAAAGCGGCGAACTGCAATTGCAATACCAACCCTTTGTTATTCAGGATTTACTAAAAGAAGTGTTTGATTCTCTTGAAATAAAATCAAGAGCAAAGGAAATTAAGTGCTTTATCAAAAAAGGATGCGAGATCCCTTTTGTTGTATATGCAGACAAAGAAAAAATTAGACAAGTGCTGATCAATATTGCAGACAATGCTATCAAATATGGCAAACAAAATGGAATTTTGGAAGCAGGATTTTATAAGGTAGAAGGTAAAACAGTGCTGATAGAAATGAGCGACGATGGTGCAGGAATTGCAGAAGATCATCGCTTAAGAATTTTTGAGAGATTTTACAGAACAGATCATGCAAGGAGTAGAAAAGTAGGCGGCAGTGGTTTAGGTTTAGCCATTTGCAAACACATCATTGAAGCACACCAGCAAACCATACATGTAAGAAGTAAGGTGGATGTAGGAACAACTTTTGGATTTTCACTTTCTCTCGCTAAATAAATACAGTTTAGTTATAGATGCATAAAAAAAGCAGCTAAAATAGCTGCTTAAAAATTCAGTGTGATTGTAAAATATTAATTGAAGTATGTCCAAGTTTTCCACCACATATCGGTTCCATCACATGCGCCAACATATGTAGTAGGTGTAAACCAAGTAGTTAGTTTAGCATTTGTAAAATCTGCACCTGTTAAAGCAGGAGAGGCAACCGCAGGATTAAAATCAACTGTGTTATCGTATTTGAATGGATCAGTAAGCTGAACATCCGATGCGTTGCTCAACAGTGTATTTCCACCACCCACTCTATTAATATAATTCGTGAAATCTAGTAAAGCCCAACCTGTTGGAGCAGATCCGCTTACGGTGTAATTTAATTGAGTATTGTTTCCTGCAATAATATTATTGGCATATACTGCTTTAGGTGTTCCACCTACCAAATTCAAATCAGTGGGTGTTCCGGTACTTGCATCTACCAACCATCCAGTAGGCCATCCCATTACAATAGAATTAAATATGCTGATAGCAGAATTTCTTCTGGCGTGTATTCCTCTTTTAAAATTTGAGTTACCAACGTTGCTCAATGTAGCGCGAGGACCCACCAATGTAACGTTACTAAAGATAGCCCCTGTTTGAGGAGTCAATGCACTTCCGCCAGCGTCATTATCACTTTCGAATCCATTGCTTCCACTAATATCTGCTACAGAACTGTCTCTGAAACCGATAGCATATTGTATTTTTCCAGAAAAGCCATTGTCAGTATCAAAATCATCATCTAACCCTTTGTAGGCGATTAAGTGTTTGCAGTTTACTGTACCACCAAACCATTCAAAACTATCGTCATTTGCATAAGCAACTTGCACATAATCAATAATAGTTTGATTTCCCACTCCACCCATTGTTAATCCATTGATTTCTTTATCAGGTAAAAAAGCAAAACCAGCATATTCAATTCTTACATAACGAATAATAC
>CANJJU010000062.1 GCA_947474815.1 Chitinophagaceae bacterium | reverse complement strand
TCCATTTAAAAAAAGAAAGATTCGAAAAATCTTTTATCCAATGTTGTATTGAAGCTAACTCAGCTTTGCTCATAAGCTCTAATGAGTTTTTTGATGTTGATTCTCCCTTCGACCTATCCTCTTTATTCTTCTTAAAAGCAGCTAGAAAAAACCCTTCCCCTTTTAATTTATCTGGATAAAATCGATAGCCCGCCGCATTAGCTTTGGGCGATTTGGTTTCTACGATATTCCATTCTTCGTTTAATTGAATTGGCATGCTTTCAAGTGCATATTCAATAGTCAACCAATCGGCAATTGCTTCATCTTCTTCCATTGAAAAAGAACAAGTAGAATAAATCAGTATACCTCCGGGTTTTAACGCAACCATTATATCAGCCAAAATACGTTGCTGACGCTGGCTACAGAGGAGTACATTTTGTTCACTCCATTCGTTGATTGCATCAGGGTCTTTCCTAAAAAGACCGCTTCCACTACAGGGAGCATCTACAACAATAACATCAAAATAATTAGATAGCTGTTGAAAGTCTCTAGGATCATTGTTGGTCACCACTACATTTACTGCGCCCCATTTAGTAAGATTCTCGGACAATACGTTTACCCTTGTTTTAATCACTTCATTGCTTACCAATAAGCTATCCTTACTAATTAGGGATTGTATCAATGTAGATTTCCCCCCAGGTGCTGCGCACAAATCCAAAACTTTTAGTGCCTTTGTAAGATCGCAGGTTTGATGTAAGGCTTGCTCCAAAAACATACTACTAGCCTCTTGTACATAATAGGCACCGCAATGAAATAGAGGATCAATGGTAAACGAAGGACGCTCTGTAAGATAAAATCCATTAGTATTCCATGGTACTTTTGTGTCTATTTGCAAAACAGATGCTGCAATGTTGAAAGGCTTTGTAGGATTGGTTCTTATGGATACAATAGATTCATGTTGCTGATGCACATGAATAAAATCCTTGGCATCAAATCCCTGAGCATGCTGAAGTGAATGTAATAAAGAAGGAGGCAAATGCTGTTCCATATTTCATTTGCCAATTGCTAGATAAACAAGACAATTGGAATTATGAGTACAATGATTAAGTGTTTTTAATTTCAGCGCACAAATCTTGTAATACTTTTTTTGCATCGCCAAATAACATCGAGGTTTTAGGTTGAAAAAACAATTCGTTTTCTATACCAGCATACCCCGGCTTCATGCTACGCTTATTCACTATAACTGTTTTAGCTAATTCAACATCTAAAATAGGCATGCCATATATGGGTGAGGCGGGATCGGTTTTAGCAGCAGGATTCACCACATCGTTTGCTCCTAAAATCAAGACAACATCAGTTGTAGAAAACTCCTCATTGGCTTGTTCCATTTCAAGAAGTTTTTCATAATTCACATCGGCTTCAGCCAACAATACATTCATATGTCCAGGCATTCTACCTGCCACAGGATGAATCGCATATTTTACCTCTACTCCTTTTTCAGTTAATATTTTTTCAAGCTCATGGCAACTGTGCTGAGCCTGTGCTACTGCCAAGCCATACCCAGGAACAATCATTACTTTGGTTGCATAACTCATTACCATTGCTGTATCACTTAAACTAATTTCTTTGAAATGACCTTGAGAAGTAGTACCTGATGAAACGGCTGTATTGTTTCCTCCAAAAGAACCAATCAATACATTCTTTAATGAACGATTCATTGCTTTACACATGAGTATAGTTAACAATGTGCCGGCAGCGCCTACCAATATTCCTCCAGTTAGCATCACTTTATTATTATATAAAAAACCGCCACAAGCCGCTGCCACTCCAGTAAAAGAATTCAACAAAGAAATAACCACCGGCATATCTGCCCCGCCAATCGGCAGAACAAAAAATACACCATACAAAAGAGATAATAAAAGAATACCGTAAAGCAATAGGCTATGATGAGGCTGCATAACAAGATATGCGCCTAATACCAACGCCAAGGCTAATACTAATAAATTAAGAATATTTTGTCCTTTGAAACTCAAGTCATTTACCCTTCCATTTAATTTGCCCCAGGCAATCATACTTCCTGCGAAAGAAACTGATCCAATAATCAATCCCACTACAATGATCAACACTTTTGAATGACTGATAACAACAGTTGTTTCAGCCGCAAGATGATTAAACTCTACTAAAGAAATCAGTGCAGCACAAGCGCCACCCATTCCATTAAAAAGACTTACCATCTCTGGCATTGCAGTCATTTGAACTTTCTTTGCAGCAAGTGTTCCTATAATCCCTCCAATAATCAATCCTCCAAATATCCAAGCATAATTATTTAGATACTCGCCGGTTTCGTCATTTTTATACAAAAAGATAGTTCCCAAAATAGCGATAGACATACCTAAAGCTGCCAATGAATTTCCTTTTCTCGCTGAGGCAGGATTAGACAACATTTTAAGGCCAAGAATAAAAGTAATCGAGGCTATCAAATAACAAATGGTGAGTATATTTTGAGTCATAATAATAATTAATATAAAAGTTTATTTCTTTTTCTTAAACATTTCAAGCATTCTATCTGTAACCACAAATCCACCTACCACATTTACCATTCCTAATACTACTGCAAAAAAACCAAGGGTAAGTGCTAGATAATTATCAGGATCGGCTTTACCCATTACAATAATTGCTCCAATAATCACCACTCCATGAATTGCATTGGCGCCACTCATTAAAGGCGTATGCAATACACTGGGCACTCTTCCTATTACTTCTATTCCTACAAAAATCATTAGTACTACTACATAAATGATTTGTTGATTTTCAGTTACCCAATTAAGAATTTGTTCCATAATTATTTATTTATGTAGTCCATTAGTTTTTTAACCGCTCATTCGTAATCGCTCCGTCATGAGCCACACAAGTACCTTTCACCAAATCATCTTCAAAATTTAAATTCAATTGCCCTTCTTTGTTGACTATTAATTGCAAGAAATTTAAAATGTTTTTTCCATACAACTTGCTTGCGTCACTAGGCATGGTTCCAGCAAGTTGTGAATTACCTACAATTGAAATTCCTTTATAATAAATCGTTTCGTTGTTTTTTGTAAGATCCGTATTGCCGCCTGTAGCTGCTGCAAGATCTATAATCACCGATCCGCTTTTCATGTTATTAATCATTTCTTCTGTAATTAAAATCGGCGCTTTCTTACCAGGTATCTGAGCCGTAGTAATCACAATGTCTGCTTTGGCAACGCTTTCTGCAATCTTGGCTTTTTGACGAAGCAAAAACTCTTCGGACTGTTCCACTGCATAGCCTCCAGCTTTAGTAGCATCTGCTGCACCCTCCACTTCAACAAATTTTGCACCAAGACTCATTACTTCTTCTTTTACTGCAGGTCTTGTATCAAATACTTCTACAATCGCTCCCAATCTTTTTGCAGTTGCAATAGCCTGCAACCCTGCAACCCCTGCTCCTAAAATGAGCATCTTTGCAGGAGGAATACTTCCTGCAGCGGTCATAAACATGGGGAAATATTTTGGATATAAATTAGCCGCAAGCAATACGGCCTTGTATCCTGCAATGTTGGCTTGACTACTCAATACATCCATGCTTTGTGCCCTCGTTGTTCTGGGAAGCATATCCATACTAAAAACAGTACAGCCTTCAGTCGCCAATTGCTTGATGGATGCTATATTTTGAAGTGCTTGATAAAATCCTATGATTGTTTTTTTATTTAAACTCGAAAACTCTTCATTTGGAAAAGGATTGATAGACAACAATACATCGGCTTTTTGTATCACCTCTTTTCTACTGGAGATTTCAGCACCTGCTTCAACATATTTTGCATCTGTTGCATAAGCATTTTCTCCTGCGCCATGCTCAACTAGTAGATGAACATTCATTTTTTTTAAAATCGCAATGTGTTCTGGTAACAGAGAAGCGCGGGTCTCGTGTGATGGTTCTTTTAGCAAGCCGATTGTCATATGAAAATTTATAGTACCGAAGTTAGTGAAAATTAAAATCGAATGGTAAAATGCTGCTTTACTTTAAAGTCTTTTTTTAAAAAAACCAATCCAATAAAAAACAGATCGATGGTTAGGGTAACTGCAGCATGATTTTTAATGCCCTCCCAAGCCGCTTCCATCTCATCACTCCAATGTATATCATCAAAAATCACCATAGTAGATTCATGAGATGATTTCAATAATATTTCAAAGTATTGTAAAGTGGGCTCTTTTCTGTGATTGCCATCAATAAATGCAAAATCGAATTTTCGTTCATTGCCTAGAAATTCAGGAAGCTTATTTGAAAAATCTCCTATAATTAATTGAACATTGTTAATTGCCAATGCTTTAAAATTCCTTTCTGCGATAGCAGCAATTGCTGAAGCTCCTTCAAAAGTAGTAACGGTTGCCTGGGAGTTTGCAGATGCCAAATAAGAGGTAGTAATACCAAATGACGTTCCCAATTCAATTAAGGAAGAAGGTTTATAGTATTGAACAATTCTAAATAATAATTGAGCATACTTTTTAGACTTCAATGAAGATCCTGCAATTTTACCAACGCTTCTTTGATTGGTTTTGATGACGGTTGATCCAGCGCCAAAATCTTCTACCTCAATAATCGAAGAATCATTTAATAAATTGTAGCGAACCTTTTCTATAGTAGAATAAGCCGAGTATAGCTTTTTGTCTTTTAGCACCTGCTTGATAAAATCAAATACAAAGGGAGAATGAATTCCATGGCCACTTCCGTTGGATGAAGTGAGCCAATAATGCAAGTATTTTTTAACAATAATAAATCTGGAATACAAAGGCCGTTAATTGGAAATGAGCAATTATTATTAAAGTAACTAATCAGATTTTCTCCCATACTTGAAAAGAATGAGAATAGTTGTTTTTTTCATCAGCATCAAAATCAACATTAGACATCATCTTCCATTGATTTGATTCCAATAAAGGAAAAAATGTATCCCCCTCTATTACCGCATGAACTCTTGTTAAGTAAATTCTACTGGCTTTAGCCAAACACTCTTTATAAATTTCTCCACCGCCAATTACAAAAATTTCCTGGCAATTTGTTTGCGCTGCCATTTTCAGTGCATCTTCTACATTAGAAGCCACTAATACGTTTTCAGCTTTCCAATTGGGCTGTTTGGTAATGACAATATTGATCCTACCGGGTAACGGCTTGTTAACAGATTCGAATGTTTTACGTCCCATTATCACTACTCCACCCCAAGTGGTATTTTTGAAAAATTTCAAATCATTGGGTAAATGCCAAAGCAATTGGTTGTTTTTTCCAATGGCATTGTTTTCTGAAGTGGCAACTATTAAAGAAATCATTATACTAACTGCATTAGGTGATTTGGCTTTAAACAGCAACAGGTGCTTTTATGCCAGGATGAGATTGATAATTAACCAATTCGAAATCTTCAAACTTAAATTCAAAAATATCTTTCACTAAAGGATTTATTTTCATTTCAGGCAATGGAAATGGTGTTCTTGTTAATTGAAGTTCTGCTTGATCAAAATGATTATTGTATAAATGCACATCGCCAAATGAATGAACAAAATCACCATAACCCAACCCGCACACTTGAGCAATCATCATGGTTAACAATGCATAAGAAGCAATATTAAAAGGCACTCCTAAAAAAACATCTGCACTTCTTTGATACAACTGACAACTTAATTTTCCTTCTGCCACATAAAATTGAAACAAACAATGACAAGGCATTAATTTCATTTTGGGCAAATCAGCCACATTCCAAGCACTAATGATTAATCTTCTGCTATCTGGATTGGTTTTAATTTGATTAATTAAATCTTTTACCTGATCAACTACTACTCCATTTGCTCCTTCCCAGCTTCTCCATTGCTTACCATATACAGGACCCAGGTTGCCTTGTTCATCTGCCCATTCATTCCAAATAGAAACATTGTTCTCTTTTAAATACGCAATATTGGTATCTCCTTTTAGAAACCACAATAATTCATAAATAATACTTTTTAGATGCGTCTTTTTAGTAGTCACCATAGGGAAACCGGCAGCAAGATCAAATCTCATTTGATACCCAAAAACACTCCGTGTTCCAGTTCCTGTCCGATCACTTTTGTCTGTCCCGTTTTCTTTAATATGACGAAGAAGGTTAAGATATTGTTGCATAATTGCAAGATAACATAAAATGTAAAAAACCTTGCCTTTTCCTCTTCTTTTCAAATAATCAACCCAATCAATCGCTATCTTTGTAGTGAAGTAAAATCATGAGTAAAAAAGGAAAAGTATTAATGGCCATGAGCGGCGGTATAGACAGTACCGTAGCGGCCTTGATGCTTCATAAAGAAGGATACGAAGTGGTGGGTATCACTATGAAAACATGGGATTATGCTACTAGTGTAGGCGTAACCAATAAAAAAGAAACAGGCTGCTGCAATCTAGATAGTTTTAATGATGCCCGCATGGCTGCGGTAGAAAATGGATTTCCTCATTTTATATTGGATATCAGAGAGGAATTTGGCGATTTTGTAATTGAAAATTTTGTTGATGAATACATAGCGGGCCGCACACCCAATCCTTGCGTAATGTGCAATACTCATATTAAGTGGAGAGCCTTGCTTAAAAGAGCAGATGCCATGGGTTGTGATTTCATTGCCACTGGACATTATGCTCAAATACATCAACACAGTAATGGAAGATATTTTATCAGAAAAGGCATCGATGAAACGAAAGACCAAAGCTATGCCCTATGGGGACTTCAGCAAGATTTACTCAGTCGTACCTTACTTCCGCTAGGAACCTTTCATAAAACAGCTATTCGGCAAATGGCACACGATTTTGGATATCCCGAATTGGCCAAAAAAAATGAAAGCTATGAAATTTGTTTTGTGCCAGACAATGATTACCGTGGATTTTTAAAGCGCAGAGTAGAAGGATTGGAAGAACGAGTAGATGGAGGAAATTTTGTAGACCAAACTGGAAAAATAATTGGCAAACACAAAGGCTATCCATTCTATACTGTTGGTCAACGAAAAGGACTTGAGATCGCTTTAGGAAGTCCTGCTTTTGTAACAGAAATTATTCCTGAAACAAATACGGTGGTTCTAGGTTCTGAAAATGATCTTAATAAAACCGAACTGGTTGTAAATGGTATTAACTGGATTAAATACGACGGCATTGCCGATGGAATGGAAGCCATCACAAAAATTAGGTACAAAGACAAAGGAGCAATGAGCCAATTGTATGCTGATGGAAAAAGTATTAAAGTGAGGTTTTTTGAGAATGTAAAAGGAGTTGCACCTGGACAAAGTGCTGTTTTTTACGAAGGAGAGGATGTAATTGGCGGGGGGATTATTCAGCGCGAGCATCCATTAACAAAATAAAAAATCTACCAAATGAAAATATATTTATTTCTAGTCGCATTTTTTTTAATAAGCCTGACGATGGTTTCCTGTAATAAATCTGAAGACAATTATAGCACAGCATCTATCACTGATTACAACCCATCAATTGTAGGAAAATACATCACTTATCAATTGGATTCCTTGGTTTATATATCTTTTGGCACACGTGATACAACCATCAGTAATGAAGTAAAGTATTTAACAGATGCAGCAATTACAGATAATTTGGGAAGACCCTCTTTTAGAATCATTCGGTTTATTCGTAAAACAAATTTAGACGCCTGGGCACCTGATGCAAGTTTTATGGTAACCAATACCATAAACACGTTGGAATTTATAGAAAACAATCTTAGGTATATAAAATTAGCCATGCCCATCAGACTAGGCTATAGCTGGAAAGGCAATTCCTATATAGATACTTATTCGGCTAATTCTACGCTGAAATATCTTGACAACTGGGATTATTCATATAGCGACATAGGTGTAAGCGGTACTATTGGAACTTTTTCATTAGACAATATTCTAACGGTTGACCAAAGAGATGAGATCGTTGGTAATCCAAATGACCCAGCGAGTTATAGCGAAATAAATTACTGCCAGGAAAAATATGCAAAGGGAATAGGCATGGTATACAGAAAATTTTTCCATAATGAATATCAGCCAGGAGGAAATGGCTATTTCGCAGACGGATCGTATGGTGTAACCTACACAATGATTGACCACAATTAGTTTTAAATTTTATCCTTAATTATTGGCATTCAGTGCTCTAGTAAAAATGAATATTCATATCCGCAAAGCTCAAAAGGAAGACTGCAATAGAATGATGCAGTTAATTCATGAATTGGCTTTATATGAAAAAGCCCCAGAAGAAGTGACTGTTTCATTTAATCATTTTGTGGAAAGCGGATTTGGTGTCACTCCAGTGTGGTGGGCCTATGTAGCCGAATTAACCAAAGAAGACAATTCTAAAGAAATTGTTGGATTTGCTCTTTATTATATTCGATATAGTACATGGAAAGGACAGAGACTTTATTTAGAAGATATTTTGGTGACCGAACATATGCGCAGTAAAGGAATTGGAAAAATGTTATTCGATCAATTAATAGAAGTGTGCAAAGAGAAAAATTATAAGGGCATGGTGTGGCAGGTATTGGATTGGAATACCCCCGCCATTAATTTCTATAAAAAATTCTCCAATGTACAATTTGATGGAGAATGGATCAATTGTAGTATCTAACAATATTGAAAATATAAATTAATATGGCGGAGAAAATTATAATGGGTAAAGAGGGAAAACTACAAGTGCCCAACAATCCTATTATCCCATTTATTGAAGGAGATGGAATTGGACCAGATATCTGGAAAGCAAGCGTACGTGTTTTTGATGCAGCTATTAAAAAAGCTTACGGAGGATCAAAAGAAATTGAATGGTTAAAAGTATTGGCAGGAGAAGAAGCATTTATTAAAACGGGAGAATGGATGCCGCTTGCAACAATGCAAGCTTTTAAAGATTATTTAATTTCTATTAAAGGGCCACTTACCACCCCCGTTGGAGGCGGTATTCGTAGTTTGAATGTAGCCTTAAGACAAGAGCTCGATTTGTATGTATGCTTAAGGCCAATAAAATATTTTGAAGGCACCCCCTCTCCTATGTGGCAACCTGAAAAAGTAAACATGACTATTTTCAGAGAAAACACAGAAGATATTTATGCGGGCATTGAATTTATGACGGGTACACCCGAAGCAAAAAAACTACTTACTTTTCTGATGAAAGAAATGGATGTTAAAAAAATCCGTTTCCCAGAAACTACTTCTATAGGAATAAAGCCCATCAGCAAAGAAGGTAGTGAAAGACTGATTCGTGCAGCTATTCAATTTGCCATCAATCATAAACTTCCTTCTGTAACATTGGTGCACAAAGGGAATATCATGAAATACACTGAGGGCGCATTTAAGAATTGGGGATACGAACTTGCCGAACGAGAATTTGCAGGAGAAGTGTATACATGGCAGCAATGGGAACGAACAAAAAAAGAAAGTGGAGAAGCTGTAGCGAACGAAGAAATGAAAATTAGTGCTATTGGTGGAAAAGTAATTATTAAAGATGCTATCGCAGATAACTTCTTACAACAAGCGTTGCTCGCACCACAAGATTATAGTGTAATCGCCACCTTAAATTTAAATGGTGATTATATTAGTGATGCACTAGCAGCACAAGTAGGCGGTATCGGTATCGCACCAGGTGCAAATATCAATTACAAAACTGGCCATGCTGTTTTTGAAGCTACTCATGGAACAGCCCCGCGTTTTGCAAATACCAATACCATGAATCCGAGTTCTGTTATATTAAGCGGTGTAATGATGCTGGAATACATGGGCTGGAGAGATGCTGCAGAATTAATTACAAATGGAGTGGCTAAAACGATTAGAAACAAAACCGTAACAATCGATTTTTACAATTTAATGAAAGCAGCTACTCTTTTAAAAACAAGTGAATTTGCTGATGAGGTAATTAAGAATCTATAGGCATTCAAATGACAACTTTTCCTTAATTTCGCATTCAAAATTACACAAGCATGGCAAAAATAAAAGTGACCAATCCAGTAGTAGAACTAGATGGAGATGAAATGACAAGAATTATCTGGAAATTCATTAAAGACAAATTAATTCTGCCTTATATAGAAGTGCCCATTCAATATTTTGATTTAGGAATGGAGTACAGAGACCAAACCAATGATCAAGTGACCATTGATGCAGCGAATGCAATCAAAGCATGTGGTGTGGGTATCAAATGCGCCACTATCACTCCAGATGAAGCACGTGTAAAAGAATTCAACTTAAAACAAATGTGGAAAAGTCCAAACGGATCGATTCGCAATATATTAGATGGCACTGTTTTCAGAGAGCCTATTGTAATGAAAAATGTACCAAGATTGGTTACAAATTGGACGGCACCCATTATTGTTGGAAGACATGCATTTGGTGATCAATATCGTGCAACCGATACTGTCATCAAAGGAAAAGGAAAATTGACCATGACCTTTACTCCTGAAGGTGGCGGAGAAGCCCAAGTATTTGAAGTATATAATTACAAAGGGGATGGAGTAGCAATGGCTATGTACAATACCGATGAAAGCATTTTCGGTTTTGCAAGAAGTTGTTTCAATATGGCGCTTAGTAAAAAATGGCCACTATACCTTTCAACAAAAAATACCATCCTTAAAAAATATGATGGAAGATTTAAAGACATTTTTGAAGAAGTATATCAAAATGAATTCAAAGCTGCTTACGAAAAAGCAGGGATAACTTATGAGCATCGTTTGATAGATGACATGGTTGCCAGTGCGTTGAAATGGAACGGCAACTTTGTATGGGCTTGTAAAAACTACGATGGCGATGTACAATCCGACACCGTCGCTCAAGGTTTCGGTTCACTTGGACTAATGACCTCATTACTGGTTACCCCGGATGGCACCACCATGGA
>CANJJU010000061.1 GCA_947474815.1 Chitinophagaceae bacterium | reverse complement strand
TCGCCTGCTAATCCAAGGGCTTTTAATAAAGAAATCTTTTCATTAGGCACATTTATAACGGTAGGTTTGCTAACTTCTCCAATTACAGTTACTTCGTAATTCAAATGCCTAATTGTTACTATTGGATCAATTAGTAATTTTTTTTCTACAATAGAATCAGTAATATGTTGCTTTAATTCTTTTTTAGTAATTCCCGCTGCTTTGATATTTCCTAGAATGGGGAATTGGATGTATCCTTCATTATTAACCAAGTAGCCACCTGCTCCAGTGCTGTACCCATTGGTTCCAGTGGTGGTAGTGGCTTGAGTATTGGTTGCATTAAATACAATTGACGCTTCTGCGTTTAAGCTGCTGATGTGGATGCTTAATATGTCATTTTTTTGGATAATAGATTCTTGAAATGTGTTGGTTACTTGAAATGAAGTGTCATTTACATTGACGATGTAAGAAACCTGTTTTGTATTCAGGCAGGAGCCTAATGTGAGGCTTAATAGACAAAAACAAATAATATAAATTTTGTTTTTAAGTATTGTATATGCCATAATATTACATTTTGTCAATATTGGGGCGCTACATAAGACTCTATGGATAGAGAGAATAAGATGTCAATTTGTTAGTATTTTTTTGAATACACTAATCAAATAGGACTATAAAAAAAGTAATTCGGAATGGTGGATAGGGAATTTTCTTTAAGAAGGGATAAAAAAGAAGGTGTTTGAATCATGCAAAAAAATCCTTCTTATTTCAAAGTTATATTTAAATTAAAAGACCTGCAAATTAATGTCAAGTCATTTGGATGACAATTATTTTTATCCTTCAATAAAATAAACTCATTTTTTCTTCGTTTTGTACTTATAAGCTATAATTGGTGGGCTTTGTATCGAAATAATACCTATTTATCTTCTGCAACTTTGATTGAATGTATTACCTTTGTTATTCTAAATTATGACAACAATCATTTAATATTTTTTTATGAAAGAAGTGTATGTTATTTCTGCCGTTAGAACTCCTTTAGGAAGTTTTGGAGGTTCTTTGAAAGGTTTTTCAGCTACTCAATTAGGTGGCTTCGCCATCAAAGGCGCTTTACAAAAAGCAGGCGTTTCTCCAAGCCTTGTAAATGAGGTTTTAATGGGGTCTGTTATTCAAGCTAATTTAGGCCAAGCTCCTGCAAGGCAAGCAGCAAAATTTGCAGGATTGCCCAACGAGGTAGCGTGTACTACTATTAATAAAGTTTGTGCAAGTGGAATGAAGGCAATTGCTCAAGGAGCTCAAAGTATTTTATTAGGCGATGCGGATATCGTCGTAGCTGGAGGGATGGAAAGTATGAGTAATGTTCCTTTTTATTCAGATTCAATGCGCTGGGGCAATAAGTATGGCAATGTTCAACTGATTGATGGATTAGTAAAAGATGGCCTTACTGATGTATATGATGGCAAAGCAATGGGAGTGGCAGCTGAGATGTGTGCTGCAACTTGTAATGTAAGTCGACAAGATCAAGATGCTTTTGCAATAGAAAGCTATAAAAGAAGCCAAGCAGCTATTCAGAATGGCAAATTTGACAATGAAATTATACCAGTTGAAATTCCACAGAAAAAAGGTGATCCAATATTTTTCTCTAAAGACGAAGAGCCATTTAATGTGAAGTTTGATAAAATTCCAGAATTGAAAAGCGCTTTTCAAAAAGACGGTAGTGTTACAGCTGCAAATGCATCCACTATGAATGATGGAGCTGCTGCATTGGTTCTTATGAGTAAAGAAAAAGCAACTGAACTTGGGCTAAAGCCTATTGCAAAAATCAGATCATATGCTGATGCAGAACAAGCTCCTGAGTGGTTTACAACTACTCCTTCAATTGCTTTGCCTAAAGCTATCGAGAAGGCAAATCTCTCAATAGAAGATATTCATTATTGGGAATTGAATGAGGCTTTTGCTGTTGTTGGTATTGAAAATACTCGTCGATTGAAATTGGATGCTACAAAAGTGAATGTTAATGGAGGGGCTGTATCCTTAGGTCATCCTTTAGGTTGTAGCGGAGCAAGAATTATCGTAACATTAATCAATGTTTTAAAACAAAACAATGGCGTGTATGGTGCAGCCGGTATTTGTAATGGTGGCGGAGGGGCAAGCGCTATGGTTATTGAGAATTGTCAGTAATCTTTAACTTTTATATGTTTTACTCAATTTGTTTGTGTGAATACTATAGAATAAATTTGTACAATTCAATATCATTTAATAAATAGACGGTAAAATGAGACAAATTGCCTTTAGAGAAGCATTAAGAGAAGCAATGCAGGAAGAAATGAGGTTAGATGAACGCGTGTTTTTGATGGGGGAAGAAGTAGCTGAGTATAATGGCGCTTATAAAGTGAGTCAAGGTATGCTCGACGAATTCGGCGAAAAAAGGGTAATAGATACTCCTATTGCTGAATTAGGGTTTACTGCAATTGCAGTAGGCGCAGCTCAAAATGGCCTAAGGCCTATTGTTGAATTTATGACCTGGAATTTTGCCGTATTAGCTTTAGATCAAATTTTAAATACTGCTTCTAAAATGTTGGCAATGAGTGGCGGACAAGTTGGTTGCCCTATTGTATTTAGAGGTGCTACGGGTAGTGCAGGCCAATTAGGAGCTCAGCATTCTACCTCTTTTGAAAGTATGTATGCAAATATTCCTGGATTAAAAGTTATATCTGTAAGCAATCCTTACGATGCTAAAGGATTGCTTAAATCCGCCATTAGAGACGATGATCCTGTTGTTTTTATGGAAAGTGAAGTAATGTATGGTGATAAAGGCGATGTTCCCGAAGGAGAATATATTATTCCAATTGGTAAATCAAATGTAGTGAGACAAGGAACAGATATTACGATTGTTTCTTTCAATAAAATGATGAAAGTTGCGCTAGGTGCAGCAGAAGAATTAGCAAAAGAAAATATTAGTGCAGAAGTGATTGATCTGAGAACCATCAGACCATTAGATTGGTTTACTATTTTAGAAAGTGTTAAAAAAACAAATCGACTTGTTATAGTTGAAGAGCAATGGCCATTTGCCTCTGTGTCTTCTGAAATCTCTTACAGAATTCAAAAGGAAGGTTTTGATTATCTGGATGCGCCCATTCGTAGAATTACATCCGCGGATGCACCCATGCACTATGCACCCAATCTAGTATCAGCTTATTTGCCTGATATTAGCAGAACAGTTAAGCTCGTTAAAGAAGTAATGTATCTTAGAAAATAACAATCGCTGATTATATCAGCATTTTAATCAGCATGAGAATAATATATACTATCATATTGCTGTTTAGTTTTACAATCGCCTATTCACAAAACTATTTTGCGTCTGTATTTGTGGGAGCTTCAAATTATCAAGGTGATTTGCAAGACAAAATTTTTACATTGGTAAGATCTAAGCCTGCATTAGGTATGGGGTTTAATTATGAATTAAACGATCGAATGTTATTGAACATTGAATTTGCTAATGCAAATATCAGCGGAGACGACAAATTCAGTGTTAAAAATCGCAGTAGAAATCTGAGTTTTAATTCAAATATTACAGAGTTTTCAATAGGGTTTGAATATGTTTTATTCAATTTGTACGAATACAAAGCATCTCCCTATTTCTTCACAAATATTGGAGTATTTAAATTCAATCCTTATCTAAAATTAGATAACGGCGCTAAAATATTTCTTTCAGAATATGACACAGAAGGTCAAGGGTTTTATGAAGGAAGAAAAAAATACAAACTCCGACAATTAAGTATCCCTTTTGGTGCAGGAATTCAATGGGCTTTAAGTAACAACACAAGAGTGGGTGTATTAATAGGCATGCGAAAAACCTTTACAGATTATATTGACGATGTGAGTACAACTTATGTAGATAAAAATATTTTATTTCAAAACAGAGGACAGAAAGCGGTGGATTTAGCATACAAAGGCAACTTGCTACCCAATGGAGCTCCTTATCCTTCGGATGGGACAAAAAGGGGGAATCCAAAAAACAAAGATTGGTATTATTTAGCAGGTGTTTCTTTAAGGTTTAGATTAAAAACACCTGCTCGTCATCAGAGTTATACTTTTAAAATTCACAAATCAAAAACAACTTGTCCAAGTTCACCTTTGTAATAATTGGGAATATGGAAATGTATTCAATTCAATCTTTCTACTTTATATTGTAAATCTGCTGAATGGCTTATCGCTCACTTGAAGAATGTTTACTAGACCTTGAAAAAAACGGGCAATTAGTAAGGATAAAAGAAGAGGTAGATCCTATGCTACAAATGGCTGCCATTCATTTGCGTGTTTTTGAAAAAAATGGCCCTGCTATCCTTTTTGAAAATGTAAAAAACTCCAACTATCGGGCAGCATCGAATATTTTTGGAACATTGGAAAGAAGTAAATTTATTTTCAGAGAAAATTTAGAAAGAATTGAGCAGCTGATAGATTTAAAAAAAGATCCTATTCAAGCGTTTAAACATCCCATTAAAAACATAGGAGTAGGGTTGGCTGCTTTAAAAGCATTGCCATTGAAAAATCCATTGAAAAATCCTGTGTTACACAGTAAAATTAATGTGAATGATCTTCCATTGATTCAACATTGGCCTATGGATGGGGGTGCATTTGTTACGTTGCCACAAGTATATACAGAAGACATAAAACATCCTGGTATTATGAATGCCAATTTGGGAATGTATCGCATACAGCTTTCTGGAAATGAGTATATCCCCAACAAAGAAATAGGATTGCATTATCAGTTACATAGAGGAATTGGTGTTCATCAAACCAAGGCAAATAAAATGGGATTGCCTTTGAAGGTGAGTGTTTTTATTGGCGGCCCGCCATCTCATACTGTAGCAGCTGTGATGCCTTTGCCAGAAGGCATTAGTGAGATGACATTCGCAGGAGTATTAGGAGGGCGAAGGTTTAGATATAAATACGTTAATGGATTTTGTATAAGTTCAGATGCTGATTTTGTCATCACAGGGGAAGTATATCCAGGAGAAAATAAACCTGAGGGGCCTTTTGGTGATCATTTAGGTTATTATAGTCTGCAACATTCTTTCCCTTTAATGAAAGTGCACAGTGTGTATGCTAAGAAAAATGCAATTTGGCCGTTCACGGTTGTTGGTAGGCCTCCTCAAGAAGATACTAGTTTTGGTCAGCTAATACATGCCATTACAGGGAACGCCATTCAACAAGAAATCCCGGGGTTAAAAGAAGTGCATGCAGTGGATGCTGCAGGCGTTCATCCCTTGCTGTTAGCAATTGGCAGTGAACGCTATACTCCTTATATGCCTGTGAAACAGCCCGCCGAAATTCTTACCATAGCGAATCATATTTTTGGAACAGGGCAATTGAGTCTTGCTAAATTTTTATTTATTACAGCCGATGATAGTAATCTATTACGCACGAGTGATATTGAAAAGTTTTTATCTTATATCCTTGAGAGAATACACGTAGAAAGAGATGTACATTTTTACACTAATACAACAATCGATACGCTTGATTATTCCGGGGATTCGCTCAATAGTGGGAGCAAGGTTGTTTTTGCTGCTTATGGAAATCCAATTAGAAAGCTAGCTTCTGTATTGCATGATCGAATGAATCATTTGAAAGGTGTTGATAAATGTAACATTATTTTTCCAGGAGTGGTTGCCATGCAGCATGCTGCTTTTGTGGATTATCAACACGCTAACAATGAGATGAATGAGTTGAATGAACAACTTTCAGGCATTTATTGCGAAAGAAATATTAATGAGGGCTTATTGTTAGATGAAATAGTATTGATTATAATATGTGATGATGCCTCTTTTGTATCCAAGAATATTAATAATTTTTTATGGGCATCCTTTACAAGATGTAATCCCTCTCATGATATTTATGGGATAGATTCTTTTACAGAAAAAAAGCATTGGGGTTGTAAGGGGCCATTGATTATAGATGCTAGAATTAAGGGCCATCATGCGCCACCAGTTGAAAAAGATGCTGCTACAGAAAAGAGCATTGAGCCTATTTTCAATAAAGGGGGAAGTCTATATGGGAAATTGAAATAAGGGGAATGGGAGTGTAGCTATTATTTTATAACAACAAACTTTATTGTTTTTTCTCCGAGTGCTTCATTTACTCTTTCTATAATAGTTTCTTTTTGATAAAGCAGTTCATTTTTGAGAGGAGCTACAGAAGTGTTGATATACAGAGTTTCTCCAATTATTTTAATGCTGTCTGTGTACTTCGCAATGGTTGCACCCATGATATTTTCCCACACATCTTCTATCTGTGCTGCTTGAACACCCGTTTTGAGTCTGCTAGTTTTTAAAAACTGCTTTAGTGCATCTTGAAATGACCATTCTCCCATAATACGGTAAAGGTAATAAATGATTGTCGCGAAGTGAGAGGTTATTTGTATTCGTTCACTAAAATGAATTACAATTCAATAATCTGGCCGTTGATGCCCAATTTATCAAATTCATTTATTAGTCGGTCTTTGTGCGTATCTGTAATAAATACTTGTCCATCGTTATTGTTACAGACCCAATCTAACAGATTTTTCATTCTAATATCATCTAGTTTTTCAAATACATCATCTAATAATAAGAGTGGAGAAAATCCTTTGCCTTCCTTAATCAGTTCATACTCTGCCAATTTAAGTGCAAACAACAAACTTTTCCGTTGCCCTTGCGAGGCAATACTTTTAAATGGCTGATTATTTAGTTGTAAAATCAAATCGTCTTTATGAATTCCGCATGATGTTCTTTGAAGTGCGCGGTCTTTTTGTCTGTTTTCTATAAGCAGGGTATCTAATTTGCCATTGTTTAATTTGCTGTCAAATGATACTTGAATAAATTCATTAGAGGAAGCTATTTGTTTATAGAAATGGTCAATTAGGGGCAGTAGTTTTTTAGTAAAATCAATTCGTTTATTGTAAATAAAATTAGCTGGTTCAACTAGTTGCTGGTCTAATATTTCTAACAGTGATTCATTTATTTTTCCTTGAGCCGCTTCTTGTTTTAAATGGCTGTTTCTATGTTGTAAAATTTTGTTGTATTTAATTAAATTTAATAGGTATTCGCTATCAAGTTGACAAATAGTTGCATCAAGATATTTTCTTCTTTCTTCGCTACTGCCAGTAATGATTTCAATGTCATCAGGGGCAATAATCACGGTGGGCAGTAATCCAATGTGTTCTGATAGCTTATCATACATCACATCGTTTAAGTAAAATTCTTTTTTGAGTCCATTTCTGTGAATACAAATTACATGTTGTTTTGCTGCTATATTTTCGAAGGCTGCTTCGAGTCGAAAGCCCTCTTTATTAAATTGGGTATTAAATGCATCCGAGGAAGAAAAGTAGCTTTTGGTAAAACAGCAATAATAAATGGCATCAAGCAAGTTCGTTTTTCCTTTCCCATTTAAGCCACAAATCCCCACCACTTTTTTGTCGAAATCAAATTGTTTGATATCGTAATTTTTAAAATGAGTGAGGGTTATTTTTTTAAGGAACAGCATGTAATCTGCAATATACGAATGGCGTAAATATATTGGGCTATTTAAATGAATCGAAGTATATTGATTTACTGCTTTTTTGGATCATTTGGACTAGCTTTTAGAGAGAAATTACCCCTTATTAATTGTTTTTATATTGATTGGAAAATTTTGCCATTTCTCCCTTATCTTTGGCACCTAAAATTGATAGCATTGGCAACGAAGTTTTCTAAAGAAACTTATTTATACTGGTACGAATTAATGCTCCTTTTGCGCCGTTTTGAAGAAAAAACAGGCCAATTGTACGGGATGCAGAAAATCCGTGGATTTTGTCATCTCTACATAGGGCAAGAAGCGGTTGCTGCTGGATGCATGACAGCCACAAATCCTGATGATAAATTTATCACAGCATATAGAGACCATGGGTTGGCCATTGCCAAAGGGGTTTCCGCTAAAAGTTGTATGGCAGAACTATACGGCAAAGCTACAGGATGCAGTAAAGGAAAGGGTGGAAGTATGCATTTCTTTGGCGTAAAAGAGAATTTTTTTGGTGGGCATGGTATTGTGGGTGCTCAAATAGGTACAGGAGCAGGATTGGCTTTTGCAGAAAGATATCGGGGTACACAAAATGTTGTTCTCTGCTTTTTTGGTGATGGGGCTGCTCGTCAGGGTATGCTTCATGAAAGTTTTAATATGGCTATGTTATGGGATTTGCCGGTTGTGTTTATTTGTGAAAACAACAATTATGCAATGGGAACTTCTGTAGCAAGAACTAGTAAAACATTAGATATTTATAAAACGGCTGATGCCTATGAAATGCCTGCAGATACAGTAGATGGAATGAGTCCTGAGGCGGTTCACGATGCCGTGCTTAGAGCTGTAAATAGAGCAAGAGAAAAAGGAGGCCCTACATTGTTAGAAATTAAAACTTATAGATACAAGGGGCATAGCATGAGCGATCCTCAAAAATATAGAACCAAAGAAGAGTTGGAGGAGTACAAAGAGAAAGATCCTATTGATCATGTATTAAAAGTATTACAAAGCGAATACAAGGTGACTGATGCAGATATAGAACTGATTAATGAAAGAGTGAAGAATGAAGTAGAAGAATCTGTAACATTTGCAGAAGAAAGTCCTTGGCCAGATGACAATGAATTATTAAAGGATGTATATATCCAGGAAGACTATCCTTTTATTACAGACTAATGTTACTTATTATCACCCAACATATTTACGTTAAACAAAATTAAAAATGGCAGAAAATAAAGAATTGAATCAACTTGAAGATTCTAATATTGTAATAGAAAAAGCAAAAGACTTCTGGGCAAAGTATAGCAAAAAGATAATCTATATAGGAGCAGCTGTGATTCTTTTATCAGCTGGCTGGATGGGATATCAAAAATTTATTGTTGAACCCAACGAGCAAAAAGCCAATGAAATGATTTTTTTAGCTGAAAAAGTTTTTGATCAAATGGCTACTACTAGCTTTAGTAAGGATTCTGTTAGTATCGCTCTAAATGGAGGAACACTTGAAGGAGCCAATGTAATTGGGTTGTTAAAAGTTATTAATACTTACGGAAGTACGTTGGCCGCTAATCGTGCACGATATATGGTGGGGGCTAGTTATCTTCAATTAAAAGAGTTTGATAAATCTATCAAATACTTAAAAGATTTTGAAGGTCATGGCGCTGATCAAGTGCAAAGCAAAGCCTATTTAATGTTAGGTCATGCTTATGCAGAAAAAAATCAAACAGACGAGGCATTAAGTTATTATAAAAAAGCCTCCTCTGTAAACAAGAAGGATGAATCTGTTACACCAGATGCTTTGATGATTGCAGCTTCTTATGCTGCAAAAATTGGTAAAACGGAAGATGCAATAGAGTTGTTTAAAAATTTAAAAGAAAATTACGCTACTTATATTTCTGTAAGCAATGGCGATGTAGAAAAGCAACTGGCTCGTTTAGGCGAGTTTAATTAAAGGCTTTAACATGACTATTAATTATTTTACAACAGGCATCCGATTTCAATTGGGTGCTTTTGTTTTTATTAATCATTGTAAATAGAGTAAAATGAAAGTTCAATTATTTATACCTTGTTTTGTAGATCAGTTGTATCCTCAAACTGCTTTTAACATGGCTAAAGTGCTTGAAAAGGCAACTTGTGAGGTATTCTATAATACGAACCAGACATGTTGTGGTCAGCCCGCTTTTAATGCTGGATTCTGGGATGATGCAAGAGGGGTGGCCTCAAAATTTTTAAAAGACTTTGATGGCGTGGATTATATAGTAGCTCCCAGTGCAAGTTGCGTGGGGTTTATAAGAAATTACTATCCTAAATTATTTGAAAACAGCTCTTCGCATAATCAAGTTAAAAATCTCACTGCTAGAGTATATGAGTTTACGGAGTTTCTTACGGAGGTTATTAAAATTGAAAACTTTGGAGCATCATTACCGGGGAAAGCTACTTATCATGATAGTTGTGCCGCATTAAGAGAATGTAAAATTAAAGCTTCTCCAAGAAAATTATTAAGTCATGTTAAAGACTTGGAACTAGTAGAAATGATTGATACCGAAACTTGTTGTGGTTTTGGCGGAACTTTTTCTGTTAAATACGAGCCTATTTCAGTAGCCATGGCTGATCAGAAAATACAAAATGCATTGGCTACAGGTGCAGAGTATATGATTTCTACAGACTTAAGCTGCTTGATGCAATTGCAAGGTTGTATTCAACAAAAAGAAGTATCGTTAAAGACAATGCATATTGCAGATGTTCTGGCTTCAGGCTGGTAATTATTCATTTCGTTACAAAAATATTTATTCATGGCTTACTGGCTTGTAAAATCCGAACCTTTTAAATATAGTTGGGACCAGTTTGTGAAAGACAAACAAACCTTCTGGGATGGAGTAAGGAATTATAGTGCGCGTAATAATTTAAAAGCAATGAAAAAAGGGGATGAGGTATTTTTTTATCATAGCAATGAAGGGGTTGAAATTGTGGGCATTGCAAAAGTTGTAAAAGAACATTATCAAGATCCTACTACAGAAGAAGAAGCCTGGGTAGTGGTAGATTTAAAGCCAATAAAAAAACTAAAGAAATCAGTGACACTTGCTCAAATAAAAGCAGATAAAAGATTTGCAAATATGGATTTGGTAAGATTAGGTCGCTTGTCTGTTCAAACAGTCAAAGAAAAAGAATGGCAACTTGTACTCGAATTAGCGAACGAGCAATAATTTAATCTTTTCTTTCAATAAAATTAATTCCCCATTCTTTTAATTCATGTAGGACCGGTTCGTAAATTTCTTTTATTATAGGTATGTGAATACCCGTTAGATTTATTTTCCCATTTAAGATCATTTTTGCGGCAATACCAAGAGGTAATCCAACTGTTTTTGCCATCGCAGTATGAATGTGATCATCGCCTTTTACCACCAAGGAGCTGTTAATGGTATGGGTTATGTTGTTTAATATATAGTCTATTTCATGCAGCATTACGATCATGTCTTTATCGCCAGGCTGCAAGGCTAGTTTGTTCTCGAGTGCAAATTGCAAAACGTCTGCTGCACTGCACAATCCTTTATTGATAAGCGTTTTCGAATCAGTTACTCCTAAATAAAGTAGCTCAGCAGATAAGGGTTGATCAGCGGGTATGTTGAATTCTTTAAAGTGTTCAGCAAAAAAAGTTTGCAGCGTTTTCCCATCCGTTTGATATTGAGGAACTTCATTTGTCAATTGCAAATCAATTACTTGCTTCCAGCCACTCATGAATGCGGGGTAGCGCAAAGTTGTTCTGATGAAAGTATTTACATTTTCTAATTGGTATACATCAATATAAGACAAGCTATTTCTGTTAGGGTAGTAGCTATAAATATCTTTGGTGGTATTTTCTACAGTTACCTCTC
>CANJJU010000060.1 GCA_947474815.1 Chitinophagaceae bacterium | reverse complement strand
TCGTCCTCGCGTAAGAGGTGTTGCGATGAACCCTGTAGATCACCCGATGGGTGGTGGTGAAGGTAGAGCTTCTGGAGGTCATCCACGTAGTCGTAAGGGTAAATATGCAAAAGGACAAATTACTCGTACAAGAGGAAAAGGTTCTGATAAAATGATTATCCAAAGAAGAAACGGTAAGAAATTACCCAACAAATAGTAAGTAAAGATTTTTAAAAATAACATTGTTAAAATATTCGGAATAACATCCGAAAAATAAACAGAAAAAAAACATGGCTCGTTCATTAAAAAAAGGTCCTTACATCGAATCTAAACTTGAATCAAAAGTGATGTCGATGGTAGAGGGCAAATCAAAGAAGACAGTTATCAAAACATGGAGTCGTAGAAGTACCATTACACCAGATTTCGTAGGTCAAACTTTTGCGGTGCATAATGGAAATAAATTCATTCCTGTTTATGTAACAGAATTTATGGTTGGACATAAGTTGGGTGAATTCGCTCCAACAAGAAACTTTAGAGGTCATTCAAGTAAAAAGATATCGTAAATCGTTTTTAGAATAAGGTTCATCAGATGTAAACTGTTGACTTTATACTTTAAACCTTCAAACATTATAAGATGGAAGCAGTAGCAAAACTAAATAATTATCCCACTTCGCCTCGTAAGATGCGTTTGTTAGTGGATCTTATTCGTGGAATGAAAGTTGAAAAAGCATTGGCTATTTTGGAGCACAATCCAAAACATCCTGCCGTTCCTTTGCGTAAATTGGTTGTTTCAGCAATTAGCAATTGGAAATCAAAAAACGAAGGATCAGATGAATCTGCTTTAATAGTTAAAACGATTTTTGTGGATGGCGCAAGAGTGATTAAGCGTATGCGTCCTGCACCACAAGGTCGTGGATATAGAGTGCGTAAACGCAGTAATCATGTAACAGTGATTGTTGATACAGCGGCAGTGGCGGCTCCCAAAAAATCAGCAGTAGCTAAAGTGGCTGCTACAGAAGCAAAACCTAAAAAGGCTGCTCCTGCAAAAACAAAAAAAGACTAATAGTTAAATATATAAATACTTAAAAACCGAATATGGGTCAGAAAACAAATCCGATAGGTGCAAGATTGGGAATCATCCGTGGTTGGGATAGCAACTGGTATGCGCATAAAAAAGATTATGCTAACAAGTTGATTGAAGATAATAAAATCAGGAACTACCTGAATGCACGTATCAACAAGGGTGGTATTGCTAAAATCGTTATTGAGCGTACGCTTAATAAATTAATTGTAACAATACATACTTCTAAGCCTGGAATCATCATCGGTAAAGGTGGTGGAGAGGTAGATAGAATTAAAGAAGAATTGAAAAAACTATGTGGTAAAGAAGATGTGCAGATAAATATTCTTGAAATCCGTAGACCAGAATTGGATGCAAATATTGTAGCAGATACCATTGCTCGCCAATTAGAAAATCGTATCAATTACAAGCGTGCGATTAAAATGTCTATAGCTTCTGCATTGCGCATGGGTGCTGAAGGGATTAAAGTAAAAGTTGGTGGTCGTTTGGGTGGTGCTGAAATTGCACGTAGTGAAGAAATCAAACAAGGCCGTACTCCATTGCATACATTGCGTATGGATATTGATTATGCTAGTGTATTCGCTTTAACTGTATACGGAAAAATCGGTATCAAAGTTTGGATCTGTAAGGGAGAAGTTCTTGGAAAAAGAGATCTAAATCCAAACGTGATAGCAGGTGGAAAAAATGAAGGCGGTGCTGAAAGACCTGCTGGAGGTTTTGAAAGAAGAGATGACAGAAGAGGTGGTGGAGATGATCGCCGAGGTGGTGGTGGAAGAGGGGGAGAGCGCAGAACTGGCGGTGGTGCACCAAGAAAATAAACAAATGAAATGTTTTGAATGAGCTTTTTATATATCGAATCGCTTAATTAAACAATAATAGAATTTCAAATTATAAGAAATGTTACAACCAAAAAGATCAAAACACAGAAAGACGCAGAAAGGAAGAATGAAAGGAGATACCAAAAGAGGTGCTACACTTGCTTTCGGAACATTCGGATTGAAAGCATTGGATAGCGTTTGGTTAACGAATCGTCAAATTGAAAGTGCTCGTCAGGCAATGACGCGTCATATGAAACGTGAAGGAAACGTTTGGATTAGAATTTTCCCTGATAAACCAATCACTGCTAAGCCAGCTGAGGTAAGGATGGGTAAAGGTAAAGGTAACCCAGAAGGTTGGGCAGCTATCGTTCAACCAGGTCGTATTCTTTTTGAAGCAGATGGCGTATCTGAACAAGTTGCAAAAGAAGCATTTGAATTGGCTGCTCAGAAATTACCTATTCTAACAAAATTTGTAAAAAGCAGAGATTATTCAGCATAATACAAGAGTAGTAGTTACTCAAAGAATTGTAAAATTATCAAATTAGTAAAGATGTCTAAAAAAGTTGATTTCGTAAAAAGCCTTAATGGATTAAGTGAGGCTGACCTAACGGCAAAGATTAAGGAAGATGAGATGCGTATTAAAAAACTTACGTTTACTCACTCTCTTTCTCCTCTTGAAAATCCTCAAAGCATTCGCTCATTGAGAAGAGATATTGCACGTTTAAAAACACAATTAAGAAAAATACAAATTGGAGCATAATCCAATAAATCAATAAATGATGGAAGCAAAAAATACAATAGAAAGAAATTTAAGGAAAACAAGAGTGGGTGTTGTATCCAGTAACAAAATGGATAAAACAATCGTTGTAAAAGTAGAGCGTAAGATCAAGCATCCGCTTTATGGAAAGTTCCTTAAAAAGACAACCAGTTTTCATGCTCATGATGAAAAGAATGAGTGTAGTATCGGAGATACAGTGAAGATCATGGAAAGTCGTCCGTTGAGTAAAACAAAACGTTGGAGATTGGTTGAAGTGGTAGAAAAAGTGAAATAACATTCGCACTATCTAATTGCATAATGCAATGGGTAACAATTAAAAAATTCAATAAATTATCAGTTGTGTAAAAGCTCTGATAGAAAAAGTTAAATAAAATGATACAACAAGAGAGTAGATTAACCGTAGCCGATAACAGTGGTGCTAAAGAAGTACTATGTATCCGCGTACTTGGCAACAGTGGTCAAGATTATGCTAAAATCGGAGATAAGATTGTTGTTACTGTAAAAGATGCAATGCCTGCAGGCGGTATCAAAAAAGGTACTGTTAGCAAGGCAGTTATTGTACGCACCGTAAATAAATTGCGTCGTAAAGACGGATCTTATATTCGTTTTGATGACAATGCAGTTGTATTGTTGAACAATTCTGACGAACCTAGAGGCACTCGTATTTTTGGGCCAGTAGCTCGTGAATTGAGAGATAAGGGATACATGAAGATTATTTCTCTAGCTCCAGAAGTGCTATAAAATAAACATCCAGTAGAAACAAAAAAAGAAAAGTAAATCAGCTGAAAGTATAACAACAGCTAAAAGTTAAATAAAATGAGTACAAGATTCAAACCCAAGTTCAACATTAAAAAAGGTGATGCTGTAGTAGTAATCACTGGAGATGACAAGGACTTGAAGAAACCACGTAAAGTATTGGAAGTGATTTTGGAAAAAGGTCGCGTTTTGGTTGAAGGTGTAAATATCGTGACCAAACATACCAAACCAACTGCCCAAAATACAAAAGGTGGTATAGTGAAAATCGAAGCACCTATTGCTATCAGCAATGTAATGCTTTGGGATGCTAAATCTGGCGGGCCAAGCAAAATAACTCGCACTAGAGAAAATGGTAAATTAATTAGAACAGCTAAAAAATCAGGGGAGGTAATCAAATAATGAGCACAACAACTAATACTCCAAGGTTGGCAGATAAGTACAAGAAAGATGTTGTACCTGCTTTAATGAAAAAATTCAGTTATAAAACTGTGATGCAAGCGCCAAAACTTACCAAGATTTGTTTGAATCGTGGAGTAAATGGTGCTGTAACAGACAAGAAACTTATTGATATCGCTATCGATGAATTAAGCAATATCACTGGTCAAAAAGCTGTTGCTACGATGTCTAAAAAAGACATTTCTAACTTTAAGCTTCGTAAGAATATGCCTATTGGTGCAAGGGTAACTTTGCGTGGTGTAAAAATGTACGAGTTTCTTGATAGATTGGTTTCTGTATCACTGCCACGTGTACGTGATTTCAAAGGAATCAATGACAAGGCTTTTGATGGTCGTGGAAATTACACTTTGGGTGTTACTGAGCAAATCATCTTTCCAGAAATCGATATTGATAAAGTAAACAAGATCACTGGTTTGGATATCACTTTCGTAACAACTGCGAATACAAATGAAGAAGCATTTGAACTATTGAGTGAATTGGGAATGCCGTTTAAAAACATTAAAAAATCTGAAAATTAAAATATGGCAAAAAAATCAATCATCGCCAGACAAGCAAAAAGAGAGAAAATGGTTGCTCGTTATGCTGAAAAGAGAGCTACTCTTAAAGCTGAAGGAAACTATGCTGCTTTAGACTTATTGCCTAAAAATGCTTCTCCTGTTCGTTTAAAAAACAGATGTCAATTAACCGGTCGTCCAAGAGGGTACATGCGTCACTTCGGCTTAAGTCGTTTGATGTTCCGCGATATGGCATTAGCAGGAAAAATTCCTGGCGTAACAAAAGCTAGCTGGTAATAAAAAAACAGATACTAGCTTTTAAAAATTAAGCGGATATCGCATTGTAAAAAATTATTTAATTCATTTAACAGACATAACAATGGTAACTGATCCAATTGCAGATTATTTAACTCGAATTCGTAACGCACAAATGGCTAACCACCGTATTGTAGAAATACCGGCTAGCAATTTGAAAAAACGCATTACTGAAATCCTATATGATAAGGGCTATATTCTTAAATACAAATTTGAAGAAAATAGCAAACAAGGCATTATTAAAATAGCGTTGAAGTATGATGCATCAACAAAATTGCCTGCTATCCAAAGTCTTGAAAGAATCAGTCGTCCGGGTTTGCGCTCTTATGCAAAACCAGATGAGTTTAAGCGTGTTAAAAACGGGTTAGGTATTTCTATTGTTTCTACATCAAAAGGAGTAATGACAGATAAAGAGGCTAAAGCTCAAAATGTAGGCGGAGAAATTTTGTGTAGTATATTCTAAATTAAACGTCGAGTGGGAAGGTTGGAAATGACTTTCGATTCGTATATCACCTTAAGCCTTCTATACATGGCTGACCGTGAAAAAATCATTTCTACATTTTTTAAAAAATTAAATTATTACAATGAGTCGTATAGGAAGAAAACCCGTAGAATTCCCAGCTGGCGTAACAGTTGCTGTTGGAAGCGATAATGTGATTACTGTTAAAGGTCCTATGGGGGAGTTGAAGCAATTAATCGACAGAGATATTAAAGTAGAAGTAGTCGGAAGTACAGTAGAATTTAATCGTCCTACTGATCAAATCCGTCACCGTGCAATGCATGGCTTGTATCGTTCTTTAATCAGCAATATGGTTAAAGGGGTTACCGAAGGATTTAAAAAAGAATTAGAATTAGTAGGGGTAGGTTATAAAGCAGCTAATCAGGGAAACATTCTTGATTTGGCGTTAGGCTATTCTCATAATATATTATTTGAAATTCCAAAAGAATTAAAAATAGCTACTGCTCAAGAAAAAGGTAAAAACCCAGTGATAACATTGGAAAGTATCGATAAACAATTACTTGGTCAGGTATGTGCTAAAATACGCAGCTTACGTAAGCCTGAACCATACAAAGGTAAAGGGGTTAAATTTGTAGGAGAAGTATTGAGAAGAAAAGCGGGTAAGTCTGCAGGTAAATAAACCATAGGCCTAACTAAAATTTAAAATCTATTTTCCGGCAGAATCGGAAATAAAAAATAAAACACAATGAACAACAAAACAAGTGCAAGACAGAAAATTAGATATCGTATTCGTAAAAGAATAATCGGATCGGCAGCTATTCCACGCCTTGCAATATTTAGAAGCAACTCTGATATTTATGCTCAATTGATTGATGACGATAATGGAGTTACCATTGCAGCCTCTTCATCAAAGCAAAAAGATATTACTGCCCAAAAAGCACCTAAAATCCAAAAAAGCAAAATGGTAGGAGAAGCTATTGCAAAGAAAGCAGTAGAGCTTGGGGTTAAAAAAGTAGTTTTTGATCGCGGTGGATATTTGTATCATGGTCGTGTAAAGGCTGTGGCAGATGGAGCGAGAGAAGCTGGTCTAGATTTTTAATTCAAGAAAAAAATTAGAAGAACAGAACCTAGGTAACAAAAAATAATTTCAAACAACAAATAGAATCAATGTCAAACGTAATTGTAAATAAAATGAAAGCCGGCGATCTCGAACTTAAAGAGAAAGTTGTTGCCATTAATCGTGTAGTAAAAACAACCAAAGGCGGACGTGCTTTTAGTTTTTCTGCATTGGTTGTCGTTGGAAATGAAGCGGGTGTAGTTGGACATGGTTTGGGAAAAGCTAAAGAAGTTCAAGAAGCTATTACAAAAGGAATTGAAGATGCTAAAAAGAATCTGATAAAGGTTCCTGTAATGCATGGTACTATTCCTCACGATCAGTTGAGTAAAGATGGTGCAGCAAAAGTATTGATAAAGCCTGCTGCTCATGGTACGGGTGTAATTGCTGGAGGCAGCATGCGTGCTGTTCTTGAAGCTGCTGGTATTACGGATGTATTGGCTAAAAATCTTGGATCAGCCAATCCTCATAACGTGGTAAAAGCAACCATCAAAGCATTGTCTAGTTTACGTGAACCATTGAGTGTTTCAAGAACTCGCAATATCTCTTTAAAGAAAGTATTTAACGGATAAATAAAGGTTGAAGTTTACATTAAACATCGAACCTTAAATAAATCAAGGCATGAAAAAGATAAAAGTAACACAAGTTAAAAGTGTAATTGACAGATCTGAACGTCAGAAAAGAACAATGATTGCACTTGGCTTAAAAAAGCTGAATGCTTCAGTAGAAGTAGAAGCTACTCCACAAATTCTAGGAATGGTTACAAAAGTAAACCATCTAGTAAAGGTGGAGGAACTATAATAATAGAATAAAGGATTGTGTAATAGCATATCCTTAACTATTCTACAAATTAAAACGCGAGGGGCGATTCCCCGTAAGTATAAAATCAAAACAAATGAAATTACATTCTTTAAAGCCTGCAAAAGGCGCAACGCACAAAGAAAAACGTCTTGGACGTGGTGAAGCAAGTGGTAAAGGCGGAACCTCTACAAAAGGTAACAAAGGAGGTCAAAGTCGTGCCGGTTACAAAAGTAAAAAAGGTCACGAAGGTGGACAGATGCCTATTCAACGTCGTATCCCTAAACGTGGATTTACAAACATCAATCGTGTAGAATTTAAAGTTATCAATATTGGTCAGGTTGATCATTATGCTGAAAAATATGGCATAACTGAATTTAGCTTGCAAAATCTTTATATCAATGGCTTGATAGGTCAAACTGATAGCGTAAAAGTATTAGGTAATGGCGAATTGAAAGGTAAGTTTACTTTTAAAGTAAATGCAATCAGCGCCAAAGCTAAAGTTGCTATTGAAGCAGCGGGCGGTACTGTTGAAATAATTAAATAAATACACGATATTTGTAGAGCGCAGCAATTGTTGCGTTATTACATTTTAGCGAAAAAATAAATTCATTTAATTCTGTGAAGAAATTCCTTACAACACTTAAGAATATCTGGAGCATAGAAGAATTGCGCAATAAAATTACGTTTACTTTATTGTTGCTTTTTATATATCGAATTGGTTCATATATAGTGCTTCCTGGTATTGATCCTAATAAATTAAGTAATCTTCATAATAGTGCAAGTAGTGGAATGCTTGGATTATTAGATGCCTTTGTTGGAGGAGCCTTCTCAAAAGCTTCTATTTTAGCATTGGGTATCATGCCTTATATTTCTGCTTCAATCTTTATGCAATTGATGACCATCCTGGTTCCTCAAATGGCAAAGGTTCAAAAAGAAGGAGAAAGTGGCAGAAAGAAAATCAACCAATGGACTCGCTATCTAACCGTCATTGTTACTTCATTTCAAGCAGCTGCTTATATCGGATATTTGAAAAGTCCAGGTAATGCAGAAGCACTGATTCCAGGATATGGAAATTTCTTCTGGGTTTCTACTGTTGTCATTCTTACTGTAGGTACATTGTTTGTAATGTGGCTAGGTGAAAAAATTACTGATAAAGGATTGGGTAATGGTACTTCTCTTATAATCATGATTGGTATCCTTGCTCGTCTTCCAGTGTCATTCGGACAAGAATGGTCTACTAGAATTGCACAAAGAGGTGCAGGAGGTTTGTTAATTATGTTAGTAGAGATTCTTTTCCTTATCGGAATTATCATGGGCTTAATCATGTTGGTTCAGGGTACAAGAAAAGTTCCTGTTAATTATGCAAAACAAATAGTGGGAAATCGTCAAATGGGAGGAGCACGTAATTTCCTTCCTCTAAAAGTAAATGCTGCTGGGGTAATGCCTATCATCTTTGCTCAAGCAATCTTGTTTTTACCAACCATCTTCACTGGGTTTACCGGAGACGGATGGGCTAAATATTTCACAGATCATACTAACATCGTTTATATGATCGTGTATTCTGTTTGTGTAATCGCCTTTACTTTTTTATACACTGCATTGATATTTAATCCTAAGCAGATGGCAGATGAGTTGAAGCGCAATAATGGATTTATTCCGGGTGTTAAACCAGGTCAGCCTACAGCTGATTACATCGGAACGATTATGGATAGAATTACTTTGCCGGGTGCAATGATGCTCGCATTGATTGGAATTCTTCCTGGTATATTTCAATTAACTTTCACCATGTCACAAGGGTTTTCTACCTTTTTTGGAGGAACGTCTTTATTGATCATGGTAGGAGTAATATTGGATACATTGCAACAAATTGAAACCCAATTGTTGATGCGTCAATATGATGGCTTGATGAATGGAGGCAGAATTCAAGGTAGGCAAGCAGCCGCTTCAGGATTGTAAAAAAAGCATTAATAAAGTAAGTATATAAAATTTTCAACCCCGGCGTTTATCGTTGGGGTTTGTTTTAATTTTGAATATCAAATGATCTTATATAAAACACCTGCAGAAATTGAAATCATGCGCCACACCTGTTTGCTTGTGGGCAAGGCGCATGCTGCCGCTGCCAAGCTATTGAGGCCTGGTATGACCACTATGCAAGTGAATGATATTGTAGAGCAGTTTATATTAGACAATGGCGGTATTCCTTCTTTCAAAAATTATCATGGGTTTCCTGCCGCAACATGCATATCCATGAACGAAGCAGTAGTACATGGATTCCCAGGTTCTCATATTCTTAAGGAGGGAGACATCATCTCTTTGGATATTGGTATTTATAAAAATGGATTTCACGGAGACAGTGCATATACTTATGCTATAGGATCTATTTCAGAAGAGGTTAAAAAATTATTGAAGGTTACAAAGGAATCTCTTTATGCAGGGATTGAAAAAGCAAGGCAAGGGAATCGAATTGGAGACATTGCCCATGCGATACAAGAACATACAGAAAAGAAGAATGGCTATGGAGTTGTAAGAGAATTAGTAGGGCACGGACTTGGAAGGGATTTGCATGAAGATCCTCAAGTGCCTAATTATGGCAAAAAAGGCTCTGGTCCTAAATTAAAAGAAGGCATGGTGTTGGCTATTGAGCCAATGATTAACATGGGTGTGAAAGAAGTAGTTCACCTAAATGATGGTTGGACTATTCTAACAAAAGATGGAAAACCTTCTGCACATTTCGAACACGATGTATGCATTACTAAGGGAGATCCCGATATTCTTACGTCATTTGAGGAAATAGAAAATGCAGAAAGAGCCAATCCGAATCTTACCTGGAGTTATTAATATTATTTATTAAATTTTTTATGCAAGACAAACAACTTGTTGTAATCGGGGGAGGTGCAGCAGGTTTTTTTTGTGCCATCAATGCAGCTAAAATGCATCCCGGTCTTCAGGTGATATTAGTGGAGAAAGGAAGTAAGCTTTTAAGCAAAGTAAAAGTGAGTGGTGGTGGTAGATGTAATGTAACCCATGCCTGTTTTAGTATAGCTGAATTAATTAAAAACTACCCTAGAGGAGCCGCTTTTTTAAAAAATGCCTTTCATCAATTTTATACAAAACATACCATCGAATGGTTCGAAGAAAGAGGCATAGCGCTTAAAACCGAATCAGATGGGAGAATGTTTCCCGTAAGCAATACCTCACAATCAATTATCGACTGCTTGTTGAATGAAGCCAATAAGTATAAGGTTCAGATACTAATGAATGCAGAAGTATCTAACCTTGCAGCTCTCAATGGAAAGCAATTTACCCTCGAACTTAAAAATGGCCGTACCATAATTGCTGATTATGTCTGCATTGCTTGCGGAGGATATCCAAAATCTGTGCAATTTGAATGGCTTACAAAATTAGGACACACATTTATTCCACCTGTTCCCTCTTTGTTTACATTCAATATGCCCAAGCACACCATTACTTCTTTAATGGGTATAACAGTGCAAGACGTGAACGTTAAAATAGCAGGAACTAAGTTGCAACAAAAAGGGCCTTTGCTTATTACGCACTGGGGGTTAAGTGGTCCGGCAATTTTAAAGCTTTCCGCTTGGGGTGCTAGAGAGCTTGCTGAAAGAAATTATGAATGTACCATTTCTATCAATTGGCTTTCTGCATTCAACGAAAACTCATTGCTTGAAAAAATGCGTCAGCTTAGATTCGAAATTGCATCTCAAAAAGTAATGAATAGAAATCCATTTGGATTGCCTGCTAGATTGTGGGAATATTTTTTACAACAATCGGGTATTTCTAATGAGATCAGATGGGCTGATTTGCCTTCAAAAGAACAAAATATATTGATTAAAATATTGTGTGCACAAGAACTCAAGGTAAAAGGTAAAACAACCTTTAAAGAGGAGTTCGTCACTGCTGGTGGAATACAGCTTAGTGAGATTGATTTTAATACCATGCAAAGCAAACTAATTCCTGGGCTTTATTTTGCAGGTGAAATAATGGACATTGATGGGGTTACCGGAGGCTTTAATTTTCAAAATGCCTGGACATCCGGATGGATTGCTGCTAAATCAATGGGTGTTGAATAGACGTTAAATAATCTATTAAATGATTTATCTTGCTATTAAGAATGAAGAAACTCGATAAGTATATATTATCCAGATACATCACCACTTTCTTTTTTTGTATTCTACTGTTAACGGCAATTGTTGTAGTAGTAGATATCAGTGAAAAGACAGATGATTTTGTTAAATCGCAATTATCTGTATCGCGTATCATCACAGACTATTATTTTGGATTTATCCCAAGAATAGATGCGATGTTGTTTCCGCTATTTGTTTTCATTTCTGTCATTTTTTTTACCTCCAAAATGGCGGGACGTTCTGAAGTGGTAGCTATCTTGACGAGCGGCATTAGCTTTCGCCGATTTTTACTTCCATATTTTATGGGGGGAGTATTTT
>CANJJU010000059.1 GCA_947474815.1 Chitinophagaceae bacterium | reverse complement strand
GCGGAGAGGGTGGGATTCGAACCCACGGTACAGTTTAACCCGTACGACGATTTAGCAAACCGTTCCTTTCGGCCACTCAGGCACCTCTCCCTTTGTAACCTTCCCCTTAATTAAGGGGCAGCAAAAATACAATTGTAAAGGTTATTACCCAAAACAAAATGGGCAAAGATGGAAAATAATTTCTTCGGCTGCTGTTTAAACGAAAAAATCCAAACCTTTTGCAAGATTTGGATTGAATATAATTGCTCATATTGAATTTACATAGCAGCCAACTGCACTTTGTGCTGTAATTCAAGTACGCTTTCTTTAAACAAATTGTCAGTATCCATCAGGTCTTTCACCGTTTGGCAACTGTGAATAACGGTAGTATGATCTCTTCCGCCAAAATGCTCTCCAATAGTTTTAAGTGAATTCTTGGTAAATGCCTTTGAAAGGAACATAGTGATCTGTCTAGCTTGTACAATCTCTCTTTTTCTCGTCTTTTGCAACAACTTATCATACGGAACATCAAAATATTCACAAACCATCTTTTGAATGGCATCGATGGTAATTTCTTTGCTGGAAGATTTTACAAAATTGCGCAATACCTTTTTAGCAAGCTCAAGATCAATTTCTCTTTTATTTAAAGATGACTGCGCCAATAAAGAAATCAACGCGCCTTCTAATTCCCTTACATTGCTGTTGATATTATATGCGATGTATTTTACTACTTCACGAGGCATTTCAAGGCCGTCGTTTTTCATTTTTGTTTCTAATATCTCAATCTTCGTTTCGTAATCGGGCAATTGTAAATCTGCACTCAATCCCCAACGAAAGCGACTCAACAAGCGCTCTTGCACACCTTCCAAATCTTTGGGTGACTTATCACTCGTCAATATCAATTGCTTTCCACTTTGGTGCAAATGATTAAAAATAGAGAAGAATGCGTCCTGAGATTTTTCAGCACGATTGAAGAATTGTACATCATCAATAATCAACACATCTATCAACTGATAAAAATGTATGAAATCATTGATGGCATTATTACGACCGTGATCGATGAATTGATTGATAAATTTTTCTGAACTCACATACAACACTACTTTGTTGTTGTATAATCTTTTTACTTCGTTACCTATAGCCTGTGCCAAATGGGTTTTACCCAATCCTACCCCACCATAAATCACCAATGGATTAAAAGAAGTAGTGCCTGGTTTTTCTGCTACTGTTTTGCCCGCTCTTCTTGCAACCCTATTACAATCGCCTTCAATAAAAGAATCAAAAGTATAGGCACTGTTCAATTGCGGATCAATCTGCATCTTCTTTAATCCTGGAATAACAAAAGGATTCTTAACAGGATTATTGATCACTAATGGAAAATCCATTTCGTTGTTGGAAAAAGACTTGTATCCATTACCAGGAATATCCATAGTAAGCGGCTTGTTTTTACTATTCCCGCTGTCTACCATGATTCTGTATTCCAATCTCGCTTCTTTGCCTAACTCTCTTTTTAAAGTTTTAGCAAGAAGGGAAACGTAATGCTCCTCGATGTATTCGTAGAAAAATTGACTTGGTACCTGGATAGTAAGCACTTTCTCTTTAAGCGCTACTGGTTTGATAGGCTCAAACCATGTTTTGAAATGCTGCCATTCAACGATGTCCTTAATTATCTCAAGACAATTCTCCCATACCTTTTCAAAAGTCTTATCCATTATCCCAAAAGCAGTTTATATAATGAGTTATATTGTTATTATCCTTGTTCCAATAACCTAAAAAGTTATACACCTTATGTGTAAAAATTTATTGGACGGCGAATATCAAAAGAATTTGTTGAAAAAAAAATTTTTTTATGAACTAATTTCGACTTTTTATTTCCCTACTCAATCATTTTGAATCAGTCGTTGAAAATAAGGAATGTTTTTGATTGTAAAAACTCTTTTTCGGCCTTTTTAAGAGAAAAAAGAAAGCCCCAAAACTCAGGCCTGAATAATTAATGGATAAAGTGCCGCCAATCAGCAATTTGGCTTACTTTTGAACCCTTAAATACTTATATATGAGCTACGAAATGACCGGAAAATTGATAAGCAAATTTGATACAGTACAACGTACTGAGAGCTTTAAAACAAGAGAATTTGTAGTGGAGAAAACAGAAGAAATCAATGGCAGAAGCATTGTGAACTTTATAAAATTTCAGTCGGTTCAGGATAGAACAACCATCATAGACAGAGTGAATATTGGCGATGAAATAAAAGTATATTTCAATATCAAAGGCACTAAATGGGAAAAAGATGGCAAAACTACCTATATCACCAATTTAGATGCTTGGAGAATAGAGCAAATCCTTCAATCAAGCGGTAAAGGACCTATCGACAACGATTATCTTGAGCCGTTGGATACCTTCTCCGCTACTGCTCCAGATGCCGTTGATGACCTTCCTTTTTAATTCATTAACTCCCAAATTGTTTTTAGGGTAACTACCTAACACATGCAACAAAAAATAGCTTTACGATTGCTTCCCAGCGAAGCTGTTAATAATCAAGTGATTATTAAAAAAATAGCCTCCTCTTTAGGAAAAAAAGAGACAGCTATAACAGGATTCTTAATCCTGAAAAAATCAATCGATGCCCGAGGGAAAGACATCTACATTAATCTTACAGTAACAGGTTTTATAAACGAGCCCTTTGTTGATCGGGCTCCTCAAGAATTTAGCTTTAAAACTGTAACCAATGCCCCCAAAAAAGTAATCATCGTAGGAGCAGGTCCGGCGGGTTTATTTGCTGCAATCAAGCTCATTGAAGCAGGTATCAAACCCATCATAATAGAAAGAGGAAAAGACGTAAAGAGTAGAAGACGAGATTTGGCCACATTGAATAAATTAGGCATCCTCAATCCTGAAAGCAATTACTGCTTTGGAGAAGGTGGCGCAGGAACCTATAGCGATGGTAAATTATATACCCGCAGCAATAAACGAGGCAATATTGATCGAATTCTTCAATTATTTGTGCATTTTGGCGCGCCAGATAACATTTTATTTGACGCCCACCCTCATATTGGCACAAACAAACTTCCCCATATCATCACCGCAATGAGAACCTTGATTGCTGATTGCGGAGGAGAAATACATTTTGAAACGAAAGTAGCAGACCTGCAAATTGAAAAAAATCAAATAACAGCGATTATTAGCTCAGATAAAAAAGAATTCAAAGCCCATGCCTATATTTTAGCCACAGGACATTCGGCTAGAGATATTTTTGAATTATTGCATTCAAAAAATATACTAATTGAAGCAAAGCCTTTTGCATTGGGCGTTAGAGTTGAACATCCTCAAGCATTAATAGATCAGATACAATACCATTGTGCTGTCAAAAATGAATTGCTACCGCCTGCATCTTATAGTCTGGTAGAGCAAACAAATGGAAGAGGCGTATTTTCTTTTTGTATGTGTCCTGGAGGAATCATTGCTCCTGCCTCTACAGCACCAGGAGAATTAGTAGTGAATGGCTGGAGCCCCTCTAAAAGAAACAATCCCTTTGCAAATAGCGGCATGGTGGTGCAGGTAAATTTGGAAGATGCTATTCAATCAATGCCTCATGTAAAGAACAGCCAGCATGATCCGCTCCTATTTATGCATTTTCAAAAAATGATCGAACAGCAATCATATGAAGCAGGGGGTGGAAAATTTGTTGCTCCCGCACAACGAATGGATGATTTCTGTAATGGAAAAGCTTCTAGTTCAATGCCCGCAAATTCATATTTACCCGGATTAAACGCGACTGATTTGTCGAATGTGCTTCCTGGTTTTATTTATGAAACACTTCAAAAGGGATTCAAGGCATTTGGTAAAAAAATGAAAGGATATTATACCAACGAAGCCGTAGTGGTAGCAACAGAAAGCCGAACCTCTAGCCCAGTTCGGATTCCAAGAAATAGCGAAACACTCGAACATCCTCAATGCTATAATCTTTACCCATGTGGAGAAGGTGCCGGATATGCCGGAGGAATCGTAAGCGCTGCAATGGATGGAGAAAAAGTAGCCACCATCATTACCCAAAAATTATTACACTTGTAAAGGCCCATTGCCTTTCGTGTAAAATTTCTTTTTCCCGTTTACCAATAGACTTATATTTATACCTACCTACTTTTATTTTTATGGATATTTTATCATTACATGAACTGAAAAAATACTTTGCCACACAAAAAGCTGTGGACAATATCAGTTTTAACATCAGCGAAGGCAGCATCTTTGGACTACTAGGACCCAATGGTGCAGGAAAAACAACCTTACTAAGAATGATTACGGGAATTTTCTATCCCGATAGCGGAGAAATAATATTCAATGGTAAAAAATTCGATCCACTTAATGACGCCATCAATATTGGCTACATGCCTGAAGAGCGTGGGCTGTATAAAAAAATGAAAATTGGAGAGCAAGTCCTTTATTTAGCCAGATTAAAAGGCATGAGCAAAACGGATGCAATGGCGCAAATTAAAAAGTGGTTTGTAAAATTTGAAATGGAAAGTTGGTGGGATAAAAAAGTGGAAGATTTAAGCAAAGGAATGAGCCAGAAGCTGCAGTTTGTAACAACCGTCATTCACCAACCAAAATTAATCATATTAGATGAGCCCTTTAGCGGCCTAGATCCCGTGAATGCAAATTTAATCAAAGATGAAATATTCAATTTAGCAAAAAATGGAAGTACTATTATTTTCAGCACACATAGAATGGAACAAGTAGAAGAAATTTGCGATCACATTGTATTGGTCAATAAAGGAAAGAAGATATTAGATGGAACTATTTCTAACGTAAAACAAGACTTTAAAGAAAATGTTTATCGTTTGGGCGCAGCTATTTCACCCGAACTACTGACAAAAGAACTTTTTGAAGTAGTGAAACATCAACCCGAACAATTGTTGTTGAAATTAAACACCCAAAAAACATCTAATGAGGTTTTACAATATTTTATACAAGAAGGCGTGCACATCCAGTCTTTTAACGAGGTGCTGCCTACATTAAATGATATTTTTCTTACCCTGGTGGAAAACAATGGCGTTACTAGGAAATTTCAACCAGTCAATTAATCGTGCTAAACTTATCAAATGAATAAAATTAGATTAATAATCAGTCGCGAGTATTTAACAAGAGTGAAAAAGAAATCATTTCTACTCACTACGCTATTAGTGCCGTTGGTGATGGTGGGATTTTATGCAGCAATAATTGCTATCTCATTAAAAGGAAGCGATGAAAAGCAACAAATCGCCGTTATCGATGAATCAAAAATATTTGACAAAGAGATACACTCTACTGATAAATCAATTTCTTTTGTAATTATAAAAAACGAAACGGAACAATCTTTTATAAAGAAATACAAAGAGCAGGGATTTCAAGCCCTTTTATCAATTGTTCCAGCTACCACAAAAGATACATCTTCTAGCAATAAGATGAAATTTGTATTACACAGCGAATCTTCTGTAAGCTTAAGTACAATGAATGCAATAGAAGAACTGATCAATAATACACTTCGAACAAAAGAATTAATTGCCAACGGAATTGATCCAATAGCATTTGATAATATAGAAAAAAATGTGCTGCTCGAAAATATTATAGACACCCAAGAGGGCTCCAAGAAAAGCAATGCAGGAATCACTTACGCAGTGTCATTTGCATGCGGCATACTAATTTATATGATGATGATTTTTTATGGTACACAAGTCATGCGAGGGGTAACGGAAGAAAAAACAAATAGAATTGCAGAAGTAGTAGTAAGCTCAGTAAAACCATTTCAATTGATGATGGGTAAAATAATTGGAATTGGAGCGGTGGGACTTACCCAATTTGCCATTTGGTTGGTACTGCTCTTTATGATGCAAATGGCCATTCCTTTTATTTTCCCCGACTTATTGCAACAAGCAAACAATGCGGCAATAAACAATCAAGAAAACACCGTCATGATTGCAGATATCATGCAAGGCATATCAGCTTTACCTCTGACAAAAATTATTTTATCTTTTTTATTTTATTTTTTAGGTGGGTACTTAACCTATGCTTCTCTTTTTGCAGCTGTTGGAAGTGTTGTTAGTGAAGACCAACAGGAAGCACAGCAATTAGTTTTTCCCATTTTGATGCCCATTATATTAGGTTTTGTGATTATGACCAAAGCAATCAATGATCCCAATAGTAGTTTAGCCGTTTTTGGAAGTATATTTCCATTAACCTCTCCTATTGTGATGATGGGAAGAATCACCTCCGATATTCCTATTTGGCAATTGGCCCTTTCAATGATCCTGCTAATAGGTTGCTTCTTCTTCTTTACCTGGATTACCGGAAAGATTTATAGAATAGGCATATTGATGTATGGCAAAAAACCAACCTGGAAAGAAATGATTAAATGGGCGTTTGCAAAGTAGCGGATTGAATTAAGACAGGAGATACTTTTTGCATTCGTCCTTTACATAACGATAGGAAATAGTAGATATCGAAACTATTATAGCTGACAACATTCCTACAATTAGCCCTATTAAAGCGTACATAACGGCAGAGGGTCTTATTATATCAAAGGGGGGTTCTGGCTTATCAAGAATTTCAATGACTGGAGTAGCTTTTTGTAATCTCCATAATGCATCTTCCCTATTATTGGTAGAAGCAGTACGCTGTTGTAGTATCCTGTTTTTTTCAGTTGCTAAATTTTCTTTCGGCATTTGATACAGCAATTTATCAGGAGATACAAATAAAGTCTTGTTAGAAATGCCCACCGTTTTCCCATCTAAAGCACTGAGAACCTTATCTAATGAATCAACCTTTGCAACAATAAAATTATAATCAAGCAAAGCTTTTTTTATTTTTAACTCTCTGTAAAAACCAGCTATTTTATCAATAAAAATATAGTTCACTTTAGAAACCAATAACAAGTTGGTAGAATTATAAGTTAGCTCAAGTATTCCATTCTTGTTTAGTTTGGGAGTGACATCCCCTTCTAGCAGCTCTGCTCCTGCAGCAGCCAAAGCTGCTGGAGTTTGAGGCATTTTAATTGAGGCAGAAAAGAACGATTTATTTTTATTGTAATTATCAATAAGAATTTCTGCGATTGGTTTATTCCCGATTTCAGGAAGTCGCTCCATCACTACCGCTTCTCTTGTATTTCTACTCTTAGCTAGTTCTATGATATTAATGGAAGCTTCTGGAGAAAAACTCTTAGTAGCATCTGTTAAACCTAGCAGATTTGTAATAGCATTAGAAGAAACGTTGTCGTTGGAACTATTTAATGGAAATACAGTTGATTTGGAAGAATACACTACCGGAACTAGTTTAGCATAAAAAAACATTGCTGCGGAAAACAATATACCTGTGATAAGAATCAGCGTTCTTAAACGAAAGATTTTTAGTAAAATGTCCTTAATAAATTGATTGGCCACTTGATTCTAATTTTATTATTTAATGTATTTAAAAATAATAGCACTGAGTATTACAGGAACAGCGGCCACTAAAGTTGATTTCGCTAATTCTCCAAACGCTTGCCCTTGTGGTCTTTCTGGTACAGTTATAATAGTACCTTGTTCCACTCTTGGATAAAAATGCATAAAGAGGAAGTTTTTAGTCCTTTTGCTTTTTCCACTAACATTGGTGATAAAGACTCTTCTTTTCCAAGGCCTCACCCCAAAACCTCCTGCTTTATTAATGTAAAATCCAAGGCGTTTATGGCCATTTATAAAAGTCGTTTTTAAAGGAGACTGCACTCTACCTATTACAGTTACAAAAGGATCTATTTCAGGAATAAAAACAACATCGTTTTGCTGTAACACAACATCATACTTGGAGTTTTTATTAAGCAACGCTTTCTGTAGGTCAATGCTAATGGGCTTGTTTTGGTATTTTAATTCAACACTCAAGCTATCTTTAATAACAACTCCATTTGAATCCAACTTTATTTTTGTAGAATCTATAAAAAATAGACTAGGGTCAATTTCTTTTTTTCTTAATAAGACAGCGCCTTTTAGATTGGCATTTTCTACCACGCCTCCTGCTCTTTCAATATAAGATGAAAGCGTTTCCCTTTTATTTAAACGAGAATAAAGACCAGGATATTTAACCATCCCCTTTAATTCAATATTCTGCTGCAATTCGAAAGTGGGGTTTCTTCTTACAAACACTTGATCAAATGGTTTAAGCAACACTTTTCTGCCTGTAGAGTCTAATGATAAATCTTGCTGAATATTATACGTATTAACAATTGTCTTAGTTGGTTTCAATCCATTTAATGCGGAGTCTATGTCTACAATGCTAGATACTTCAAGGCGTCCAAATTCAGCTGTTTGACTGATTCCTCCAGACAAGTACAATAAATCTTGCAAAGTCATTCCTAGATATCTCTTAAATTTTCCAGCTTTTCTTACTTCTCCATATATCTGAACAAATTCTTTTTCTTCAAATTCATTTTTATTAAAAAACTGGATCAAGTCGTTTGATTTTAACTCAATATTACCCTCGCTATTGCCATTTGTGTTATCCGTTAAATTGAGCTCAATTCTTTCAGGCTTAAAATTAGTAGCATCCAACCCGCCTCTAAAAACATATGCTTTTGATAAATAAGTATTTTTCGTTAACCCCCCCGCTTGCGCAATCACGTCAAACAATTTTACTCCTTCTCTATATTCATACACCCCCGGATAATTCACTTCACCTTGCAACTCAATTTTATTAAATACTTCAGCTTTAATATTTCCTGCATTCACTACATCTCCATCTTCAAGAATAAAATCTTGATTAGGCAGTTTCATTAAATTATTAATATTTACATCACGCTGAATTTGTTTTTCATTTTCAATTCGTTGAACGTGAATAATGGAACCAACAGCATTTGGCAGCAGCCCACCGCTATAAAGCATCAAGGCCTTGGCACCCTCTTCTTTTTTTAGCTGATAATACATGGGTCTTTTAAACTGCCCTTTGGCTAATACTTTTTTTTCTGAAAAAGTTACCACAACAAAATCATTGTTCGACAAGTAGGTACGCTTCCCTAAATCACCTGAGGTAAGATATTTATATACATCTAGCTCATCTATAAGCTTACCGTTTCTTTTGATCTGAATATTTCTGAGATTTCCTAATTCGGTCACCCCGCCTGCGCGAGCAATTACATTGAAAGCATTTGAAAAAGCAGAAACGGTAACTGGACCAGGATTGTTTACATTTCCCACAACATTCACATTGATACTACGTGGCTGACCCAGCGATACAGAAATTTTGGTAGCACCAGGAACTACCCTCCTGAATTTACTAGTAACCAATGCACGCATTTCTTCAAAAGTTAATCCCTGAACATTTATCTTTCCCACATTTTCTGGAAAGATGGTGCCATCTCTTGCAACGATATAATTATTTTGAAATTCTGCCGCACCCCATAATGATATGATGACATGATCACCCACTCCAATTGGATAATCCAATGGAGGAGTTGAAAGCTCTGATAAATCAGCTACGGATGATTCAAGAAAAACATTGGCACCAAAAGTTTCAATTGATTGCGGAATGATTTTCTGTACACGGATTGGTAAAGAAGTGTCTTTATTATATGTTGACTTGGCTTCTAATCCTGCATTTTTATCTTTTCCTGTATTTTGACGACCACTATTATTTAAAAGCGAACTCATCTGTGCATTAGAGAGTTGGTTCACATTGATACCTGCAGGAAGTAATTCTGGTGGAATTTGAGTTGTTTGAGCATAGCCAATTGAAAAGCTGCTAATCAAGGCTAAAAAAGCACATACAAATATAAAAAAACGCCTATGTAAAGGTTGCATTCTTATTGAAGATTGAGGTTGAAAAGATTGTGCAAATATAAATATATTATTTCAGTGGATATTGCATAAGATGAGTGCATTCTGCCCAAACCTGCCTAACTATTTCAGCTGCAGGCTCTATTTTGTCTAATAATGAACTCACTTGGCCTATTTCTAGCTCGCCTTCTTCCATGTCTCCTTCAAACATTCCCTTTTTTGCCCTCCCTCTTCCTAAAAGAGCCGATAGCTCATTAATCGTAGCAGATTGTTGTTCAGCTTGTTGAACTTGATGGTAAAATTTATTTTTAACTAATCGAACAGGTGTTAGTTGCTTGAGTGTTAATGCAGTATCTCCTTCGGGTAAATTAATAATGGCATTTTTGAAATTAATGTGGCTTGAAGCTTCTTCGCTTGCAACAAAACGAGTACCCATTTGAACACCTGATGCGCCCAAGACCATTGCAGCAAGCATTTGACGGCCTGTAGCAATTCCTCCAGCTGCAATAACGGGAATGCTTACACTGCGACAAATAGAGGGTATTAAAACAAAAGTTGTTGTTTCCTCTCTTCCATTATGTCCTCCTGCTTCAAATCCTTCTGCCACAATTGCATCGCAGCCTGCCTGTTCTGCTTTTTTTGCAAATTTGCTACTGCTTACCACATGAACCACCTTAATGCCATGCTGCTGTAGTACCGAAGTATATATTGTAGGATTGCCTGCAGAAGTAAACACCACAGGCACTTTTTCGTCAATAATTATTTGAATGTGTTTGTCAATATCAGGATACAACATCGGAACATTTACCCCAAATGGCTTATTGGTTGCCGCTTTGCATTTTTGTATATGCTCTTGCAATACCTCCGGGTACATGCTTCCACTTCCAATCAATCCCAATGCACCTGCGTTGCTTACTGCACTAGCAAGCCGCCAACCACTAGCCCATATCATTCCACCTTGAATAAGGGGAATGTCGATTCCAAATAAATCGGTGATCCTATTTTTAAATATGTCCATTTTAAATGGTAATTAGCTGAACCATGAGAGCATTAGCTCCTGCTTCCTCCTAAATCTATTGCGGTATTATCGCCAATGTTTAAATTCCTACTCACCCCTTTAACCTCGGCATCACTACCTATGAGGGAACTATTTAAAACAATTTCATTCAAATGAGAATAAGAACCTATAATTGAGTCTTTAATAATTGCATTCGTTACTGTTGTATACTCTCCAATGGCAACATTTGGACCGATAACAGAATTCTTAATCATACACCCTTCCCCGATGCTTACTGGAGGGATGATAATAGTATTTTGAAACTCATTCTCCTCAAACACATTGCCTCCGAATTTTTTAAGTAAAATCGAATTAGACTCTAACAGCGTTTCTTTTTTACCACAATCAAACCAATTGGAAACTTTAAAAGATTGAAACTTTGCCCCCTTCTGAATCATACAGTCCAATGCATCCGTAAGATTAAGATCGTTATAATCGGTAGTAGATTGAATAATTGTATCTAAACAACCAAATAGGAAATCGGTTTCTTTTATTTTATAAATACCCACCAATGCCATATTACTTTTGGGAATAGCAGGCTTTTCTACTACATGACTAATAAAACCATCTTCTTCAATTTCGGCTACTCCAAAGGCTCTTGGATCATCTACCTTTTTTACTCCCAACATTGAATAAGGAGAATCCAAGACTTCATTAAGATCACATTCTACAATTGTATCCCCTAGTACAATAATAACTTCATCATTTCCAATGATTTCCTTGGTAAGTGCCACCGCATGGCCTGTGCCATGCCTGTCAACTTGATTTACAAAATGACATGTTAATTCAGGATAGTTGATCGTCACATAATCTCTAATCTTTTCGCCTAAATATCCAATGATAAAAACAAACTCAGTAATGCCTGCTTCTTTAAGT
>CANJJU010000058.1 GCA_947474815.1 Chitinophagaceae bacterium | reverse complement strand
ATTTTTTACGAGTGATGGATTAATGAAACTGAGGCCTTCTTGGTGTCCATTGCTAACTAAGTACGGTCGGTAAATCTCAAAGTCATTGATGTAAACTATGTTTTCATCATAATTACCTCCGCGCACTGCATATTGAGAAGTTAATTCATTGTTGCTTCCAACAAGTGTTTTGATAATGGCTTCTACTCCTCCTGTTGTGCTGGGAATTGTTAATGCATTTTTAGGATTGATCTTTATTAAACTATTTTCTCTTCTTTCTTTTTCGTCAGAAACAATCACAGGCTCTAATAAATTTTTTGATTGCTGCAATTTAATCGTAACAGATTCGGTTTCGTCTTTACTTAAATAGAAATTTTTTTGAATGGTATTGTATCCGGTATAACTAAACACAAGCGCCAATGCTTTTTCAGAAGGAACTTTTACTGTAAATGAGCCATTTTCAGTTGATTTAATTCCAGCGTTTTTCCCAAGGACAACAATGGTTACATTACTAAGAGGATACTCGTTTTCATCTACAACTCTTCCGGAAATGGTGGCAGTTTTTTGTTGAGCATTGGCAGATAAAAAAAATAGAATAAATAAAAAAGACACAATCAATTTATGATTGAAAGGGTGCATATATTTAAGCCATTTCTTCATGTATCAACTACAGTGATTTTAATGCATCAATTGTTAGTGCGGGATTCGTAGACTTAAACACGGTATTCCCAGCAACCAATATATCGGCACCGGCTTCAATAATGCTAGGCGCATTTTCCAGGGTAACGCCTCCATCAATTTCTATTTTTACATTTAGCAACTGCTCGTTGATCATTTCTTTCAATTGCTTTATTTTATGAATGGTGTGGGGGATAAATGATTGTCCGCCGAATCCAGGATTTACGCTCATCAAACATACTACATCTACATCCTTTAAAATATCTTTTAATAATTCTACGGGAGTGTGAGGGTTGATAGCCACGCCAGCATTCATGCCTAGGCTTTTAATTTGTTGGATATTTCTGTGAAGGTGTTTGCATGCTTCATAGTGCACCGTTAAATTGTCTGCACCTGCTTTTTTAAAAGCATCAGTGTACTTTTCTGGTTCCTCTATCATTAAATGAACATCACAATATTTATGGGTAGTTGTTCTGATGAACTCAACAACCATTGGGCCAAAGCTAATATTTGGAACAAATCGACCATCCATTACATCTAAATGAAACCAATCTGCGCTGCTTTTATCAAGCATATCGCAATCTTTTTTCAAGTGAAGGAAATTTGCCGAAAGTAAGGAAGGTGCTATGATTGCCATGTGAAAGTATTTATTGCAAGTTAATAGATTATTTTTTAAGCGTATTTGATTAAAGTAAAGTAGCGTAGAAATTCTTTCCAGTAACTTATTCTATATATTTTTTTAAAGCAATTTTCGCCTCTTCATCATTAGGATTATATAGTAGTGCTTTTTGCAGGGATGCTGCAGCTGCTTCGGTATTATTTATTCTCTCGTAGCATAAGCCTAGATAATAATAACCCTCACTGTAATTATTTTGTAGTGTAACGGCTCTATTCAAAACAGCAATGGCTTCGTTGTATTTTTGCAGGTTGTATAATGCGATGCTTTTTTCTCTATAAGATTCCATAAAAGTAAAATCTAGCTTAATACATCTGTCGAAAAAATCAATCGCCTGTGTATTGTCTTTTATTGCGGAGTAATACAGTCCTTTAATAAAATAAGCTTCTTTCTCTGAGGTAGATTTGAAATTTGCTATTAAGAGATTAGCCAATTCAATTGCTTGTTTGTTTTTTGATTGGGCATATAATGTACCAAGTGAAATGATTGCGGTTGTGTTTGGCTGTATGTTTAATTCTTTTTCGAAAGAGTAAATTGCTTGAAGAGTATCGTCGTTTTCGAAATGTAGAACAGCTTTGATATGCCAATATCTAGCATTTGAGCTGTCTGTCGAAATTGAATAATTCACTTCAGCAATTGCTTTGGTATAATCGTCATTTTCGCGATAGTATTGAATAAGATTTTCTTTGAGCAGCATTGAATCAGGGAATTGAGCTATAGCATTCTTAATACCTTGCTCTTCTGTTGGAATTGGTGGAGGAATAACGACTTCCTTTTTTGGTGCGGTATTGCAAGAAAGCGCCAGTATGATTAAAATTAGATAAGGCTTCATTTTTGAGATTTCTATGTAAAAATACAATCTGATTTACTTTAATTCTATTACTTCGCAATCTTTTATATCATTATCATCAATAACAAATCGGATGATGGTTCTTACTTTCTGCCATCCTTGTTTTCCTGCTGCTCCAGGGTTCATATGTAAGCATTCCAATTGTTCATCGTACATCACTTTTAGAATGTGCGAATGTCCGCTAATAAATAGTTTTATTTTTTGATCAGTAATTTCTTTTTTGATACCTGGAGCGTATTTATTTGGATAGCCTCCTATATGCTGTATTAAGACTTTTACTTTGTCGCAATCAAATACAATCTTTTCAGGAAATTGTCCTCTTATATCATTTCCGTCAATGTTCCCATATACTCCTCTAATCAACGCATTGTTATTGAATTTTAGTAGTCCTTTTTGCAGGTCGTCTACCAGTGAAATGGTGCCAAAATCGCCTGCATGCCAGATTTCGTCGCAATTTTTGAAATATTCAAAGATGGACTCATCTAAAAATCCATGCGTATCTGATATTAGTCCTATTCTTTTCACGGTCGATTATTTAAAAAGAGGGGATTAACAAGTCAACTTTACAGCTAAACTAATAAATCCTTTAAAAAATTGTAATTTTATTGAAAGATAGTTAGCTTTAATTAAACAATTACTCATACCGCTTTAAAATTGCCATTACATAGAAACTTTACATATTACATTGATAAGCGCAACTGGAAATATTATTTCTTAATGTTGGCCTTATGCAAAGGTTATTGATTTGTTCTTTTTGAAATCAACCACCATTTTTCATCTATTAATTTAATTTATGCCTCATTATCATACGCTGGGAACCATTCCCCATAAGCGTCATACTCAATTTAGAAAGCCTGATGGAAGTTTGTATGCTGAGCAATTATTTTCCACAGAAGGGTTTTCAAATGATTATTCTATTTTATATCATACTTATGCGCCCACATTGATTGTAAAATGTGATGACCCGATAGATGTTTCGCCTGTTATTGCAGAAGAAAAAATGCTGAAGCATCGTAGTTTAGAAGGGTTTAATGTAAAGCCTGTGGCCGATTACCTTAATAGTCGCAAGGCAGTGTTGGTGAACGATGATTGCCACATTGTATTGGCTTCTCCTCAGCAAAGCATGAAGGATTATTTCTATAAAAATGCAGATGCGGATGAAGTAATTTTTGTGCATGAGGGAAGTGGAGTAGTAAAAACCTGTTATGGTGAATTGCTTTTCAGTTATGGAGATTACATTGTATTACCCAGGGGTACGATTTATCAAATACATTTCAATGACGAAAACAATAGGTTGTTTATTGTAGAATCTTTTCATCCCATTCATTACCCAAAAAGATACATGAGTCGTTTTGGTCAATTGATGGAGCATTCTCCTTTTTGTGAAAGAGATATACGAGGTCCTGAAAACCTAAAAACACACGATGAGAAGGGAGACTTTATTATAAAGACTAAAAAGCAGGGGTTATTGTATGGCATCCACTATGGCACGCATCCTTTTGATGTGGTGGGATGGGATGGCTGCTGTTATCCTTATATCTTTAGTATTCATGATTTTGAACCAATAACTGGAAGGGTTCATCAACCGCCTCCTGTTCACCAGACATTTGAAACCGATGCTTTTGTGATATGTTCTTTTGTGCCTCGATTGTATGATTACCATCCTTTGTCAGTTCCGGCTCCTTATAATCATAGCAATATTGATAGTGATGAATTGCTTTATTATGTGGATGGGGAGTTTATGAGTCGCAAGCATGTCACTAGGGGGATGTTAACGCTGCATCCTGCAGGTATTCCCCATGGTCCACATCCTGGAGCAGTAGAAAAAAGCATTGGAGCAAAAGAGACAAAAGAATTGGCTGTGATGGTAGATACTTTCCGTCCTTTAAAACTTACAAAGGAAGGATTAGAGATTGAGAACAACGGATATGTAATGAGTTGGGCTGAGTAGTGCTTATCTATTTAATGGAAGCGAATCAATGGTATTTAATTATACTGTTGGTTCGCTTTTTTTTGATGATTTTAGTCATGTTATAATTTAGTAAAGTGGCCTACATTGGTTGTTAAAAATAATTATTATGATTAAATTTAGTCAACTTAGGATGGGCGATTATGTAATTGCCCATAATGAAGGGGATGCCGTATTTGGAGAGGTGGTAGCTTTGCATGCTTCCAATAAACAAGCTTGTGTTGATACAGGCATTCAAGACTTTTGGTATAATGCCCATCAGCTAGAGGCTATTCCACTTACAGAATCAACTTTAGTCGATTTTAAATTCAAGAAACAGGTTACTGAAGAGGGGAGTGTAAAGTATTCGAAGGGGGCCTTTCGAATGATGTTGCCAAAAGAAAATGAATTTTCCAAAATGGAAATTTGGTATAGAGATGAACATAGGCATATAATGGAGCCTATAAGTGTACACCAATTACAAAATCATTTTTATGAAATGACAAAAGTGTATTTAGACGAGAAGTCATTTGACTAGAGAAGGCTATTTATATAAATAAAAAATCCCCCGAAAGATTCGAGGGATTTTTTATTTTGAAGAACGAGAATCTTATTCTGCTGAAGGTTTTTCTTCACCAGCATCTCCATCCATCTTAGCTTTTAAGCCTGCTAAAACACCCAAATCACCCAAGGTTGTTTTTTCAACTTTGCTTTGTATGTTTTTTACTGCTTTTTTAGTTTGTTCAGCTTCAGCTTTTTTCTCTTTTTGCTGAACTTGTTTTTCTTCTTCTATTTCTTGTTCCCATAGACGAGTATGGCTCAATAAGATGCGTTTATCATTGCGATCGAATTCAATCACCATGAATTGAGCAAGCTCATCCGCTCCAACTGTTTTGCCATCTTCTTTCGCCAAATGTCTAGCAGGAGCATATCCTTCTAGTCCATAAGGTAATTGAACGACTGCGCCTTTGTCATCCTTCTTGATAACAGTTCCTTCGTGAATAGATCCTACAGTGAAAACTGTTTCAAGTGAATTCCATGGATCTTCTTCAATTTGCTTGTGTCCTAATTGAAGTTTGCGTCCTTCTTTATCAATACTCAAAATGATTACATCAATTTCGTTTCCTACTTTAGTGTATTCATTAGGGTTATTGAATCTTTTCAACCAGCTTAAATCGCTGATGTGAATCATTCCGCCGATACCAGTAGAAAGTTCAATAAATACGCCATAAGGAGTGATGTTTTTAACAGTTCCTTTATGACGGCTATTTTCTGGGAATCTTGTTTCAATTGTGCTCCATGGATCTTCTGTCATTTGCTTGATAGAAAGACTCATCTTGCGCGTTTCTTTATCTAGTGTAACAACTTTTGCTTCATGTTCGTCGCCTAGTTTAAAGAATTCTTTTGCATTGATAGGAGTGTTAGCCCAAGTAATTTCACTTACGTGAACCAATCCTTCAACACCTGGAGTGATTTCAAGGAAAGCACCATAATCTTCTATGTTTACTACTTTTCCTTTTACGATTTCACCTTCTTTAAGACTTTCAGCAAGGGTATCCCAAGGATGTGGAGTTAATTGTTTTAGACCTAAGCTGATGCGTTTTTTGTCGTCATCAAAATCAAGTACTACCACATTTAATTTCTGATCCATCTTCAACACTTCTGTAGGATGGTTGATTCGTCCCCATGAAATATCAGTGATATACAATAGACCATCTAATCCACCCAAATCAAGGAATGCACCAAAATCAGTGATGTTTTTAATGGTTCCTTCCAATACTTGACCTTTCTCTAGTTTGCCGATGATTTCAGCTCTTTGAGCTTCAATATCACTTTCGATTAAGGCTTTGTGAGATACTACCGCGTTTTTAATAGTTTCATTGATTTTAACCACTTTAAATTCCATGGTTTTTCCAACAAACTGATCGTAATCTGTTACAGGTTTCACGTCAATTTGTGAACCTGGTAAGAATGTTTCCATTCCAAACACATCTACGATTAATCCACCTTTGGTTTTGCTAGTAACCAAACCAGTAACAATTTCACCGGTTTTGTTTACTTCTACAATTCTTTCCCAAGCTCTTGTAATTCTTGCAGATTTACGGCTAAGATTTAAGTTGCCTTCTCTGTCTTCTTTTTCTACTACCATTACCTCAATTACATCGCCTACTTTAATGCCGCCTGGAATGTCTCTGAATTCATTCAAAGAAATCAAGCCGTCACTTTTGAAACCAATGTTTACTACAGCATCTGTTTTTGTTAATGATTCAATAGTTGCTTGAATCATTTCGCCATCATTGATTTGTTTGAAAGTGTTGTCGTAAACAGAATCGTACTTTTTTCTTTCGTCGTTTGAATAAAAAGCTACGTTTCTTTTGTCGCGACTCCAATCAAAATCATCATGGGCGGTTTGTACAGGTTCCTTTGTTGTCGCAGTAGCCGGTGTTGCATGAGCAGCGCCTGACTCCTGATGTTCTGCGTTTAATTGTTTGTGAATGTTAAATGACATAAAAAATATCCCGTGGTTTTTAACGGGGCAGCAAAGGTATAATATTTACTAATAAAAACAACCTGAAACTGCTGTCTATATGGCCTTTTTTCAATTTGTTGATATTTTTATTGATATGCTCCCTTTTTGATGCGAGATTAATTACTATCTTATTGATAATTAATATAATATATTCAAATTATTTCAAATAAGGACATCAGCAGATTGTTGCATTATCTTTGCAAAAAAAATCTCATGGATAAAAAAGTAGCTCAATCCCTTGTAATAATGACTGAGCTTGTTCTTCCCAATGATACCAACACTTTTGGCAATTTGATGGGTGGCAGGCTAATGTATTGGATGGATATTGCAGCGGCCCTGTCTGCCATGAAACATTGTGCGGCACCTGTTGTGACGGCATCCGTAGATAATATTTCTTTTGAAACACCTATTAAGCTTGGGAATGTGGTGCATATTGAAGCGAAAGTTACAAGGACGTTTAATAGCAGTATGGAAGTGCATTTAAGTGTTTGGGGAGAAGATGCCATTCAGCAATATAAATACAAGAGCAACGAAGCTTTTTACACATTTGTTTCTCTTGATCCCAATGGAAAGCCACGACCAGTTAGCAAGGTTGTTCCTGAAACTGAACAGGAAATCAGAGTATTTGACGGGGCGTTAAGAAGAAGGCAATTAAGATTGATTCTTGGCGGAAAAATGAAACCTGAAGATGCGGAAGAATTAAAAGCGTTGTTTGTAAAATAACCTTGCAAGTAATGTTGACCTTTTTTTTATTATTATTTAAATTCGTTTATGAGCAACGATAAAAAAGCTACTATATCTTTTGATAACACTGAATATGCCTTCGCATATAAATCTGATGCAGCACTTAAAAAAGCTCGCTTTTTATTTTCTGTAATGGGGAATAGAGTGTTGCTAAACTTGGGATTGTTATTGTTGCCCATTGCAATAAAATTAAGACTCCCTTTCATCAAAGCGATTATTCGCAGTACTTTATTTAAGCAATTTGTGGGGGGAGAAACGCTAGCGCAAACCACTGCTGTGTCTGATAATCTTAATAAATATAATGTAAAAATTATTTTAGATTATGGCGTAGAAGGAGGAGAGGGTGAGCACGCTTTTGATAAAGCAGCAAACACTTTTATTGAAGTGATCAATTATGCTTCTTCTCAACGCAATATCCCCTTTATAAGTATTAAAGTTACCGGAATCAGCCGATTTGGTTTGTTAGAGAAACTAGATGCGTTTATGCGTAGTGTTGAGTCTATTGATTTGAGTCAAAGATATAGGCTTGCCATCGAAAAATTAACGAATAAAGAACAAGCTGAATTGCATCTAATTGAAAAAAGATTATTAAGAATTTGTGAAGAAGCAAAAGAAAAGAATGTAGGCGTTTTAATAGATGCTGAAGAGTCTTGGATACAGGAGCCCGTTGATGCAATGACAAGTATGATGATGGAGACTTTTAATCAGCAAGCTTGTATTGTATATAACACGATTCAATTGTATAGGCACGACAGGTTTGCTTTTTTGCAATCAATTCATGCATCTTCTGTTCAAAATAATTACCTCCTTGGTGTTAAATTAGTGAGAGGTGCCTACATGGAAAAGGAGCGAGCGAGAGCAAAAGAACTAGGGTATGCATCACCTATACAAGCCAATAAAGAAGCCAGTGATCAGGATTACAATGCTGCTGTTAAGTATTGTATTGAAAATATCAGCAATATAGCTGTTGTAATTGCTACTCACAATGAAAAAAGCAATTTGTATTCCATGGATATGATGGATCAGTTTTCATTGTCATACAATCATCCGCATATTCATTTTTCTCAATTGTATGGAATGAGTGATAATATTACTTTCAATTTAGCCAAAAGTGGTTGTGTCGTTAGCAAGTATCTCCCCTTTGGTCCTATAAAAGAAGTGGTTCCCTATTTGATGCGCAGAGCGCAAGAAAATAGTTCTGTGGCAGGCCAAACAGGGAGAGAGTTGGGGTTGATTAAAAAAGAATTAAAAAGAAGAAATAGTTAACAGTAAATTTGTTTTAAAATCAATTTTATGAGTGAAAAGAATAATCCATTTGATAGTGCTGCATCAGAAAAGCCCGTTTTGTCTTCGGGCTTAAACATTATTACCATTCTTACTATTATTGGAAGTGTTGTTTCTTTGTTTTCTTCAGTTTGGACTTTTATTTCAGCTAAAAAGAGTTACGAGTCTTTAAGAGAAACCATGGAAGCGGGAAGTTTGGATAATGCTCCAAAATGGGTAAGAGGTATGCTTACTCCGGAAATGTTGGAAACAACAAGAAAAATGCTTGAAAATAAATATCCATTATTAATAGTGGGTCTTTTGGGCAGTTCGCTTTGTTTGTATGGAGCTTTGGAAATGAGAAAATTTAAAAAACAAGGATATATGCTTTGGTTGGTTGGGGAAATATTGCCCATGATTGTTCTGTTTTTATTAATTGGGTCAAGTGCCTTTGCTGGATGGTCTTTAATTGGAATTCTTTTTCCAATTCTCTTTCTTATTTTATATACGATTTACAAAAAAGAGCTGGTGAATTAATATTCATTTTCTTTCTTCTATATTTGGTTAATTTGATATAATTCCTATCTTACGCACTATAGTATTTTTAATCATCTGCGCATTGCTATTCTTTATCATATATGCGTATTTGATATTATATTAATTAACTTTTATTTTATGATAGCTATACTTTCTAAGAAATTTAATTTCTTCTTTCTAATGCTATGTTTGTTTTTGCTTTCTTTTACTAGTAATGGGCAAATTGTTTTGAATGAGGTAATGGCTCAGCCTGCCGGGGCTACTACTGGCGTTAATTCTACTCAAGGATTGATTGGGAATGGAAAAGAGTATATTGAACTTTATAATAAAGGTTGTTCTCCTGTAAATGTAGCAGGATATTTCATTGCTTGTAGGAGTGATTTTGCTTCTCCAACAATTAATGGAGGAACTTTTAGGATTCCCAATATTGCTGCTGCTACCATACCTGCTAAAGGTCATTTAGTGTTGGGGAATTCTGTTTCATCTGGAAATGCTGCAAGTGTTGATATAGTATTGTCAAGTTATGTTTCTGATTACTGTATTTACAGCGCTAATTTTTTATTATCCAATACAGATGGTTGGGTTGGATTGTTTGATGCTGCTGGTAATCCCATTGATGCACTTTATTGGTCGAGCGCTTCAGCAAACATTAGTCAAGGAGCAGATTTTGGAGGTATTCCTTGTGTGCCTACTGGAAGCGCTGTAGTTTTAGAAAGTGCTCAACAAATCAATGCATCATTTGCTGGAGTGTTATCTTATGTTGCATTGAATACTTCTAGTGGACTTACTTACAGCAGAATTCCTGATGGAGGAACATGGACTAAAGATATTGCTGCTTCTATCAATGATGCGACCTTAACGCCTAATAATTGTAATAACCAGTCTTGTTTTACGCCTACAGCTGCAATCACAGGATTTTCATATACCAATCCAGTTTGTACTAACGGTACTGCTACTCCTATTCCTGTTGCAAATTTTGTAACGGGGGGGACGTATTCCGCAAATTCGGGTAGTGTATCTATCAATTCATCAACAGGAGTGATAGATCTTAGTAGCAGTACGCCTGGATCGTATACAATCACTTATACATTGACCGCCTCTGGTTGTTCTGCAGCAGGATCAGGAACTACAAATATTGTTATCAGTGCTGCTACTCCTCCTTTATACACTAAATCTTCAGTGAACGCTACAACTTGTTCCGGTTCAAATGGAAGTATAACTATTACGCCTACCTCATCTGGATTAACTTATAATTGGGTAACAGGTCCTCTTTCTTCGCCTATCCCTGCCGGTAATTTACCTGGGGGAGCAACAGATGAGCATGCGTTGATCAATCTTGGTACTGGAACTTATTGTGTTAATATTACTTCTCCTTCTGCAGTTGGTTCTACTGTAACTTCAACTTTATTTGCAGAGGATTTTGAAGCCGGCATTACAAACTGGACAATAGATAACACCACTGGTCCAAATTTATTTGTCAGAAACAATGCGTATACTGGGGGTAATTGTCAAACAGGTCTCACTAATTTTATTGTGGCTGCTGTTCCAAATCAACCTCTTGGGGTTACTGGAAATCCGCAGAGTTATTATTTGCATATAAAAGCCACTACCACTACAGGCGCTACTTGTGGCGCAGGTTCTTCCACGCCTTTTCCTCCTGATAATGCAAACTTTGATGGTGTAGTAACTGATCAAAAAACAACGCTAAATACTGTTATTAATACCACTGGTAAAACAAATGTAAAATTTAATTTTTATTGGTTGGCTCAAGGGGAGACTAGTGGTACTGATGATTATGGGGCTATAGAATACAGTATCAATGGAGGAACAACATGGATTCAATCTGGTGCTAAACTGCGCAATCAGCCAACTTGGATTTCAGGCTTTAGAACTGAAACAGCATGGGATAATCAACCAAGTTTGAGATTTAGAATAAGATGGGTGAACGATGCTTCCTCTAGTATTGACCCGCCATTGGCGATTGATCAAATTCTGATTACTGCCGATGTGGTAACACCAGCACAGTGTGGATCTATTGTTCAAGAATGTTTTAATATTACAGCTCCTTCTGCTCCCTTAGCTCCTACAGCTACTGTAACGGTACAGCCTAGTTGCGTTGTTGCAACGGGAACGATTACGGTAACTGTTCCTGCAAATGGATCTGGTGTAAGTTATACGGTTACTGGTACCAATCCTGTGGTGTCAGCACAAAGCAATTCAACAGGTGTTTTCACAGCTCTTGCTCCAGGTGTATATTCAGTTATCACCACTGTGGGAGGTTGTCCTTCTCCAGCTATATCATTAACGGTGACTGCATCGCCTAGTACTCCTACTGCTCCTACAGCTACTGTAACGGCTCAGCCTACTTGCGCTGTTGCAACAGGTACGATTACGGTAACTGTTCCTGCAAATGGATCTGGTGTTAGCTATACGCTAACAGGTACTAATCCTGTGGTGGCAGCACAAAGCAATTCAACGGGTATTTTCCCTAGTCTTGCTTCGGGTGTATATTCAGTTACTACTACAGTGAGTGGTTGTACTTCTGCAGGCACGCCATTAACAATCAATGCTCAACCTGCAACTCCTACTGCACCTACCGTAACTGTAACGGCACAGCCTAGTTGCTCTGTTGCAACGGGAACGATTACGGTAACTGTTCCTGCAAATGGATCAGGTGTTAGCTATACGGTTACGGGTACCAATCCTGTAACATCTGCTCAAAATAATTCAACAGGTATTTTTGCAGGATTGGCTCCTGGTGTATATGATGTGACGACTACGGTAAATGGTTGTACTTCATTACCAAAATCATTAACGGTGTCTGCTCCTTCTGGAGCACCTTTACCGCCTTCTGCAACAGTAACGTCACAGCCTAGTTGCGCTGTTGCAACCGGAACGATTACGGTGACTGCTCCTGTTTCAGGGGATAGTTATACTATAATAGGTCCTAGTCCGTCTACAACTGCGGTAACCAACCT
>CANJJU010000057.1 GCA_947474815.1 Chitinophagaceae bacterium | reverse complement strand
CTAGAAGCAATGTTGTGCAAAAAAGTGTTGCAAGAATGGTTTTTTTCATTTGATATTTATTTAGGCAAAGCTAGTATTTTATCGGTAAATTTTACATATCAAATCGTTTCTATATGTTAAAGGGAGAAAATGGGCATAATTATTTCTTATTTGACCTCTAATTTACCTTAAATTGCGCATTCTTAACTTATATCTACTTATGATTAATTACAAAACAGGCCTATTGAGTTTTCTCTTTGTTTGCGGTCTTTCCGCTTCATCGATTGCTCAGGAGAATACAATTCCTGCCAATACGGTAACGGATACCACCGTAAATGACGAAGGCAAAGAAAATGTCTTGGACAATGTTCCCATCGTTTCTTTAGATGAAAGTGATGGTCAAGATGGAAGTGCACAAAACATTTCAGGGCAATTAAATTATGGAAGAAATCCTTTTGTAAATGCAGCCGCATTTAATTTTAATGTCGTACGTTTTCGTACAAGAGGATATGATGCAGATTTATTTGGTACCACAATGAATGGGGTGTCAATGGAAAATCTAGATAATGGATTTACACCTTATGGTCTTTGGGGAGGATTGAATGATGTGATGCGCAATAGGCAAAATGCTTATGGTCTCCAATCAAATCAATTTTCTTTTGGCTCTTTTGGCGGAGCAAATAATTTAGATACAAGAGCATTTAAACAGCGCAAACAAACGAGTATTGGTTTCGCCTCTTCAAATAGAAATTATTCAAATCGTTTTAGTATAACTCATTCAACTGGATTAAATAGTAAAGGATGGGCTTTCAGTTTTTCAGGATCTCATCGCTGGGCTGAACAAGGATTTACTGATGGAACATTTTATGATGGTTGGTCGGCATATATGGGGATTGATAAAAAAATCAATTCTAGTCACATGTTGTCATTTGTTGCCTTTGCAACACCCACTTCAAATGGTCGTCAAGGATCATCTGTTCAAGAAATGCGCGATTTAGCGGGAACTAATTTTTACAATCCTTATTGGGGTTATCAAAATGGAGTTAAAAGAAATGCTAGTGTAGCTAAAACATTTCAACCTATAAGTATCTTAACCCACGAATGGAAGATCAATAGTAAAACCACTCTTACTACAGCCGCTTCTTATATGGTGGGCGACAGAAGTACTACAGGGTTAGATTGGTACAATGCTCCTGATCCAAGACCAGACTATTACAGGTATTTACCAAGCTATCAGGAAGATCCTTTAATCAGGGAACAAGTGTATGATGCATTGAAAAATGACATCTCTAAAAGACAAATCAACTGGGATGCTTTATATAATACCAATTATGGTAGTTATGAAACAATCAATGACGTGAATGGTATTGTTGGTAATTCATTCAGCGGTAAAAGATCTTTGTATATTTTAGAAGAAAGAATTACTCATACCAAAAAATATAATTTCAACACAACACTTAATGCTACAATTAATAATCATATCAGTATAGTTGCAGGTCTTAGTTATGAAAACCAACGCAATCAATACTATAAAAAAGTAAATGACTTATTGGGCGGAGAATTTTATGTTGATTTAAATCAATTTGCTGAAAGAGACTTCCCTACTAATCCACTTGCCGGACAAAATGATGCTAATAATCCGAATCGAATTGTAAGAGTAGGAGATAAGGTAGGATACAATTATGATATCAATATCCAAAAAGCTACTGGATGGATTCAAACAAATGTGAAATTACGAGGTCTTGATTTCTTTGTGGGAGCAGAAAATTCTTATACTAATTTCTGGAGAGTAGGAAATGTAAGATCAGGTTTGTTCCTTGATAACTCTTATGGAAAATCTGCTGAACATGAATTTTATAATTATGCTGCAAAAGCTGGGTTGAGTTATAAAATAACTAAAATGCATTATTTGTTCTTGAATTCAAGATACGAAACAAGAGCCCCCTTCTTTAACAATGCTTATTTGGCACCGGCTACAAGGGAGTTTGTGCAAGACGATCTTAGAAGCGAACACATTGCTTCGGTAGAAGGAGGATATGCATTGATTGCTCCAACGGTTAAGTTCAGAGCAACGGCTTATTATACAAAATTTGAACATCAAACAGATGTACTTACCTTTTACAATGATCAATTAAGAACAGTTGTAAACTATGCTTTAAATAACATAGGTAAAGAACACATGGGACTTGAATTAGGATCAGAAGTGATTGTATTCAGAGGATTTACTATTAATGCAGCAGCAGGTATTGGAAGATTCACTTACGATACTCGTCAGGTAGCTACCATCACATCTGATAATAGTGCTACCGTTATTTCAAAAGATCAAATTATCTATTCTAAAAATTATAATGTACCTACACCACAACAAGCGTATAACATAGGGTTTAATTATCGCTCGCCAAAATATTGGTATGTGAACCTTAACTTCAATCATTTTGATGATATGTGGTTGGCTTTCAATCCTATTCGCAGAACAGCGGAGGCGGTAAATGGAGTAGATCCTACTTCTGCTTTGTGGCATGACGTGTTAGATCAAACGAAACTAAGTGCTCAAAATACGGTTGACTTGTATTTTGGTTATTCTTGGTTGATGAATAATAGATTTAGAGGATTAGGAAAAAGAACATTCCTTGCATTTAATATTGGGGTGAACAACCTATTAAACAATACCAATATTGTTTCTGGAGGATATGAGCAACTAAGGTTTGATTTTGCAGAAAAAAATGTAGATAAATTCCCTGCAAAACAATTCTTTGCTTATGGAACAAACTTCCTTGCTAGCGTTGCACTAAGATTCTAAACATAAAATTTAAACAAACTTTTTAAAATATATATTATGAACAAAATCCAACAATTGATATCAGCAGTAATCTTAATTGCTGTACTCAGTACTTTCAGTGCTTGTAAAAAAACATTTGACGCACCTCCTGCACCAGGAGATGTAAATATTGTTGCTAACACTAGCATTCAAAATTTAAAATCTTATCATACTATCCCTGGACAGTATGATTTAATTACTACAGATGTAATCATCTCTGGTGTTATTGTTGCCAATGATAAGAGTGGTAATATCTATAAGCAATTGTTTATACAAGATAATACTGGCGCTATTCAATTATTGGTGGATGCCTATAGCTTATATGCTAGTTATCCAGTAGGAAGAAAAGTGTATGTAAAATGTAAGGGATTAACTATTACAGATTCTTATAGCAACATGGTGTTAGGATACAAAGCAATTATTGATGGGTTGCCTTCTATTGAAGGTATTCCTGGAGCAATTGTAAATGATCACCTAATTGGCGGATCGTTAAATAACCCAGTGGAACCGCTTACAGTTACTATGACTGATTTGGGTACAGGATTAGACAATCGTTACATCAACGCATTAGTGAAATTGGAAGGATATGAATTCATTACAAGTGATACGTCTAAAACATATGGTGATACATCTTCTTATAAGAGCACTGTAAATAGATTGATATCATTGGGTTGTGGAAGTGCCTTAACTACTACTATTCGTACTAGTGGTTATGCAAATTTTGCTGGAATGCATGTGCCTACAGGAAATGGAAGCATTACTGCAATTTATACCATCTACAGATCTTCTCCTACAAGTGTGAATACCACCAAGCAATTGCTGATTCGTGATGTTGCAGATGTTCAATTCAATGATGGTCGTTGCGGTGCACCACCTCCAGGAACAATTGTATTGTTGAATGAAGATTTTGAAACACAAAATGCTACTTCAACTGCACCTTACAATCCAGTTAGTATTAATGGCTGGGCCAATATATCAGAAGTAGGAACCAGAACGTATTCTTCTAAAATCTACAATAGTAACAAATACGCTTATTTATCTGCATTTGGTGCTACCAATCCTTCTCAGGTGAAAACTTGGTTGGTTACAAGTGGTGTTAATATGGATAATACTGCTACTGAAACATTGAGTTTTTCTACACAACAAGATTATTCTAGTAATGGATCTTCTACATTAAAAGTATATATTTCTAATGATGGATCATATACAGGAACGGGTAATCCTTGGGCAGGTAACTGGACAGACATTACATCATTGGCTACATTGTCACCAGCAAGTTCTTCAAATTTCCCTGGATATATTTCATCAGGAAATATTGATTTGAGTTCATACAACGGAACTGCTTACATCGCTTTTGTATATGAAGGATCAGATCCTGGCGCTTCATCTACATGGGAAATTGATAACATCAGAATTCTTGGTTTGTAATTAAATATAACAACATTCAAAAGAGCCATCTCCTAAAGTGATGGCTCTTTATTCAAAGATTTGATTTAGTGAAAAATTGAATTTCTTTAAAAATATCTTGTATGATAAATAAATTTTTACCAATTAAAAAGGCCGTTGTTTTTTGTATCGCATTGTTAACTACTTTGCTTATGAGTAATGCGGGATTTTCGCAAGCCTTAATTACAGAACAATTTAATTATACCCCTGATGCTGCATTAGGTTTGTATACTCAGAGTTCTGCAACTTGGACAAGAGTTAACTCGGGAGATTCTATTTTAGTAGCAGCAGGAAATCTTTCCTATTCTGGACTAACTGCTTCAGCAGGTAATAAAGTAACTTATGGTGGTATTGGTGCAGATTATTCTCGTGGATTTACCAGTCAAACAACTGGGACTGTATATTGTTCCTTCTTATTGAAAGTGACATCTATCGGAACCCTCAATACAACTGGAGGGTATACTGTAGCGCTTACAGATGCTACTACAGGCTTTGCATCAACTATTTGGATTAGATTAAGTGGAACGTCGGATTTCAATATTGGACTAAATCCAAGAACTACTGGTGCAAATACTACTTGGCTTTCTAATACGCTCACTTTAAATACGACTTATCTAGTTGTATTATCACTTGAAGCCGTTTCAGGATTAGCTAATGACGTCAGTAAAATATGGTTAAATCCAACAAGCTTAGGTGGAACAGAGCCCACTGCTGATGCTTCAGCCACTAATACAGGTACTGATTTATTAACTATTCAAAGGGTGTTATTGAGGCAGCCTGGTAACGCTACAGAAGCGCCGGCGGCATTAGAAATTGATGAAATGAGAGTAGGAACAACTTGGGCAGATGTTACTCCTTCTGGTGCAGCTACTGCTCCAGGAGCGCCAAGCATTACCTCCATCGCCCCTGGAGATGGTCAACTTACCGTGAATTTTACAACTCCATCATCTGATGGTGGTTCTACTATTACTAATTATCAGTATTCTACAGATAATGGAGCATCTTTTACTGCTTGTGCTCCTGTTCAAACAACGAGCCCCATTGTAATAACTGGATTAACTAACGGTACACAATACTCAGTTATCATTCAGGCAATTAATGCAATCAATCCGGGTACATCTTCTAATATGGTAACAGGTACGCCTGTGGCCGTTTCAGTACCTACAATTACAGCGTCTACTCTACCTTCATTTGGGGATGTTTGTGTTGGCTTATTGCCTGGTCTAAATACCTTTACCATTAGTGGAGCGGCATTAACAACGGCTGACATCACTGTTGGTCCATTAACAGGGTATAGCTTTTCCAATGCTTTAGGTGGTACGTATACTAGCACATTCACTATAACACAATCGGGTGGAACACTTGCCGATACTACCATATTTGTAAAATTTACTCCTGCTTCGGCAATATCTTATGATGGCAATATTTCAGTAGCAGGTGGTGGAGCTACCACTGTAAATGTTGCAGCAACAGGGTCTGGTATCAATACTCCTGCCACTGCAACAACAGGATCTTCTTCATCTATTACTTCATCTGCAGCAACCATTGCTGGTTCATATACACAAGGATGCGCTTCCGTATCAGCGTATGGTATTGTATACAGCCAAACCAATGGATTTGATCCGTCAATAACAGGAAGTGCAATACCTTCTGTGAATCAGGTATCAGGATCCTTTTCTGTTGGGTTAACTAGTCTTACAGCCTCTACAACTTATTATTATGTAGCTTATGCAACAACTTTAGGCGGAACGGTATATGGCTCTCAATCTTCTTTTACAACCTCAGCAGTGGGGCCTCCAACAGCTAGTGTAATCGCTGCTTGGGATTTTAATACATTAAGTTCAATTGCAACACTTGCAGCTACCACTTTTGATGCAAACTTGGTTTCTACTAGTGCCTTGAGTGAGATTACGCGTGGCGCGGCAGCAGCGGCTAGTGCTGGAGCTAATTCATTCCGAACCGTAGGGTTTAAGAATGAAGGCATAGCTACTACTAATACAGATTATTTCCAAACGACTTTACAAACGGCAGCAGGATATAGCCTATCACTGTCTAGCATAAACGCAAAATTTGCTGGTACCGCATCTTTTTATGCAGCACCAGGTGTAACGTCGCAATATGCATATAGTTTAGATGGCACTACTTTCACTTTGATAGGTACGCCTTCAACTAGTACTTCACTTACTTTATCAGTAGATGTTACCGGGGTAGCAGATTTACAAAATGTACCGAGTGGGACTACTGTATATATTAGATATTATGCAAGTGGACAAACCACTACAGGTGGATGGGGATTCGTTTCTTCTACTCCAGGTAGCAATGGTTTAGAATACACTGGCTTTATTGATGTAGAAGTGGTTGGTCCTAAAATTGTAGCAACTCCTAAAACACTTGCTTTTGGCGATGTTGTGATGTTAACCAATTCTACTTCTCAATCATTTAATATTGAAGGAACCAATCTTTCAGGTTTCCCAGATAATATCACTATTACTGCTCCAGCAGATTATCAAGTGTCTACCGATGATATCAATTGGAGTACATCAATAACTATTCCTTATACGAGTGCAACATTGTCATCTACCCCAGTGTATGTTAGATTTACACCCCAAGTAATGGGTGCTAATTCAGCAGATGTTACGATTACGGGCGGTGGTGTTGTACTAACTGTGAAAGTAGCGGTTAGTGGAAATGGGATTACCAATGCGGCATTAACTACAACAAATCTAACTGGATTTGACAATGTTTGTGTAAACACGGTAGCCGGACCATACTCATTTGTAATTGATGCAGTGAATCTTGATAATACAGCTATCGTTGTTGGGCCATTAGCAGGATTTAGTTTCTCTGCTACTTCCAATGGCACATATACAAGTACATTAAATATTCCTCAAACTGGAGGAGCAAGTTCTCAAACCGTATTTGTTCAGTTTAGCCCAACTGCAGAAGTAACATATAGCGGAGATATTCCTGTTGTAGGTGGAGGAATTCCAAATACAATTTATGTTTCAGTAACTGGCGTTGGTACAAGTGGTGGTGGTGTTATTGTTACAGGAGATACATTGTCTGTAAGTCCAAATGCTGCTTACCTATTAGGAGAAATTGCCAATGAAGGGTGCTCTCCTGTTACTTCTTACGGAATTGAGTACAGTGGAATGAATGGCTTTATTGGAGGATATGGTACTCGAGTGCCTTCAAATAATATTAATTCAAGTTCTATTTTTTCTAGTCATTTAACTGGGCTAATTCAAAATACAACTTATTATTATAGAGCTTATGCAATCAACGGTAGCAGCATTACTTATGGTGATCAGAAACAATTTTTCACGTCTCCAATTTCTGCAGGCTTAGTTGTTTATGCTACTCCTATTGTAAGAGGAGGGGATGTTCATTTCACCTTAAGTGGAATTAAACCTGGGCATTATTTTGTAAGATTGATTAACATTGCTGGTCAGCGTGTTTTCCAAAAGGATTTGATTGTGCCAGTTGATTTCATTGACGATCATTTTACAATGCCAGCTAAGTTACCAATTGGAGTGTATACATTCCAGGTGCTTAATTTGGACTTTACAATTATCAAACAGATTATTGTTCAGTAATTGTTTTTAAAATATGTATAGTGCCCTGTATTTTCAGGGCACTTTTTTTGTCCCTACTGCCAGGATAAGTGTGTCAAGCTGTCAGCAACACACCATTGGTATTGAATTTGACAAGTAATTATAAAAAATAGAAAATCATGCAAAAGGGTAGTATAAGAGTTCAAACGGAAAACATCTTTCCAATCATTAAAAAGTTTTTATACAGCGAACATGACATTTTTATACGCGAACTTGTCAGTAATGCAGTCGATGCCACTCAAAAATTAAAAACATTGTCTTCTATTGGAGAGGCAAAGGGAGAATTAGGGGAATTGAGGATTGATATTTCCATCGATAAGGATAAAAAAACATTAAGCATAGCAGATAAGGGGATTGGCATGACCGCAGAGGAGATTGATAAATATTTAAATCAAGTGGCATTCAGTGGGGCAGAGGAATTTTTAGAAAAATACAAAGGTCAAAATGAAGCAAGCATTATTGGTCACTTTGGATTAGGATTTTATAGCTCATTTATGGTGAGTGATAAAGTGGAAGTTTTAAGTAAAAGCTTTAAAGAAGATTCGGTGGGGGTAAGATGGGAATGTGATGGAAGTCCGGAGTATGTGTTAGAAGAGAACAAGAAAGAGGAGAGAGGTACCACCATCGTAATGCATTTGAACGACGAGAGCATTGAATTTTTAGAGTCTCAAAGAGTAAAAACAGTATTAGAGAAATTTTGTAAGTTTTTACCGGTGCCGATATTTTTTGAAGATGCACAAATCAATAATCCTACACCTGCCTGGACAAAGAAGCCAGCTGATTTAACAGCAGAAGATTACCAAGCTTTCTACAAAGAATTGTATCCCTTTAGTGAGCCCCCTTTGTTTTGGATTCATTTGAATGTGGATTATCCATTCAATTTGACGGGGATTTTATATTTCCCTAAAATCAAGCAGAGCTATGAAATTCAGAAAGATAAAATTCAATTATATAGCAATCAGGTTTTTGTAACGGATGAAGTAAAAGAAATTGTTCCAGAGTTTTTAATGTTGTTACATGGAGTATTAGATAGCCCGGATATTCCATTAAATGTAAGCAGAAGTTATTTACAGGGAGATCCGAATGTTAAAAAGATCAATGCACACATTACTAAAAAAGTTGCAGACAAATTAGAAGAGATTTTTAATTCAGATAGAAAATCTTTTGAAGAAAAATGGGAAAGCTTGGGCTTATTTGTGAAGTATGGTATGATGACAGACGATAAGTTTTTAGACAAAGCCAATAAGTTCTTTGTAATGGAAGATACTACTGGAAAATTCTATACCAAAGAAGAGTATACTTTGGCAACTGAAGTGTTGCAAAAAAACAAAGACGGTAAGCAGGTCATATTATATACGACCAATCCTGTTCAGCAAGACGCCTTTATTCAACAGGCAATAAGTAAGGGATATGTGGTAGTTAAAATGGAGACATTGGTGGATGCGGCATTTATCAATAGCTTGGAAATGAAATGGGAGAATACTCAATTTACAAGAGTAGATGCGGATATTGCAGAAAATCTAATTGACAAGCAAGAGTCCAATGAAAGCGTGTTGAATAAGAAACAAACAGAAAAGCTCAAATCATTGTTTGACAAGCCAATGGAGGGTATGCATCTGACTGTGGAAGTAAAAGGACTGAGTGAAGGAGCTGTACCTGTTACGGCTACTCGACCAGAATTGATGAGAAGAATGAAAGACATGGCTGCAGTAGGCGGGGGAATGGCTGCATTTTATGCAAATATGCCCGATGAAGTAAACTTAACGGTTAATGGGAATCATCCAATTTTTAAAACAATACTTGCTGAGAAAGAGGAAGCCAAACAAGAAAAGTTAGTGAAGAATCTGGCTGATCTGGCGTTGCTTTCTCAAGGCATGCTGACGGGCAATCATCTCACTAGTTTTATTAATAGAAGTGTTGAGTTGATGACAGAAAAAGAGTAAACAAATTTAGTTGCTCATTTTGCAATCAATTACCATTAACTGAAGGGTTTTATTTCCTTGGAATTCATTTTCTTCTAGGGTAAATACAATGTCAACAGGTTGATTTGTTTTTAATAGTTCAATTTTTTCTGGCATATTAAATCCAATTCCAGCAAGGGTTGTATTGTTTTGTTTGACAGAGAATTTGACATGCTTCTCTTTTAGTAATTTCGAATAGCCGGTATCAACAACATTTTTAGCGATAAATACAGGGCGCAAGTTTGCTGGTCCAAATGGTTCCATTTGACAAATGATGTTGTAAAAGGGAGTAGTGATTTCTGATAACAAAATAGGGGCATCAATAACTATTTCCGGAATCAACATATGTTCTTCAATAGTGCAGGAAACCACTTCTTCAAATTTTTTAGTAAAAGCGTCTACATTCTCTGGAAGTAAGGATAATCCTGCGGCGGCAAAATGTCCTCCATAGGCTTCCAGATATTCTCTGCATGCGTAAATGGCTTCATATAAATTAAATCCTTTCACGCTTCTAGCACTTCCTGTTACGAGTGTTCCGCTTTTGGTTAAAACAATGGTTGGTTTGTAATAATGCTCAATCAATCGAGAGGCAACGATTCCTACGACTCCTTTGTGCCAATGGTCGCGGTAAAGCACACATGATTTCTTATTTATCAATGCTTCATTCGATTTAATGATCTCCAAGGCGTCTTCTGTAATACTTGTGTCGGCTTCTTTTCTGTCAAAATTATCTGAATGTAGTATAGCGGCTAGTTCTAGCGCTTTTTCATAATCTTTTTCAATAAAGAGGGAAACGGCTTTGCGGGCATCATCCATTCTGCCTGCTGCATTGATTCTTGGAGCGATTACAAAAACAACATTGCTAATGGTTAATGTTTTTTTGATGCCACCGAGTTCTATGAGGGCTTTTATTCCAGCAGATGGGTGGTGATTGATCATTTGCATTCCCCAAAATGCCAGTATTCTGTTTTCCCCTGTCATGGGTACAATGTCTGCTGCAATAGCAGTAGCTAACAAATCTAAATAGCAGTGATAATGTTCTTGACCTATAGAAAAATGTTCAGCAAGCGCCATCATTAATTTAAATCCAATGCCACAACCACATAAATCTTTATAAGGATAGTTGCAATCCGATTGTTTTGGATTTAGAATAGCAGCTGCTATGGGCAATTCGTTTCCAGGTAAGTGATGATCACAGATGATAAAATCGATTCCTAGCGTAGACGCATACGCGATTAATTCTACAGATTTAATTCCACAGTCTAAACAAACAATTAATTTAAAATTATTTTCAGCAGCAAAGTCGATTCCTATTTTGCTAACACCGTAGCCTTCTTTATAACGATGAGGGATATAAAAATCGGTATGCGTGGGATTGTAAATGCTTGTAATGAATTGATAAAAAGAGGCAACTGCGGTAGTGCCATCCACATCATAATCTCCAAACACCAGTATTTTTTCTTCGGATAATATAGCTTTTTCAATTCGGTCAACTGCTTTTTGCATGTCCTTCATCAACCAAGGGCTGTGCAATTTTTCAAGTGAGGGTCTAAAGTATTCTTTTGCTATATCAAAATCAGTGATGCCTCTCTGTACTAAAACTGAACAAATGGTTTCGTTGATATTGAGGGCTTTTTTTAGTACCCTGCTTTGGTCGCTTTCATGAGGCAGTATGTTCCATCTTTTTTCCAATATCAATATTTTCTATCTGTGGTGTATCTTACTAGTTCTTCTAAAGCGCTTCTGACAGGTGATTCATCAAAAGAAAACAATATGTTCAATGCGTCATCCCGGTATTGATTCATTTGTTCTTCTGCGTATCGAATGCCTCCCGTTTTTTGAACAATTGATAGAACAAATTTAATACTGTCGGGATTTTTGTTTTCATTTTTGATGATGTATATTAACCGTTTCCTAGTGGTTTTATCAATGTTATTTAAAGTGTAAATCAACGGAAGTGTAAGTTTTTTTTCTTTTATATCGTTGCCCGTTGGTTTGCCAATTTTTTCAATTCCATAATCTAGTAGATCGTCTTTTATTTGAAAAGCAATGCCTACTTTTTCTCCAAAAAGTTTCATTTTTTCGGATAGATTTTTGTCTTTGCTTGTGCTGAAAGCCCCTACAGCACAGGCTGAAGAAAGCAGAGAGGCTGTTTTATTTTGAATGATTTCAAAATAAGTCTCTTCACTTAAATTGAGTTTGCGCGATTTTTCCATTTGAAGCAATTCGCCTTCGCTCATTTTTCTTACTGCATCTGATAGAATATGCAAATGTTCGAAATCTTCATTTGTTGTAGACAACAATAATCCTTTTGAAAGCAAATAATCTCCCACTAGCACCGCGATTTTATTTTTCCAGATGGCATTAATAGAAAAGAAACTTCTTCTTTCAAGAGATTCGTCCACCACATCATCATGAACCAGCGTAGCAGTGTGAAGCAGTTCTACCAGTGATGCAGCTCTGTAGGTACTTTCATTTATTTCTCCATGAAGTTTGGCGCTTAAGAAAACAAACATCGGTCTTAGTTGCTTTCCTTTTCTTTTAATGATGTATTTCATGATGCGATCAAGAAGGGGAGTCTTGGTCCGCATGGCCTCTGAAAATTTCTTTTCAAAAATTTTCAGTTCAGTTCCTATCGTTTTTTGAATAAAATCCATCGTAATAACGGGCAATTTAACACACTGAGAGCCCCCTTCAAAGTATTTATGTAACTTATTTAAATTTTATTATATATTATTTATTTATTTAATGTATATTAATCACCATAATCGCAATTGAGTGGATATCCTGGTGGGTTCCCCCCAAAAGCTTTTAAATACAAATAAATGGCTAAATATTTTGGCTTTATGGTGCCTATTAGATAAATTTGCAACTCAACAACTCGTATTTTTTAGAAAAATATTAACCATTCAGTTATGCAAAGCAAAAAATTCAATTTTTTATTAGCAATCGTTCTGCTTCTTTCAGTAGGAACATTCGCTCAAAAAGTTACCAGCGGTAGCGGTTACGATGTATATGACTCTTCAGTGATTACTCGTACTAGAATGCCACAACAAAATGAATTTTGGAACCATTCTTACAACTTCCCTGCGAAGCCTCGCAACATGTGGGAAATAGGTGTTTCTGGTGGATTATTCAATCTTTCATCTGATATCCCAACTGTGCTTCCAACTTTTGGATTTGCAGCTCATGTAAGAAAAGCTTTTGGTTATGTTTTCTCTTTAAGACTTCAATACCTAACAGGTATTGCAAAAGGGTTGAATTGGAATGCTTCTGAAAATTTCGGAAACAACACAGCCTTAAATACTATTTATAGTGCTCCCATACCTGGCGGAACGACTATTCCTGGACAACCTGCTCAACTTGTTTATTATAACTACAAAAATAAAACGCAGGATTTAGGAATACAAGGTATTATCAATTTGAACAATGTTCGTTTTCACAAAGACAAAACTACTTTGGCTTTTTATGCTGGTGCAGGAATTGGTGCTACCGCATATGAAACTAATATCAATGCTAGAAATGAGGCAGCAGGAACTGATTATAGCAGCCTTTATGCTGACGTATTTGCTAACAATGGCAATGTTTACAAAAGCAGAAAAGATATTCGCAAGGCGTTAAAAGATGGAATGGATGACACTTACGAAACAGCCGCTCAAAGTCAAGGTCAACGTAGACCAATTTTAGGCAATCAAACGCTACAATTTTCAACTACTGTATTAGCAGGTGTTGCAATTAAATTAAGTAAAAGAATAAACCTAGCATTAGAAGATCGTCATACTGTTATTCATGATGATTTGTTAGATGGTCAGCAAT
>CANJJU010000056.1 GCA_947474815.1 Chitinophagaceae bacterium | reverse complement strand
GACAATGCGTTCCTTTCTCGAGGTACAACAGAGGTACAAAAATTGAGAAAACAAGGTATAATCAAAGGAAACGAAAGGAAAACACAATCCTCTGAAACCCTTTACAGACAAGGGTTTTACGTATAAAAAAAACCCCAATAAAATTGGGGTTTTGTACCACGTACGGGACTCGAACCCGTGATTCCTCCGTGAAAGGGAGGCGTCTTAACCTCTTGACCAACGCGGCATTTTAAAATCGGAGGGCAAAGATACTATTGTACAAGGATGCCTCCAAATTTTTTGAAAAAATAGCCAAATTAATGGTTTAGTTGAATAAGCGAAGGAGTAATTGTAATAAGAAGGCCAAAAAATATAATATTATCCCTCTATATTCTGTAATTTTGCCCTGCAAAAACAAGTTTTAAAATCAAATTTTAATTATGAGCACAGTTAAGGTCGCAATCAATGGTTTTGGACGTATTGGCCGGTTGGTTTTTCGTCAAATCTACAATATGAAAGGAATTGATGTTGTTGCCATCAATGATTTAACGAGCCCTGAAGTATTGGCTCATTTATTAAAATATGATAGTGCTCAAGGAAGATTTGGTGAAGAAGTGAAGCATACAGACAATGCCATTATAGTTAATGGACATGAAGTTAAAATATATGCCCAAAAAGACCCAGCCCAAATTCCTTGGGGATCTCATGATGTGGATGTAGTTATTGAAAGCACAGGATTCTTTACCGATAAAGACAAAGCGGCTGCCCATTTAACGGCCGGCGCAAAAAGAGTAGTCATATCTGCTCCAGCAACTGGAGACCTTAAAACAGTTGTATTCAATGTGAATCATGGTATTTTAGATGGCAGTGAAACGATTATCAGTTGTGCAAGTTGTACCACCAACTGTTTGGCGCCAATGGCAAAAACATTGAATGATCATTTTGGAATCGTTACAGGAATCATGAGTACCATACATGCATATACCAATGATCAAAATACACTGGATGCACCTCATCCAAAAGGAGATCTTCGTAGAGCAAGAGCCGCCGCCGCCAACATTGTACCCAATAGTACCGGTGCTGCAAAAGCAATAGGATTGGTGTTGCCAGAATTAAAAGGAAAATTAGATGGAGGCGCACAACGCGTTCCAGTGATCACCGGTTCGGTGACCGAATTATATAGTATTCTTGAAAAATCAGCTACCGTAGAATCTATCAATGCAGCCATGAAAGCAGCGAGCAACGAAAGCTTTGGTTATACCGAAGATGAAATTGTTAGCAGTGATATCATAGGCATTCATTATGGTTCTTTATTTGATGCCACTCAAACAAAAGTGATGACAGTAGGAGATAAGCAAATGATTAAAACGGTGAGTTGGTACGATAATGAAATGAGCTATGTGTCTCAATTGGTAAGAACAGTAAAGCATTTTGCTGGATTGATTGGGTAAATTTTCGTTCAAGTAGTTTCAGGAGTTTAATGAGTTTAAGAGGTTGCTTTAATTCATAAGAACTTTTTAAACCTTTGGAACATCTGTAACCTTTTAAACTTACTTACAATGTCAACATTTAGCTCCTATTCTTTCAAAGGCAAGAAAGTACTCATTCGCGTAGACTTCAACGTTCCCCTAAACGATCAATTTGAAATAACGGACGATACCCGCATGACGGCTACCTTGCCCACCATTAAAAAAATTCTTGAAGAAGGAGGTAGTGTTATTTTAATGAGCCATTTAGGTCGTCCAAAAACTGGACCAGAAGATAAATTTTCATTACATCATATAGTATACCATTTGGTGAAATTATTAAATGGGGCAACCGTAAAATTCGCCAACGATTGTATTGGTGCTGAAGCACTTGAAAAATCGGCCGCTCTAAAACCAGGAGAAGTTTTGCTATTGGAGAATGTAAGATTTTATAAAGAGGAAGAAAAAGGAGACAGAGCATTTGCTGAAAAGTTAAGCAAGTTAGGAGACGTATACGTGAACGATGCATTTGGTACCGCCCACAGAGCGCATGCCTCTACAGCAATTATAGCAGATTTTTTTCCTGCTGATAAAAAAATGTTTGGCTTGCTGATGAATGCTGAAGTAGCGAGTGCCGAAAAGGTGTTGCATGCTGCCGAAAAGCCATTTACAGCTATCATCGGAGGAGCAAAAGTGAGCGATAAGATTTTAATAATAGAAAACTTACTAGAACGCGCAACCGACATTATTATTGGCGGTGGAATGGCCTATACTTTTTGGAAAGCACAAGGAAAAGTTATTGGAAATTCATTGTGTGAAGATGATCGTATGCCGCTAGCGCTCGAGATTCTAGCCAAAGCAAAATCAAAAGGGGTCCACATTCATTTGCCCATAGATAGTACCATTGCAGACAAATTTGCACCCGATGCACAAACTACCAATTGCGAAAGTTTTGGTATTCCAAGTGGATGGATGGGATTGGATATTGGGCAAAAAGCCATTGCGGATTTTAAGGAAGTGATTCTCAAAAGCAAAACCATTTTGTGGAATGGTCCAATGGGTGTTTTTGAAATGGAAAAATTTCAGAACGGCACCAAATCAATTGCATTGGCCGTTGCAGAAGCTACCACCAAAGGAGCATTTAGTTTAGTCGGCGGTGGCGACAGCGTGGCTGCCATTAATAAATTTAATCTTTCCGAGAAGGTAAGTTACGTATCTACCGGCGGAGGTGCTATGCTCGAATATTTTGAAGGAAAAGAATTGCCCGGTATCGCAGCCATAAAGAACAGTCAGTTGGTTTAAAATGTTTAATGAGTTGAATGGGTTTAAAAGGTTAGAGCCAACAACGTAAATTTTTAAACATTTGCAACCTTTGAAACGTTTTAAACTATTTATTTACTCACTTGCCAACATTGCCGAAACTCGCCTCCCTCCAAGTCGATCCTCGATTTCATTGAATTTATTACTATATTTATAGATACAATTCATTCATCGTATGCCAACAATTGCAGAGTCAGAATTAATCATTAATAATCGGGGAGCAATCTATCACCTTAATCTTCGTCCAGAAGAATTGGCCGAAACGGTTATTGTTGTCGGAGATCCGGAACGTGTGGAGAAAATAAGCAAGCATTTCGACAAAATAGAACACACGCTCCATCACAGAGAATTTATTACCCATACAGGATATATTGGCAACAAACGATTGTCTGTAGTATCTACGGGCATTGGCCCAGATAATATAGATATTGTGCTCAATGAACTCGACGCATTGGCTAATATTGATTTTGAAACCAGACTTATTAAAAAGGAATTCAAAAAACTACAAATCATACGCTTAGGAACATCGGGCTCTCTTCAAGAAAACATTCCTGTAGATAGTTTGGTAGCCTCTTCTCATGGACTCGGATTGGATAATCTGATGAATTACTATTCATACAGCAAATCATCTTCCCAATTGGCTATGATCGATGCTTTTTTATCTCATACTCAATTAAACAAAGAAATTACTATTCCTTATGTGTTTGAAGGAAGTACTCAATTGCTTGATAAATTTGGAAAAGAGTATTTTAAAGGGATAACAGTTACCTGCCCGGGATTTTATGGACCGCAAGGAAGGGTGTTACGACTCGATTTGAATAGCCCCGGCTTAATTAATAAGTTCACCGATTTTTCATTTGAAAATCATAGGATTACTAACTTTGAAATGGAAACCTCCGCTATTTATGGGTTAGGTAAACTACTGGGGCATGAATGCTTAAGCATCAATGTAATTATTGCTAATAGAATAGTTCAACAATTTTCAAAAGATAGCAATCTTGCAGTGGAGAATATGATTAAAAAATCTCTAGAAGTATTAACTGCTTGATTTATTAAAAAGTAAATGTAAACATTGTAATGGCTGCAAATATCACAATTCCAGATTTCTCCATAGCTCCAAGGATAGACCAAGTGGGAGTAGAAGAAAGAGCATCACGTTTTACCAAACGAAGTTTGAAAAACGAAACTAAAATCAACGGATTGAAGTTGGCGCTCAATATGATTGACCTGACTACACTCGAAGGGAAAGATACTGATGGAAAAGTAAAACAACTTTGTTACAAAGCAATGCATCTTCATGATGCATATCCAGGATTGCCAACCGTTGCGGCAATTTGCGTTTATCCTTCAATGGTAAGTGTTGCAAAAAAGGCCCTAGGTGATTCAGGTATTAAGGTAGCATCTGTATCTACCGCTTTCCCCAGCGGACAAGCGCCAAGAGAGGTGAAAATAAGAGATACGAAATTTGCCATTAATCAAGGGGCAGATGAAATAGACATGGTTATTTCTAGAGGTAAATTTCATCAGGGGGAATACAATTTCGTTTTTGATGAAATCGCTGCTATCAAAGAAGTTTGCGGCACCACTACATTAAAAGTAATATTAGAAACAGGAGAATTGGGCACCTATGATAAAGTTAGAAGAGCGAGCGATATTGCGATGTATGCAGGAGCAGATTTCATTAAAACTTCCACAGGAAAAATCGCCCCAGCTGCTACCATGCCCGTAACATTGGTGATGCTAGAAGCAATCAGAGACTTTTATTATAAAACAGGAAAGCGAATATCCATGAAGCCTGCTGGAGGAATTTCAAAAGCAAAACTAGCACTACATTATTTAGTGATGCTCAATGAAGTGCTCGGAGAAGAATGGATGAACAATCAATATTTTCGTTTTGGTGCCAGTAGTTTGGCAAACGATATCTTAATGCAATTAATGAAACAAAAAACAGGCGTATATCAGTCGGCAGATTATTTTTCGAATGACTAAAGAGTATTTAGTTTAAAATGTTGCAAACTCGCCTGCCGACAGGTAGCAGTTTAATTTATAAATTAATAGAATATTTAAAAAACACTGAGATTAAAGGACAAAAGTTTAACAAGTAAGAGCGAGCATCTTAATTGCCCAACTTATTAAACTACTTAAACCCTTGAAACCTCTGAAACTTAAAAGACAATGGCCAAAAACAACACCCTCAAACTCAAATTCGATTCATCTCGCAATCTTGCCCCAGCACCTGAAAGCAAAAGCGTTGCAAAAATTGCTGATAGATATGAATTGTTTATCAATGGAAAATTTGAGAAGCCATCCTCCAAAAAATATTTCAAAACCATCAATCCCGCAACCGAAGAAAACTTGTCGTTGATTGCTGAAGCCAATAATGCAGATGTAAACAAAGCAGTAAAAGCGGCAAGGAATGCCTATGAAAAAGGATGGAAAAAAACAGCTCCAAAAGAAAGAGCAAAATATATTTATCGTATTGCGCGCATTATTCAGGAGCGTGCAAGAGAATTGGCAGTGATTGAAACATTAGATGGTGGAAAACCTATCAGAGAAAGCCGCGATTTTGATGTGCCTACAGCAGCCAATCATTTCTTTTATTATGCAGGCTGGGCAGATAAATTAGAATATGCTTTTCCCAACAGAAATCCACAATCATTGGGCGTAGCCGGACAAATCATTCCCTGGAATTTTCCTTTATTGATGGCCGCTTGGAAGATAGCTCCTGCATTGGCCACTGGAAATACCGTGGTATTGAAGCCAGCAGAAACAACTTCCTTAACTGCACTGAAATTAGCCGAAATCATTCAAGAAGCAGATTTACCTCCCGGTGTTGTAAATATCATAACCGGTGCGGGTGCTACAGGCGCAGCAATGGTGAATCATCCAGATATAAATAAAATTGCCTTTACAGGTTCAACCGATGTAGGAAAAATTATTCAAAAAGCAATTGCAGGTACCAATAAAAAAGCAACGCTCGAATTGGGAGGAAAAGCTGCCAATATTATTTTTGATGATGCCCCCTTAGATCAAGCAGTGGAAGGGGTAATCAACGGAATCTTTTTTAATCAAGGACATGTTTGTTGTGCAGGTTCAAGATTATTTGTACAAGAGTCTGTGTACAAAATTGTATTGCAAAAATTAAAAGACAGAATGGAATCATTAATCGTAGGAAATCCTTTAGATAAGAATACGGATATAGGTGCCATCAATTCAAAACAACAATTAGAGGTTATTAATAAGTACATAAAAATTGGACAACAAGAAGGAGCGGAAATTTTTCAAAGTAAATGTACCATTCCTACAAAAGGATTTTATTGCAGACCAACGATTTTTACCAATGTGGCCCAGTCAAATAGAATTGCTCAGGAAGAAATTTTTGGTCCGGTATTGTCAATACAAACTTTCAGAACCGAAGATGAAGTCATAGAAAAAGCAAACAATACACCTTTTGGATTATCGGCTGGTGTATGGACAGACAAAGGGTCTAAGATTTTTAACATGACATCTAAATTAAAAGCTGGAGTGATTTGGGCTAATACTTACAATAAGTTTGATCCTACCTCTCCATTTGGAGGATACAAAGAAAGTGGATTTGGAAGAGAAGGGGGTTTGCATGGATTGGGAGCGTATTTGAAGGTTTAAGGTTTAATGTTTAACGTTCAATGTGGAGCTTGATGTTTTATGTGAAATTTTGTGAAAAATACAGTTAAGTGGTGTTGATTTAAGTTAGTTCATAACATTCCATAATTTGAAATTTGAACAAACAAGTTATTGGAAATGTCAACAATAAAAACTTTTGATGAATTAGAGGTTTGGAAAGTCAGTAGAGATATATGTAGGGAGATTGGTGAAATTATTGATGCTGGATACCTAAGAAGTAATTATAGATTAATCAATCAGATTGAAGGTTCTTCTGGTTCAATAATGGATAATATTGCTGAAGGATTCGAAAGAGGAACAAGAGCAGAATTTATTCAGTTTTTAGGATATTCAAAAGGATCTTGCGGGGAATTAAGATCACAATTAATGAGACTATATGACAGAAAGTATATAAATAAAGAAAAATTTGATGAATTATATTTAAAATCTATAATCATCAGTTCTATGTTACAGAAATTTATCATGTATTTGCAAAAAAGTGAAATTGAAGGAAATCGAAAGAAAAAATAACCTCAAACTTTAAACACCAAACATTAAACCTTATAATAATGTCAAACAGAATCGAAGTCCTCAAAACATATAAAATTTACATCGGTGGGCAGTTTCCTAGAACTGAATCGGGAAGAACCTATGTAGCAACCAATGCTAAAGGAGAAAATCTTGCCAATGTTTGTTTGAGTTCAAGGAAAGATGTTCGGGATGCTGTTGGCAGTGCCAGAAGTGCATTTGGTGGTTGGAGTGCAAGAGCAGCCTTTAATCGTGGACAAATATTATATCGTATTGCAGAAATGCTGGAGGGTAGGAAAGCACAATTTATTGATGAGTTAATCAAACAAGGTGCTACAAAAACTGCTGCAGAAAATGAAGTCAGTCTTTCTATCGACAGATTAATTTATTACAGCGGCTGGTGCGATAAGTATCAGCAAATATTTAGTGCAGTCAACCCGGTCGCTTCTTCACATTTTAATTTTTCAGTACTAGAACCAATGGGTGTGGTTACCGCTATTGCCCCGCAAGAAAATGCTTTAATTGGTTTGGTGTCTGTGATTGCTCCCATTATAGCGGGGGGTAATACTTGCGTGATACTGGCTTCTCAATCAAAACCATTATCGGCCATCACTTTTGCTGAAGTACTCAATAGTTCAGATTTGCCCGGAGGTGTTGTGAATATTCTTACGGGGAAAGTGGCGGAATTGCTTCCTTATTTTTCTGACCACATGGATGTGAATGCTGTTTGTTATGCAGAATCCGATGCTGCTTCTAAAAAAATGGTTAAAGAAAATGCTTCCTTAAACGTAAAAAGGGTGGTGCTATATGAAAATACAAAATGGATGACCGAAACGGCTCAATCTCCCTATTTTATCAATGATTTCCAAGAAGTAAAAACAACCTGGCATCCAATTGAAAACATTGGCGGAGCCAAGGCAGGGTATTAGATTTTCCTTACTTATTAAACTTGTTAAACCTTTTAAACAGCTGAAACCTTTCAGTTTTATTGACTAATTTCACATAAAAATATAAACCATGAGTACAAGTAAAATCATTTTAATAGGATTAGCCTCTTTTATCTTAATTATATGCTTTTGGGGATGCAATGGCTATAATGGATTAATTTCTGCTGATCAGAGTGTGAAAAAAGTTTGGAGTAATGTTGAAACCAATTATCAAAGAAGAACAGACTTATATAGCAGTGTTATCAAAACGATTGAAGGGTCTGCTAATTTCGAAAAATCAACTTTAAAAGAAGTGCTAGAAGCAAGATCTAAGGCCACTCAAATTAAAGTAGATATCAATGATCCCGCTTCATTAGAAGCGTATCAAAAAGCACAAGCTAGTTTACAAGGATCGTTTAGTAGATTAATGGCTGTTGCAGAAAACTACCCAGACTTAAAAACGACTGCTGCATTTAGAGATTTCCAAACGCAAATAGAAGGAACGGAGAACAGAATTAATGTTGCTCGTCAAGATTATAACAAAGCAATTGAAGACTATAATCTTAGAGTAAAGCGTTTCCCTAGTGTAATATTGGCTCGTTTATTTGGATATACAGATAAGCCATATTATAAAGCAGATGAAGGAACAGAAAAAGCACCCAATATTGATTTTAATATCAAGTAATCTTTCAAACAATTTTTAAAATGATTGGATTCTTCAAAAAGAAAAGTTTGTTATCTGAAGAAGATAATAACCGCATAGTTGAAGCCATCAAATCAACTGAACAGCTTACCAGCGGAGAGATTCGGGTGTATATGGAATCTAAGAATCCATTGGTGTCTACAATTGAAAGAGCATCGGAGATATTTATTAAGATGCAGATGCATCAAACAAAACAGCGTAATGCTGTTTTGTTGTATATAGCCCTAAAAGATAAAGAAGTTGCACTTTTCGGTGATGAAGGCATTCACCAACAAGTAGGCTCTGATTTCTGGAATCGTCAAGTTTCTCAAATGATTCAATTGTTTAAAGAGAATAGTATTGCTGATGGTATCATTAAGTGTGTTGCCGAAGTAGGCAATGTGCTGATAGATAAATTTCCATACAATTCGCTAGAAGATAAAAACGAGTTGCCTGATGATATTGTGTTTGGAAAATAAATTTGCTTGTGTACATGAAATTCAAAAAATCAATCACCTGTTTATTGTTGTTAGTCTCTTTTGTTAAAATGGGAGTAACACAAAATATTCCTAGCCGTCCAAGTCCGCCTACATTAGTTAACGATTATACAAATACCCTTACCTCTGATCAAGTTAATGCGATAGAAAAAAAACTTGTAGCGTTTGACGATAGTACCTCTACTCAAATAGCCGTGGTAATTGTTTCTACCCTTGACGGAGCAGACATCAGCGATTATGCTCTTAAGCTGGGCCGTGCATGGGGCATAGGAGGGAAAGAGTATAACAATGGAGTCGTTTTTATTATTTCAATCAACGATAGGAAAATAAATATTTCTACCGGCTATGGTGTAGAGGGTGCGTTGCCAGATATTACAGCCAAACACATTATTGAGGATGTCGTAAAGCCTAACTTCAAAGGGAATGATTTTTATCGTGGAATCGATGAAGGTACAAATGCAATTATTAAAGCCCTGAAAGGAGAATATTCTTCTCCAAGAAAAAAAGATCGCGGTGCTTCTGGTACTAAAATGGTAATGATGATTATTGTTATTGTAATTATTCTAGCACTCTCCTCAGGTGGCGGTGGAGGCGGTTCGTTTATGAGTAGAAGGGGATATGGCGGATTAGGCGGAGCCATGTTTTTGGGCGGAGGATTCGGTGGATCAGGTGGAGGAAGTAGAAGTGGTGGATTTGGAGGATTTGGTGGTGGAAGCTTCGGTGGAGGTGGCGCCAGTGGAAGTTGGTAGAAAAGGTTACATTAAATTTGCTCATTGTGTTAAATAGTTGATTCCTATTTAATATAATTATACAATTATTAAAGTATAAAAGAAGATGGGAGTTGTCAATAAATTATATTTAAAAGCTATTGCAAAAAGAATCCTAGCTATTTTAAAAATAAATGATCCGGATCGATTCCTTAAAAAAGCCAAAGGGATTATCCATATTGGAGCAAACATAGGTCAAGAACGAGATTTATATTATAATAATAACCTTCCAGTGCTTTGGGTAGAACCGATTCCCGAAATTTTTAAAATTCTTCAAGATAATTTAGTTGGCTTTTCAAAGCAAATTGCATTTCAGGAGTTGATTACAGATATTGATGATGGGACTTTCTCATTCAATATTGCTAATAATAATGGCGCTTCTTCGTCTATTTTGGATTTTAACCTCCACAAAAATATTTGGCCAGATGTTTCTTACGAGAAGAAAATTTCTCTGCAAAGTATCACCCTTTCTTCTTTTTTGAAAAGGGAAGCAATTAATATTACTGATTATGATACGCTAATAATGGATACCCAAGGATCTGAATTGAGGGTATTAAAAGGTGCAGCATCAATATTGCATAATTTTAAATTTATAAAGACTGAAGTTCCAGACTTTGAATCATATAAAGGATGTTGTCAATTGAAAGACATTAATGAATTTCTAAGCTTATATGGATTTCGGGAATTATCACGTAATAAATTTATTGAAAGTACTGCAGTTGGTAATTATTACGACATTGTTTATGAACGTAAAAAATAGATTTTATTACTTGCTAATATAATACAAGCTAAAAGAAAGTCGGCATATCGCTAGTGAAAGTCAAAAAAATCGAACTTGATATAATGATATCTCAAATGTATCATTAAAGAGGCATAAAAAAAGGTTTGAAAAAAACACCTTTGTGCTTCCTTCAAACCCTCTGAAACCTTTTAACCCTTTGAAACTTATTTAAAAGCCTCGTATATATAGTCTTCGATTTCTTTTCCTTTTGCTTGTATTAATTTGTCTAGCCCTCCTTTAAAACTATTGTCAACATAGCTTCTGTATTGTTCAGGAATCATATTTCTAACCGTTGCAATGTTATCAATTCCTGTTTTAATTTTTGCAATGTCATTTATTTTCAACAGATACTCGATGAACTTATTTGTCATTCCAATTTTTTCCTGACCCAAAGGAGCGTCGCTGTAGCTTTTTGAAATAAAATCAAAATCTGCCTCTGTACCATTGGCAATTAAAACTCTGTTTACTTCTTCTCCCAAGGTTCCTTTAGCATCAGCGCAATACTTTTTAGCAAGTGTATAGGCATTCTCAGGATTCAATGCTGTTAATCCCTTTAATGCTGCTCCTGCAACTGAATAAGAAGAGTCATTTACCGCTACCTCATAGATAGGTTGATATTTTTTATCTCCATTTTTTACCAAATAAGCAATCGCAGTAGCTTTTACTTTTTTATCGTTAGCTGTTTTGGCTATCTGTTCAATTTGATCGGTTACGCTTTGATTGTTTTTAAAAGCAACGCCCCCTAATTTTTGTATGGTGCTAATTTTTAGTTTATAAAAAGGATCGTTTAGTCCTTGAATCAATTCGTCCATGCTATTCTTAGAAAAATAATCAAGCGCTTCTTTTCTATCAATATAATTTTTTCCATATTTCCATTGTGCCAAGAAGTTTTCTTTTGATTTGCTGTCTGTTTTCTCAGCTAGTAGAATTTTATCAGCATCTACACTGATCCACTCTGGCTTTTGTGTAGTTGCAAAATAAAAAGTATCTATTTGATTGCTAACATTCACATTGTATCTGGTTTTATTTCCATTTACATATACGTCCACTGCTATTGGAAGTGTAAAGATCTTTCCTGTTTTTTGAGTTTGCTCAATGATTACAGCAGCTGAGGCTGTTTTATCGTAATTATAACTGATTTTTAATTTCGGGTGCCCACTTCCGTAATACCATTGATTCCAAAACCAATTCATATCTTTTCCGGTTACTTCCTCAAATGCCAAGCGCAATTGAGCAGCTTCCCCCGTTTTAAATTTATTAGTAGTTAAATAGTTATTTAATGCTGCAAAGAAGGCATCATCTCCTACATAATTTCTTAGCATGTGTAGTATGCGACCACCTTTATTATAACTTACTCCATCAAATACATCTTCTTTGTTTGAATAATAATTTCTCACCAAGTCTTTTTTCTCTCCACCACTAGCGATGTACCCTTGCATGTCTTCAAAATTGTGCGCATCTGCAAAGTCTTTGCCGTGTTCATATTCATCCCATAGGTATTCACCATAATTTGCAAAACTCTCATTAACGGTGATGTTATTCCAGTTTTCTGCTGTTACCAAGTCGCCAAACCATTGATGAAATAATTCATGCGCAATGGTTTCTTCCCAATCGTTCCCATCGGTAAGCTCACGCGCATTTTGATAGGCGCTTTCCTGATGAAGGGTAGCAGTAGTATTTTCCATTGCTCCGCTTACAAAATCTCTTCCTACAATTTGAGAATATTTAGCCCAAGGAAATTCTACGCCCAATTTTTTAGAATAGAAACCCATCATTTCTGGAGTGAGCCCAAAGATTCCTCTAGCATAAGGCTGGTATGCTTTCTCTACATAATAGTTTACTTCCTTTCCTTTGTAAGTGTCTTTAGTAATGGTATATTCTCCTACACCCATAAAAAATAAATAAGGCGCATGAGGCAAATCCATTTTCCAATAATCAGTTCTGGTGCCATCATTATTTTTCTTCTGACTTTTAAGAAGTCCATTACTAAGTGTAACGTACTTATCAGGAACTGTCATAGTAATTTCTTCTGTTGATTTCTGATTTGGCTTATCAATGGTGATCATCCAGGCACTATTTGATTCTGTTTCACCTTGTGTCCAGATTTGGGTTGGTTTGTTTTTTACAGTTCCTTTTGGATTAATAAAATACAGGCCCTTGGCATCTGAAATAGCTGCGCTTCCGGTCGTTTTTAATTCATTAGGCTTGCTTATATAGTCAAAGTAGAGTGTGTATTTTTCGTTTTTAGTATACGTTCTATCTAGCTTCACATTTATTTGAAGTCCATCGTATGAATATTTTAACGGTTTTTTTGTTGCCCCCTTAATAATAGACAATTCCTTTATATCCATTCCCTTTGCATCTAGCAACAATGAATCTGTGGGATAAAATGTTGGTTGTAAGGTTAGCCACTCTTTTCCTAACAAATAAGATTTTTCATAGTCAAATCTAACATCCAACTTGGTATGTACGATGCTGTTAATTTTTGGTGAACTTCCTCTGAATATTTTCTTCCATGAGGTGTCTTGAGGTTCCTCGGCAAATTGAGCTTTACTTGAAAAGGCAATGGCTAAGGCAAATAATAAGAATAGTTGCTTCATATGTTTGTTTTATAAGTTGTAAAAATAGAAGGGTATTCGTGAAACTTATCATAATTTTTTATAAATGGTAAATCGGCCATATTAAGTAGCTTTGAATTAAATGCAATTCATATAGATGAAATTTTTGCGCATTCTGTTGGTTTTTCTAGTGCTGTCTTTTTATTCAAAAGGGCAGTCCAATCATTTTGTTTATATACAAACAGAAAAAAAACAGCCATTTTATATAAAATTAAATAATCAAATCCTCAGTTCCACTGATGCTGGATATGTCATCATTCCTATGTTAACGGTGGGGGATTATCAACTCGTTATTGGTTTTCCAAAAAATCAGCATCCTCCCATAACTTTCCTTATTTCAATTAATGGGAATGATCTAGGTTTTATGATTCAACAAAACGCTGACGAAAAGCTAGCGTTGCTTAATCTTCAGACAGCTGAAATTATTCAGCAAAAAGAAGACGCAGGCAGTTCAAAAATTATATATGAAACAAATACCGATGAATTTTCCAAAGTGCTAGCAGCTGCTACCAATACGACTTTAATTAGAAGACAAATAATCACAATCAAAGAAATCCCTGTTATATCAAACGATACAGCAGTTGCAATAAAGCCCATCCTTCTGGATTCAATTAAACAAAATGATCAGTCAATTGTAGCGGAAATAATCAAGCTTCAATCGTTTACAGATAGCTTCGGCCGGCATAGTACCTATCTAATCAACGATTCCATTACAACCGAAATCGTTTCCATCGACATCGATTATTCAATGCTTGATACTTTACACCTACACCCATCCGATACGTTGGTTATGGCTTTAGATTCTAGTGTGTTGGGTAATTTATGCAAGATTATTGCCAATCAGCAGGATGTAGATCAGTTAGAAGCAAACATGAAACTGATGATTGACGAAGAAAAAATGATTGTTGCGGCACATGATGAATTTTTAATAAAATGTTTTTCTACGGAACAGATTAAATACTTGTGCAATCTATTTGCAAGGGAGGACAATAAATGTAGTTTCTTATTAGAGGCTTATCCTTT
>CANJJU010000055.1 GCA_947474815.1 Chitinophagaceae bacterium | reverse complement strand
TAAGCCCACCGTACCTGGCCCACGCTGAGGAGAATGAGGTGTTTTGGGAGGCAATAAAAACAAATCGCCTTCATTGATCGGGATATCTCGGGGTTCGCCATTTTCATCTATAATCTTTACTACAATATTTCCTTCTAATTGATAATACAACTCCTCGCTTTCGTTATAATGATAATCCTTTCGAGCATTTGGACCGCCAACGACCATCACGATAAAATTCTTTGCATCTTTATAAATACACTGATTCCCAACGGGCGGTTTCAATAAATCTCGGTGTTCATCAATCCATTTTTTCAGGTTGAATGGAGCAGCAATTGACATAAATATTGATTTTAGAGAGGGAAGGTAATTTTTTTTTCAAAATAACCACCTATTTTATTATTTATTTCATTCAAATCTAAAGCAACCTAGCCAGAAAATTATTTACCTTTAACGCATGCAATTGGACATCCCTTTTCAACTAGAAAATTTTATAGGCGGCCGTTTTAAAAAGCCGATTAGTAATAATTTTTTACCCAATATCAATCCTGCTACAGGTGATCAATATGGCGAGATTCCGAATAGCAATGAAAAAGACATTGAGGAAGCTGTCGTTGCAGCAAAAAAAGCTTTCCCAGATTGGTCAACCACTTCCACAGAAAAACGATTTAAGGTATTAAATAAAATAGCAGAATTAATAGAAGTAAATCTAGATATCCTTGCCTTAGCAGAAACAAATGACAATGGAAAACCGCTTTGGCTGAGCAAAGAAGTAGATATTCCAAGAGCCTCTTCTAATTTCAGGTTTTTTGCAACGGCTGCTATGCAGTTTGCATCCGAGAGTCATTCTAATGAAAACAATATTATTAATTATACACTGCGTCAACCGATTGGCATTGTAGGCTGTATCTCTCCTTGGAATTTACCCTTGTATTTATTTACTTGGAAAATAGCTCCAGCATTGGCTGCAGGAAATTGTGTTATTGCAAAACCATCTGAAGTAACCCCCGTAAGCGCTTACTTATTAGCTAAAATATGCAAAGAAGCAGGACTTCCAGATGGAGTATTAAATATAGTGCATGGCGAAGGACAAACCTGTGGAGAAGCAATAGTGAAGCATCCTGCCATTAAAGCAATTTCATTTACAGGTAGCACAAGAGCGGGCGAAAAAATCGCTTCAATAGCAGCACCGATGTTTAAAAAACTATCACTTGAACTAGGAGGTAAAAATCCAACAGTCATCTTTGCTGATTGCGATTGGGACAAAATGATGTTCAATACCATTCGCTCTTCTTTCGGCAATCAAGGACAAATATGTTTGTGCGGAAGTAGAATATTAATAGAAGCTTCTGTATATGAAAAATTTAAAAATGAATTTGTAGAGCGAGCAAAAAGATTAACTATTGGAGATCCATTACAAGAATCATCCAAACAAGGGGCCATTGTAAGTAAAGTTCATTTTGAAAAAATAATGAATTGCATTGAAGTAGCAAAAAATGAAGGGGGCAATATTCTCATTGGTGGAAAAGCATTCAGACCATCAGGCAGATGCGAAAACGGTTTTTTCATAGAGCCTACCATCGTTGAAAATTTAGGTCCCCTTTGCAAAACCAATACAGAAGAAATTTTTGGACCCGTTGTTACATTACAGCCCTTTCATTCTTTGGAGGAAGCAATTGAATTGTCCAACGCAAGTGATTATGGCTTGGCAGCAAGTATTTGGACAAAAGACATTTCTAATGCAACGATGCTGGCTAATAAAATTGAAAGCGGAATCGTTTGGATAAATTGCTGGCTACAAAGAGACTTGCGTACTCCTTTCGGTGGCATCAAAAATAGTGGCGTTGGAAGAGAAGGTGGATGGGAAGCTATGCGATTTTTTACAGAAGCAAAAAATGTTTCTATTCAATATTAGCATTGCATTGATCCCTTGCTTTGTATTTATAAAAAAATAATTTATGAATAAAACCACCCATAATCAAGATTCCAAAAGCGATGTCATCAAGACAACTCTAGCCGCTTCCCCTCTAGGCGCGTATCCTCATGCTAGAAAAGTTGGAAATCTATTATTTTTATCGGGGATAGGTAGCCGCAATGCAGCAGACAATAAGATACCAGGATTAGAACTTGATGCATCAGGCAATATTATCAAATATGATATAGCAGCAGAATGCCACTCTGTATTTGCCAATGTAAAAGCTGTGCTAGAAGCTTCAGGAAGCAGCTGGGATAAAATAGTAGATGTAACCGTATTCTTAACGAATATGAAAGCAGACTTTCCTATTTATAATAAAATTTATGGAGAATATTTTCAGGGAGTTGAAGCATGCAGGACAACAGTAGAAGTAAAAAGCCTTCCCACTCCTATCGGAATTGAATTAAAAGTAATTGCAGTTATTTAAATTGACACATGGAATCATCAACATTTGAAAATACACTGGCATTCGCCAAACAATTAGATGAACAAGATCCACTCAAACATTTTAGAGATCGGTTTTATATCCCTTTAGTGAATGGAAAAGAAAGTATCTATTTCACCGGAAATTCTTTAGGATTGCAACCAAAAACAACCCAAGATTATGTGTTGAACGAATTGGAAGATTGGGCAAATTACGGAGTAGAAGGACACTTTCACGCGCGAACACCTTGGGTAAGTTATCATGAAATATTTCCTGAAATACTTTCCGAAATCGTTGGAGCACTTCCTGAAGAAATTGTTGTAATGAATCAACTGACAGTGAATCTACACTTATTGATGATAAGTTTTTATAGGCCTACCAAACAACGATATAAAATAATTTGCGAAGCAAAAGCCTTTCCTTCTGATCAATATGCTTTTCAATCACAAGCAATTTTACATGGATTAAATCCAGCAGATGTTATTATTGAAGTGGGCCCCAAAGAAGGATCTGCGTATATTGAAACAGCGGATATTCTTGAAGCAATCCGAATACATGGAAACGAAACCGCCTTGGTGATTTTTGGAGGAGTAAATTATTATAGTGGGCAAGTATTTGACATGCAAAAGATTTGCAAAACCGCACATGAAGTTGGCGCTATCTGTGGTTTTGATTTAGCACATGCCACAGGAAATGTTTTGCTTGAATTGCATGATTGGCAAGTTGATTTTGCTTGTTGGTGTTCCTATAAATATTTAAATAGTGGGCCCGGCGGAGTGGCAGGAGCCTTTATTCATCAAAAGCATATTTCAAACGACACGATTCCAAGACTTGCTGGCTGGTGGGGACATGATAAAGAGAATCGTTTTAAGATGGATAAAGATTTTCATCCTATTCAAACAGCCGAAGGATGGCAATTAAGCAATGCGCCTGTATTAAGTATGTCGGCTCACAAAGCATCACTCGATATATTTAAAGAAGCAGGAATACATCATTTGGTTAAAAAAGGAAAATCGCTCAGTGCTTTTTTGTTGTTTATTTTAAATGAAATAAATAACACCACTACAGAAAAAATTATTGAAATCATTACACCAGAAAAAGAAAGTGAACGAGGATGTCAGATCTCAATACTCATGCATAAAGACGGGAAAAAAATATTTGATGAACTAATTAAAGAAGGAGTAATAGCAGATTGGCGCGAACCAAATGTAATAAGAGTGGCCCCTGTCCCTTTATATAATCGATTTGAAGACGTATATCTTTTCGGAGAAATTATTAAAACCTATTGTAGCAAGTAATATGCAAAAAGAAGTAACAATCATTGGCGCAGGTTTAGTAGGCTCATTGCTATCAATCTATCTTTCTAAACAAGGATACAAAGTGAAAGTGTATGAGCGTAGGCCCGACATGAGAAAAGCAGCAATCAGTGCCGGACGATCAATCAACTTGGCCTTAAGCGATAGAGGCATCAAGGCTTTAGAAGAAGTGGGCATCATGGATGAAATTAGAAAAATTTCGATACCCATGCATGGCAGGCAAATGCATCTTGCAGATGGGAAACTAGTTTACCAAGCATATGGAAAAGACGGACAATTCATCAATTCAGTTTCAAGAGGCGACCTCAATCGGACATTGATGAATTTGGCAGAAAAACATCAGGTAGAAATATGCTTTAATGAAAGGTGTGACAATATTGATTGGAGTAAAAACGAAATTCATTTTACAAATACTGAAAGAAATCAACCACATGCAATAAAACAAGACCTGATTTTTGGAAGCGATGGCGCCTTTTCTGCAGCCAGACTTACACATCAAATGCAACATGACCGATTCCAATATCAACAATATTATATTGATTTCGGATACAAAGAACTAACTATTCCATCAGGAGCAAATGGGGAATTCTTAATGGAAAAAAATGCTTTACACATTTGGCCAAGAGGAAACTACATGCTAATTGCACTACCAAATATGGATGGGAGCTTTACTTGCACTCTATTTTTTCCATTTGAAGGCGACCCTTCTTTTGCTTCTTTAAATAGCAAAGAAAAAGTACGCTCCTTTTTTAATACTACCTTTTCTGATGCTGCCAAATTAATGCCCACATTGGAAGAAGATTTTTTTAACAACGCTACGGCATCACTGGTTACTGTAAAATGTTTCCCTTGGATCAGAGAAGATAAGTTTGCATTGATTGGAGATGCAGCTCATGCCATTGTTCCATTTTTTGGACAAGGAATGAATTGCGGATTTGAGGATTGCTCAGTACTCAATCAATTGATTACACAACATGGGCACAATTGGAACACTATTCTACAAGAATACCAAACATTAAGAAAACCTGATGGCGATGCCATTGCCACACTGGCGCTCAATAATTTTGTGGAAATGAGAGATAAAGTAGCGGATACCACTTTTCTATTACAAAAGAAAATTGAGGCCCAATTCAGTGCAAAGTATCCAAACAAATGGACCCCGGCATACAGCATGGTAACCTTTTCTCCAAACATAAGATATAGTGAAGCATTAGAAAAAGGCAACGCACAGCAATCCATTATGGATGAAATAATGCAAATAGAAAACATAAGTGAAATATGGAACAGCGAGCATATTGAAAATATAATGCTGGAGAAAATAAAAAAATAAATTACTATGACCCGTCAGGAATTGGTGCATCAAATAAAAACAAAGAAAAGTTTTCTTTGCATAGGACTTGATACCGATATCAATAAAATTCCCGAACACCTAAGAAGTCAGCCAGATGCAATTCTACAATTTAACAAAGCAATCATTGATGCTACAAAAGACCTGTGTGTTAGCTATAAAATAAATACCGCTTTTTATGAAGCATTGGGTTCTAAAGGATGGGACATAATGGAGCAAACACTACATTATATACCTTCTACCCATTTCAAAATTGCAGATGCAAAGAGAGCAGATATTGGCAATACTTCTTCTTACTATGCAAAAGCGTTTTTTGAAACATTGCCATTTGATGCCATTACGGTTGCACCCTATATGGGCGAAGATAGCATTCGCCCTTTTTTGGAATACGAAAATAAATGGACCATTATATTAGGATTGACTAGCAACGAAGGTTCAAAAGATTTTGAAATGCTTACAATAAAAAATGAGAAAGCAAATTTCCTATATGAACAAGTGTTACAAACAGCTAGTAAATGGGGTAATGAAAATAATGTAATGTTTGTTGTTGGCGCCACGAAATCGGAAGAGTTTAAAAGTATCAGAAAGATATTGCCTAACCATTTTTTATTAGTCCCTGGTATTGGAGCACAAGGAGGAAACTTAAAAGATGTTGCACAAGCTGGCCTGAATAAAGAATGCGGACTACTGGTGAACGCATCTAGGGCGATTATCTACGCAGGAAACGGAATTGATTTTGCAGCACAAGCCAGCATGGCTGCTGAAGAATACAGAAATGAAATGAAAACTTATTTAGATTCAATAAATGAATAAAAAAAGAAACCCTTAATTCACTTACTATTATGAAAAAATACTTCGCAACGTTACTCCTATTCATTTTACTTATTGCCACTAGCAATAATTCATTTGGGCAAGCAGCTCCTGCTTCAGGAAAAATATTAGCTGAAGCATATAAAAAAGCTGCAAAGGAAAAGAAAAATGTAATCGTAATTTTTCATGCTAGCTGGTGTGGTTGGTGCAAGAAAATGGATGCGGCTATTCATGACGAAACTTGCAGTAATTTTTTTGATGCCAATTATGTAATAACTCATTTAACTGTAGACGAATCAAAAGAAAATAAGCAACTAGAAAATGTAGGAGCTGATCTTGTTAGAAAAAAATATAACGGAGACAAAGCAGGATTGCCGTTTTGGTTAATTTTAGATAAAGAGGGAAAATTACTGGGTGATAGCTTTATACGCAAAGAAGGAGAGCCACTCAGCACTCCAGGAGAAAACATGGGCTGTCCCGCAGCGGAGGATGAAGTAGCTGCCTTTTGTCAATTATTAAAAAAGACTTCAAAAATGACTGATGAGCAATTAGAAGTAATTGCCAATAGATTTAAGAAAAATAAGTAAGCAAGAGAACGCTTGTTCTTTAAGCTTTGTCGTGAATTACTTCATTAAGAATACGAGCAAAAAGTTCCGCCCATTTTGCATACTCTTTTCCGGAAGGATGCAATAAATCACTTGCAAGAAATACAGTATCCATTCCATCTGCTCGTTGAGAACGAGTAATTTCAATATACTGGCATTGATGATGAAGTGTAATTTGCATACAAGCAAGATTGTATGAGTCTATTTCTGTGGCTATTTGGGTGATTTCTTTTCCTTCTGCAAAAGGAGTTGCCCCCCAATCAGGAATACTTAGTACGAAAACATTTTTACTTATCCCCTTTGCAAAACGAATGGCTTTTTGCAACAACTGTTCAAACTCAAGCTTATAATTTTCTACACTTCTTCCTCTATATTGATTATTGACGCCAATTAATAAAGTAACGAAGTCATAAGAGGACAGAAATTTAGTTGTATCAATCGCGGATAATAATTCATCGGTAGTCCAGCCCGTTTTTGCTACTATTTCAGGAGCCAAAATTTCTACATTGTATTTTTTACGAAGCAATTGAACGGCTTGATAAGGAAAGCTATCGAAAATAGGCACCAACTCTCCAATCGTATAACTATCCCCTAATGCTAGATATGAATAAGACATATTGATTCAAAAATTAATAATGAATGGCAAGTTTTAATCTGCTCCAGAACTCATTGTCAAAGCTAGAAGGGCCAAGGGTAACCGAACCTGCAGCATCTCCGAGTCTTACCAACACAATATTCAAAGAAGGAACAACATATATTTTTTTGTCATCTTTTCCCAATGCCATAAGCATGTCTGCTGGGGCATCGGGGGCCATGTAACCTGGGAAAACAATCTGCGAAGTGGGTACCATAAAATTAGATTTCCCATTCAACCACCACAAATATCCATAAGCATTATTCAGGCTTTGGGAGCTGTTGACCATTGCATTAAAATAATTGGTATCAGACAATAATTGATTGCCATTCCAGTTGCCTTTTTTAAGAATCAATGAGCCAAAACGAGCAGCCTCTCTGGTGGTACAATACATCACATTATTAAACCACACACTTTGTGTCATTCCAGTTGGAGTGAATAAGTGTTGAGTGCTATAGTTATTAAAACTAAGTCCACTTGCATTGGCTAATACATCCTGAAGTAATCTATAGGGCGCATTGTGATAAGCCCATCTAGAGCCGGCAGGTGCTTTGTAGACCAAACAAGCAGGATCTTCACAGTCGGGATCTGCTACCCCATCATCCAATCCGGTGGTCATGGTTAAATTATGTCTGAGGGTAATATTATTTTCATCGATTAACGGCAAGCTCGTCCAGCCGATTCCTAAATATTGGGAAGTTTTATTATTAATGTCAACTATCCCATCCTCCTGTGCTATTCCCATTAAAAAGGCAACCACACTTTTACCCGCAGAGGCAAGATAATAACGTGAATCTTTTGTCCAATTGTTCCAATATTGTTCTTTTACGATTCTGCCATTTTGAAGCAACACCAATCCATAGGTGTTTTTCGTGCCTGCGTAATCAAATGCTTCTTGCAGTTTTGTTTCATCCCAATTTAGAGAGGCAGCCGATTTTGTATCCCATGTGTCACCTGTTAATGGAGGATAGTAATACGATTCAGCTGGAGTTACGGGATTGAGGGGGGATTTTTTGCAGCTTGCAAACAGAAAAACAATAAAGACCAATACTGAAAATCTCTGCATATGAATTTGTTTAACTTTTGACTTAGTTAATTAAAATTAGTTTAAAAAACCTTCCCAAAGGTCCTAATCTGCAATAAATATTCATCGAAAATGTACCCCAAAGCCACAAATGACTTGTATATTTGCGAACAATAAAATGGGATAATTTAAACCATTTTTCATACTAATTATAACCATTTCAAACAAAAAATATGGCTGCGAAAACAGACAATTTTCAATCTCCCGATTATTTTAATGTTGATGAGTTGCTCACTGAGGAACACAAGCTTATTCGTGAAAGCGTAAGAAATTATGTGAAAAAAGAAATCTCTCCCATTATTGAAGAGTATGCTCAAAAAGCAGAATTCCCTCAACAAATTGTAAAACAAATGGGTGAATTGGGGTGCTTTGGACCCACAGTACCTGAACAATACGGCGGTGGTGGACTAGATTATATTTCTTATGGTTTGATGATGCAGGAATTAGAAAGAGGTGACAGCGGCGTTCGTTCTACTGCTTCTGTTCAAGGTAGTTTAGTAATGTTTCCTATATATCAGTATGGCAATGAAGCACAGCGAAATAAATACTTACCCAAACTAGCGAGTGGAGAATGGTTGGGTTGTTTTGGTTTAACGGAACCCGATCACGGAAGTGATCCTAGCAGCATGCTTACCAATATAAAAGATGCAGGCGACCATGTGATTTTGAATGGTGCTAAAATGTGGATCAGCAATGCTCCCTTTGCACAAGTGGCTGTAGTGTGGGCAAGAAATGAACAAGATGAAATACAAGGGGTAATTGTAGAAAGAGGAATGGAAGGATTCAGTACCCCTACTACTCATGGTAAATGGAGTCTTCGTGCAAGTGCCACAGGCGAATTGGTTTTTGATAATGTAAAAGTTCCTAAAGAAAATATTTTACCAAATGTGAAAGGCCTGAAAGGACCTTTGGGCTGTTTAACCAAAGCAAGATTTGGTATTGCTTGGGGCGCCATTGGAGCAGCCATGGATTGTTATGACATTGCATTAAATTATAGTAAAGAGCGCGTTCAATTTGGCAGACCAATTGGAGGATTTCAATTACAACAAAAGAAATTAGCCGAAATGGTAACCGAAATCACCAAAGCTCAATTACTCAATTGGCGCTTGGGAGTGTTGATGAATGAAGGAAAAGTTACACCTGGACAAGTGAGCATGGCAAAAAGAAATGCATGTGAAGTGGCCACTAATATTTGTAGAGACGCGCGCCAAATGCTTGGCGGAATGGGCATCACAGGCGAATACCCCGTTATGCGCCATATGATGAATCTAGAAAGTGTGATCACTTATGAAGGAACACATGATATTCATCTTCTTATTACAGGAATGGATGTTACAGGATTGAATGCATTTAAATAATCTCTGATTTTTTTAAATGAATGATCAGCTTTACATTAAAGCAATAGAAATAAATAAAGATAAAATGAGTATAAAAAATGTAAGTGTTATTGGCGCTGGCACCATGGGAAATGGCATTGCGCACGTATTTGCACAAGCGGGCTTTAACGTAACCTTGATTGATGTTAATACTACACAACTAGAAAAAGCAGTTGCTACAATTGCTAAAAATCTAGATAGACAAATTTCAAAAGGAACACTTACAGAAGAACAAAAAAACAATACGCTTCAACACATCATTACCAATAATTCAATTGCTGCGGGTGTTGCCACCGCCAATTTAGTAGTAGAAGCTGCCACAGAAAATGTGAATCTAAAACTAGATATTTTTAAACAAATGGATGCAGCTGCTCCAGCTGGATGTATTCTTGCTACCAACACTTCGTCTATTTCAATTACCAAAATAGCGGCAGCCACTAAAAGACCTGAACTCGTAATTGGAATGCACTTCATGAATCCTGTTCCGGTCATGAAATTAGTAGAAATCATTAATGGATATGCTACTTCAAAAGAAGTAACAACCATCATAAACGAACTAAGCAAACAATTAGGAAAGTCGCCTTGTACAGTAAATGATTACCCTGGTTTTATTGCAAACCGAATTCTAATGCCAATGATCAACGAAGCAATTTATAGCCTATATGAAGGTGTTGCAGGTGTTGAAGAAATAGATACCGTAATGAAATTAGGAATGGCTCACCCAATGGGACCACTTCAATTAGCTGATTTTATTGGCCTGGATGTTTGTCATAGTATTTTAAAGGTGTTGCATGATGGTTTTGGTAATCCAAAATATGCCCCTTGTCCTCTTTTAACCAATATGGTTACCGCTGGAAAATTAGGCGCTAAATCAGGAGAAGGCTTTTACGTGTATACACCTGGAAGCAAAGAATTGGTAGTAAGCAGTAATTTTAAATAAAATTATTTTTCCCCTCTAACCAGCCTATAGGAGTTTTCTATCTGTTCTTTCAATTGTTTGGAGGTTAGTCTTCCGTCTGCTATGATAGTATTCCAATGTTTTTTATTCATGTGATAGCCGGGTAAAACACTTTCTGGGTATTCCTCTCTTAATTCAATGGCTTTTTCTGGATTGCATTTTACATTAAATTGAAGTTGAAGTTCATCCAACGGAATCAATAAAAATATTTTCCCTTTTACTTTAAATACCAACACCGATTCTCCAAAAGGAAATCCTTCCGTTACATCAGAAAAAGAGAGGGCGTAATTTCTTATATCTTCTACATTCATTGTTATACAAAAACGCCTCTCATTACTGAGAGGCGTTTAACATTTTAATATTAATTATCTTAAGATTGTAACGTCTGTTCGAGCAGTAAATACTTTTCCTGATAATTGATAAAACTCAATCACAGCATAGTACGTTCCGTCAGGAAGTGGCTTCCCTTTAAAACGTCCATCCCAATTGTTTCTATAATCATCAGACTCATATACTTTGCTACCATACCTATTATAGATATGTACTTTAACGTTTCTTAAGCAAGAGTATTGATCGTATACTTCCCATAATTCATTGATGCCATCTCCATTAGGAGTAAATGCATTTTTAATGTGTATACATTCTGAAGTAACATTTACTACCAGTTGATCAGTGGCAGTACAACCAATACTATTGGTAATGGTTACATCATAGGTATAAGTACCATCTGCATTTAATGTAATCGTAGGATTCAAAATACTTGGGTCATTCAATCCAGTTGGAGGAGTCCATAAGATGGATGACAATTGACCACTCGAAATTCCACTCAAAGTAGGATTGACTTGGCTAGCAGCACCTAGGGAAATATACAGTGGCGCACCAGCATCAATACTAAAGCTAGGTGCAGATACAGTAACATTAATAGGCACTCTTGGACTTTCGCAACCAGCAATGGTTTGTGTTACATAGTATGTAACTCCAGTCAATACCGGAGTGGATAGAGTTGGAGCAGTTGGAGAACCTATTCCAGTAGTAGGATCAGTATACCACAACAACCCAGTACCTGTAGCAGAAAGAGGCTGTACTACAGTAGCACCGGTACAATAATCAACCGGACTAGTCACTATAGGACCAGCAGGTGTAATGACAGTCACAGTCATAGAGGCTGTATCTGCACACAATCCTGTAGTAGGCGTAAAGGTGTATAAAGTAGTTGCTGATGTATTATTGGGAGGCGTCCATGACCCAGTAATAGCTGTAGGCGTATTATTTGAAGAAGTGGGTAATGTAAAGCTTCCTCCGTTACAGATATCAGCGAGCTGAGTAAATGTTGGTTCAGCTGGAGCATTGAGCGACACCAATACAACTGATGAAATTGAAGATTGAATAGTTGGAATTACGCAACCATTATTAACATAACTAGGTACTCCCGTAGATGAGTAATTTACCGCTGCACCATCAGTACCAACTAAAATGGTAGGATCATAAGTAGCAGTTTGGCTACAGCCTCCTCCAAAATTAATCACCAATGGATCATTATTGGCTCCATTGTTATTTGAAAAATGTCCTGCAGTATTTCCAGTAGCTTGGAAAAGTGCATACAATGGCACTGCCAAACCAGTAAAATCAATAGACGAAGTTGAAGGTGTTCCAGAAATCAACACAACATTGGCATTCGCGGGCAAGATACCATCACCAGGCAAAGGCAAAAGTTGCCCGCCACCTGTTATAGTAGCATTCACACTTGCAATGTATGCAGCATTGGTTGTTAAGCCTTGCCAAACATTGGGTGACAAAGCAGATGTTGGCCAAGTTACAGTCATCGCACTTGTATTGATTGGATTAGCACCAACATGGAAAAACACCATTTCTTCATCATATTCGAGAGCAGAGCATGAGTTTACAAAAATAGATTGTATATCAAAGCAATTCCCTGAAATAGGAGTAGTACTACCTGTAGAACTAGTACATCCGTTCGCATCTGTAACTGTTACATCATAAGTTCCTACACATAAATTTGAAATGGTTTGAGTAGAACCAATAGTACTAGTTCCATCAGTCCAACTAAAAATATAAGGGCCCGTTCCAGTGATAGGATTGTTCACAAAAGCTGTACCATCACAAACCGTACTGCAATTTAAGTCTGTTCCACTAGCAGTAAACACTGGTGGGATATTTACACTTACAATTACATCTTGGTTAACAGGACAACTTCCTGCAGTATTTGTAGAAGTAACAGTATAAGTAGTTGTTGTAGTTGGACTCACTGTAATATTTGCACCTGAAACAGATCCAATATCTGAACCAGTCCAAGTGTATACTCCATCTCCACCTGAAACAGATAAATCAACACTTCCTCCTGGGCAAATAGAAGCAGCAGAAGGCGTAACAGATAAAACACTAACCCCAGAAACTGGAGCAAGAATATAATCGCATACATCGCCCCCGTTGCCATCAAACATTAAATAATAAGTATGACCAGGTATTAAATTCGTTGCAGTAGCTAAATGGGGAACTATGCTTTGTTCAAATTGATATCCGCCATGACATGTAACAGTTGGTGATCCACAAGTGGCATCAAAAAAGAACATCTGAATACCATAACCCAATGTTGAGGTTGTTACCCATACATTAAAGGAAGCAGACGTTGAAGTTGCTACGAATGTTACAAACGAATTATTTTCGATAGACAACCCTGCATTACAATCTACGAATGCAGTTAATAACTCATCCCAATAGTCTGCAGTGTAGGTATCTGAAGTATTACCACAATATCCATTGAAATTACAAACAGGCGTTGCTGTTTCACAAGTATTCCCAGCTGGATCATTACCAGAACATGCAGGAGCGGGTGGTGGATTTGACACGCAAATTCCAAAAGTTCCATTGTTATTGTTGCCGTATTCCCATACCCTTATCCATATAGTACTACCAGGGGTTAAGGTAGAGTTAATGATTTGGGGCATTAATCCAGTACCCCCATCATCATTACATTCAATTAACGTTAAATTACCGCATGTTCCACTATATATAGCCATACCTCCATCGGTAAGTGTTCCTTCTTGCGTATCAAATACCAATGTACCTCCAGCAGCAGGCACTACGGCAGTAAACCAAACATCTCCACCTGACAAGTTTGCACAGCCGGGTGCAGTTGGGCCTGATGTTAATGTAGCACCAGCATTTGAAAATATCTGACTATTACAATTTTGTCCTACAGTTAAAGGAATAGCATTACATGGATTATCATTACTTGGAGGTCCAGCGATAACACATATACCGAAAGTACCCTCTGGTGTAACAAATAATCCATCGTCGTAATTCCAGAATCTTACCCAAACAGTAGAGCCGGGAGTTAATCCGGTTGCCACTACAGCAGGCATTGATGCAAGAACTTCATCGGCACATGTACCACCAATTCGAGTCAAACTAGAGCAACTTGCAGGAGTAGCATTGCTACGATACAATTGCATAACACCATCGTATAAGGTTCCAGCTTCTGTAGAAAAACTTAAAGTAGTAACACCAGCAGGAACTACAACACTGAACCAAACATCTCCCGTTACGGGTGTTCCACATTGAGCATTGTTCATCCCTGAAGATTGTGTTGCATTTACATTGGTAGCTTGTGTGTAACTACACGTTGAAGATGGAGTTAATGCAACAGCACCACATGGTTCATCATTTGCAGGAACTTGAGCAACAGCATGCATTCCATACAATCCAAAAGCAATCAATAAAAAATAGACCTTTTGAATTTGTTTAAGTTTTGAAATAAAAATATACATAAGTAATAGTATTGATAGTATAATAAATTAGTTGAAAAAATGCGCTATTTCTTTTTTAAATCAAATCGAAGTCCAATTTCATGAGCACTAGAACCAGCCGCGAATACACTAATTGGAGTTACATAATAATCATATGAATAGCATGCTCGTAAGCGTTGCTTTAATTTTACCCCTGCTTGTATGCTCCAGAATTGATTCACTCTGAAGTTTAAGCCCCACCACAATTTATCTTGATAATCTACTTTCATACCTAGATCATACTCACTGGGAGAATTTTCAATTAACCTAACCATTGCATTAGGGATAAGATAGATATCATCTCCAGTCTGTATTTTGTAATTAGCGGTGAAGTTGTAATGACGATATAATTTGCCGCCAAGTTTAGCATCAGGCACATTTGAAAATTGTAATTTCGATTCTATCAATTGGCTAACCGCTGCGCCTATACTCAATTTTCTGTTAGACCAATATACTCCTGCACCCGCATCAATAGCGAATTTATTTGAAGAACCTGCCAATACAGGATCACTACCCAAGGCATCGGTTAATTTACTTTTATCAATAGCATATTGAACCCCTCTTAATTCAAGGCCAATACCAAAACGACTCTTATCATTTCGAGCAT
>CANJJU010000054.1 GCA_947474815.1 Chitinophagaceae bacterium | reverse complement strand
CAGGAAAAGCAGATGTGAAAAAATCCGAACTTTTTAATAAATTAGTATTCAATGCACTCACCGCTCCCCCCGTTGTGCCTACTGAAGCAAAATGGTTGGGGTTGGTAACATTCATTCCATCAATACACCACAAAACACCTACAGGCGAATTACCGCGAATAACAATATCATTTCTGCTGTCATCTGGTGCAGATACCCCCGCAAAATTAGCTACTAAACGAGCTGGATCGCTTCTGCCACCTGCATATCGATTGACTTCCTCCATCGAAAAAGACCTTGCACTCACACTTGCCAATTTATTGATTGTACCACCTTTATTCCTGGCTTTAATTACAACTTCATTAAGCTTAGCAAATTCTTCTTCCATCGCAATATCCAATATCACTTCTTTACCTGATGTTACAATCACATTAGGAATTGAGATGCTTTTATAACCAATGTGAGTAATTGTTATATCATATCGATCTGGGGAGATGTTTGAAATAGTATACTTTCCAAGATCGTCAGTTGTAGTTCCTTTTTGTATAGAACTAATTTGAATGGCTACGCCAACTAAAGGCATTTGAGAAAGTTTTTCTGTAACAACACCCCGAATGTTTTGTGTGTTGTTTTGTGCAAAAGACAGAGTGGGAATGAGTAATAACAAAAGGGGGAATCGGATCATAATACGAATGAATTAAGTTTATCAAAAAACACAATGGCTTCAACTTTTATATTAGATGATAAACCTTGCCTTTTCCTTCGTCTAATAGGCAGGAATTCTGCAAACGCAATTATTACCAGTACTCATTTTTTATTTCGAGTATGCTACCCAACCATTCAAGAACTCCGCATTGCGGAGTTCTTGCGTTTAAAAGGTTTAAAGTTTAAGAGGTTTAAGGTTGATGAATTGAAACGAGCAAGGCTTGATTTGTTTGTCAACACCCACTTAAATGCTGAAGCAAAGGAAATTTTTAGACCTCTTTATTTGAAAATATTCATCTTCTCGTCGTAAATCGGACTTTGTATGTTTAGAAAGTTTAAAACGCTGTGAAATACATTGTGTTGCGACAATAATGTATTCGGCTTTAGCAGTTTTGAGCTGTCCGACACCCATACGATGAAAGGAATTTCATACTGTTCTTTAGGAGCAATGCTCATAGGAAGCCCATGCATATATAGATTTTTTTCTCCCAAAGATTCGCCATGATCTGAAACAAAAATCATGGTACTTTTATATTCTTTTAATTGTATCAAATCATCAATCACTTTATTTAAAATATAGTCTGTATACACAATCGTATTGTCATATGCATTGATGAGCTCTGTTTGAGAGCAATTTCCTAAATCAACACTATTGCAAACTGGCTTGAATACTTCAAACTGAGGTGGATATTTCTTACTATATGCAGGCCCATGACTTGTACTAGTATGTAAGACAATCAATATTTTGTTTTTTTTGCTGGCTAATATCTGTTCTTTCAGGCCATTCAAAAGCAATTCGTCATAATTACAGGTTTCGCCTTTGCAGTTTTGCAATAAGGCGTCTTTGTTTTTGTAATCATTTATATGAATCGGCGGTTCACCCCAGTTGGTAGACTTCCAAATAACCTCTACATTATTACGATATAAATAGTTGGGCAAAATTTCATACAAATCATTCGTCTGGGTGTGCTCCAAAATAGATTTTACCCCTGCTGTTGTATACGTGGCAGAAGAAGTTGCATCGAAATGATATAAATTATTTCTATTAGTCAGCAGCGGATTGGTATTTTTAGAATACCCATATAAAGAAAAATTTTCTTTTCGAGCAGATTCGCCTATAATAAGCACTACAACAGATTTTACACTGTCTTTTATAGAAGCATTGGGCAATAAAATTTCCTTTTCATTTTTTTTATAATTGTGAAAATAGAAAAGGGACGTGTTTACAGAATAAGACCAAGGCATGGCAAGGCCTCCTAATCTTTTTGAATTCTTGTCTATCCACAACCAATGAGGAGCATTAGCAAATGCTAATGTGAGAATAAACAAGAAAGTAAGAGAAGCCGTAATTAGAAATTGCTTGAATGTTGATTTTATTATTTTAACTCTAAGTATATAGATACTGGGGAGGACGCCCAATAGTAAGATGTAGAGGAAGATTTTAAACGAAAAAAAACTACTCGACTCCTCGTAATTGGTATTTAGTAAATTCCCGATCATGCTTTCATCAATTATAACATGGTAAGTATTGATGAAATAAACTGCAATTGAGTTAAGAATAAAAAATAAGATTAATAAAAATTTACCCACCCTACGAGACATAAAAAAAATCAGATAAAAAACAAAGAAATTTAAAGCAAGCATCAGAATGATCAAACTAATAATAATAGAAAAGCCGCTTAAGCTTTTATAATTGACATCATTAAAAACAAAAGTGTAAAATTGACTATGAAAGAATAAGAAATTAACGAGACTCATCAATATAACAAAATGAGTCGCTTTTACATCACCTTTTAACATAACTAGCAATCATTTTAAACAGTGAAAGACTTAAACCAATCAATGAAAAATAATATAGAGCTAAGTTTTCATGAATGATCCTATCGACTAATAAAATACAACATACCAGAAAAATAAATATAAAAATTGGATAGTATTTTTTTCTATCAATCCAATTCGAAATGGGATACTTCCGTATAACAAAAATACCTATCAGCCCACATATATACCCGATAATACTTCCAACAATCACATCCAAAGGATAATGAGCTCCTACCCCTACTCTCGAAAATACCAACATTGTCCCTGTAATGAATATGAATGTAGACCAACCAATTTTACTGGATAGCTTTAACGGCATAAATGCAAACAATAGAACTGTAAGAATGGTGAAAACTGTAATTGAATGTCCGGAAGGAAAACTGGAATTGCCAGACAATACCTTTCCGATAATCACAAAATTATTATGATCAAACACAGCAGCTGGCCTTGGAACCAAAAATAAGTTCTTTAGTAAAAGGGAAAACAACGCAGAAATGAGCGAACCCACTATTAATGCCTCCCACACCTTGGGAGCATTTAATATAAAAACACTTACGAGTGATAAAAAAATCAATTCATCTCCTAACTGCGTGAGGTTGTAAATTGTTTGGGGAAATTGTGATAAGTTTGAATTGATGTAAAAGAAACATTTTTGTTGAATAAGTACATAATTGCCAATATTTAAAGCGTCATGACTATATAGAAATAAAAAAATTGCTACCAAAAATCCAAAAGGTATAAAAAAGACAGATGACTTAAGTCTTGAATAATTAGCTATAACATTATTGTTCATTGTTTTATCTGATAACAAATTCACCTTCATAATGTTATTTAGCATTGAATGGCATTATATATTCGAATTGAATCAACTCTTTGATAATAAACCTATTTTATGACCAATTTTAATACACTAAGTTAGCAATTTAAAACAAAAAAAAAGGCTAAATAATTTGTCTAACAAACTTGAAAACAAATTGCCTGATATTAAAAAAACTACTATACGCTCTATATTCAACCAATCTGAGCGAATTGCCTAAACCTAAACGATTTAATAATTAGTTGGCTTGTCTGAGGAAAATTTAGTGCCCCTACTTTAAATGAAGGTAATTCAATCTATTTTTTACTAACCGATTTCTTTAGTTGATAAAAGTGAATCATTAAAAAAGAAAAAACAATAATAGCTACTCTTATCGGAAAAAGAAAACGAAGATTTATAGGAGCTGCAAAAACTGAAGCCATTGAATAAAAAAGAATAAATGAAATAAGAAATATTGACGAATGGAATAAAATGGGAGACAAACACCTTGAGCAAGTCTTTATATAGATTAAAAAATAAGCAAGAGACAACAAAAATACTACCCATAAGACAGGATAGCTATATTGATTTATATATAACAAACGCCTAAAAACATCATGCCTAGGTTGAATCGGTTCTTTTTCAGACCAATTAAACCAATTTCTCTCATAAGTGCCAGGCGAGCCAGTATTTGCAAAATGATCAAACACTTCATTTGGAGGAAATATCAAGCGCTGGGTATTGTTGAGTATATAATATCGCAAAAAAAGATTCGGATATTTTTTTATGACTTCAGTACCAAATCTATTGTAAATGTCACCCATGTAATTCCAAGCTGGATAATAACCCAATTGTCTATTATTATTCCTCCAAGTATAAAAAGCTGGGCGAAGTGGCAAAGAGTCTATCCAAATAAACTCATATGAAACTTCATTACTTTTTGGATACTTATGTTTAAAATAAGGATAGCTCTGCCTTACATAAGAATCAACAAACTGCAACTCTTCGTCATCAGTTTCGATAATAGGATTGTTTAAGTTCAGATAAGGCACCACATGCAGTGCGTTGCTGGCAAGTTGCCATCCGCCAAATGAAGAGAATACTCTAGCCCCCTGATCTTCTTCGGTTCTATTTTTTACATAATTTACATAAATCAGAATGACAATAATTGATATCGCAGAGGCCAGAAATTTTAAATATTTTTTCTTAATACAAAGAAAGAAAACTAAAATTAACGAACCAGGATACACAGCCGCAATTGGCCTTATTTTAATACTATATAAAAGCAAAATTAAAATAGAAATGAAAATAACCGCATTGGGCCTTTTGATAAAAAGAAGCACTGCTGAGATTAACAAAATACTCAAATCTAAAAAAAGACTATCACTCATGGCCAAGTTAGCCGAGTAAATACCGGAGATAAAAAAAATATTACTTATAAACAACGTCCATTTTAACCCTATTGATTTTATATCAAAAACGAATAAAACGACATAGAAATTAATAAGCAATGAAATAAAAAACAGAAATAATTGTGACCAAAACAAAAAAGCAGAAGAAGCATTTATTTGATGAATAAAATCTATGAAATGCGAATAGCCCAATGGTCGTGTACCTCCATACTTATTTTCCTGAGCCCACCTTATATATCCACCCGTATCAGATGTATTGTCGATATATGGATAACAATAATTAATGAGGGCACCTACCAGAAAGAAAAATACAGTAAAATAAAGTATAAAATTCTTTTCCTTTTTAACAACAGAAAAAAAAGAAGTTTCAGTATTTAATTTATTCATATTATCTACTTGTAATTTATTTTTCACTAGAGAAAGCTATTCAGGCAGTTTTACAATAAAGCTACTTTTTAAAAGCATATTTTAAAATACAATAAATTGCTCTTACTCCATCCTTCCATCCTATTTTCTTACCTTCTTCATAGGTTCTACCATAATAAGAAATCCCTACTTCATATATTCTGATATTTTTAATTTTTGAGATTTTAGCAGTAACCTCTGGTTCAAATCCAAACCTATTCTCTTTTAATGCTATACCCTGAATGATATCAGTTTTGAATAGCTTATAACATGTTTCCATATCGGTAAGGTTAAGGTTGGTAAATACATTGGAAAGCAGGGTCAAAAACCTATTCCCAATGGTATGCCAAAAAAAGAGAATTCTATGTGGATTACCCCCCATGAATCTTGACCCATATACTACATCAGCAAAACCAGCAACAACAGGCTTTAATAAATCATTGTATTCATTGGGATCGTATTCAAGATCTGCGTCTTGAATGATGAGATACTCACCGGTGGCTTTTGAAATGCCCGTATGCAACGCCGCCCCTTTCCCTTTGTTTGTTTCATGTTTATAATAACGAACATTTAACTCATTATTATCCTTGATAAATTCCTGGATTGCCTTTTCTGTATCGTCTTTAGAAGCATCATTTACGATTATAATTTCCTTTTCAATATTATTAAGGAGTATTACAGATTTTATTTTATTGAGAATCAAATGAATGGAAGGCCCTTCGTTGTATGCAGGAATGACAATTGAAAGCTTTTTCATTGAATGAAATATCAGATTTTAAGTTATTGTCTATAAAAATAAAGCAGGCCGTTTTAACCCCTACTTCGTAAGTTAAAGATATAATTTAATTCTTATTTTAATTGAGCTCAAATATAAAAAACAAGCTGAGATATTGGGCATCAGACATTGTTCGCTCATTTTTTTTGAAATGACAATTTCTCTAATTGCTATTCAACAGGGCGATTATAAAAAAAGTGCTTAGAAATACGACTAAGCACCTTAATGGAAAGAAATATTAAAATAGATAGAAAATGTAATTATTTATCAAGTATATCCAACACCGTTCCATACATCACTTGTGTTCCTATCGCAAGATCTTCATAAGAGGCAAACTCTAGAGGATTGTGACTAATCCCGTCTTTGCATCGAACGAAGATCATGCCGTAATCACAGGCATAAGAAAGTGCCAAGGCATCATGAAATGGACCGCTCATTAATTCAGGAGCTTCAATATGTAGATTTTCGCAATTGGTTTGAATGATTGACTTAATCCAATCTGCGCAGTATCTTGGTTCACTATTGGTATCTTCTCTAATAGAAAAAGTCAACCCATTTTTTTGAGTAATCAACGATATTTTTTCCATCAACTGTTTTTCATAACGATGGCGTCTTTCCAAATCAATGTCTCTTAAGTCTATTGTAAATTGAACTTCTTCTGCAATGATATTTCTACTAGAAGGAAACACATTGATAGTAGCAACTGTTCCTACGGTAGGATTTTCTTTTACTTGTGTAGCAATTTCATTCACCGCAACAATAATTTCAGCGGCGCCCAACAAAGCGTCTTTTCTAAGAGGCATAGGAACGGAACCGGTATGTCCTGCCTGACCTTTAAGCGTTACTGTTAGCCACAATGGACCAGAAATACCACTTACTATTCCGATTGATTTATCTGCAATGTCTAATACTGGACCCTGTTCTATATGAAGTTCTAAAAAACAATAGATACTTCCTGCAGGATATTCCGACTCTTTGAATTTTGTAATGTCACATCCAAAATCTTTCAACGCTTGCTCACGTGTAATACCCTCTTTATCTGCACGAGCCAACTCCCCTTCTTCTAACTTTCCTAATATTCCTCTTGATCCAAAAAGACCTTTATTAAAACGCCAGCCCTCTTCATCGGCAAATGAAACTATTTCTATTGATCTATTGGAAAGAACTTGATTCTCTTTCATTGTCATCACCACCTCAATCGCACAAAGTACTCCAGCAACTCCATCAAACCTGCCTCCATAAGGCTGAGAATCTAAATGGGAGCCCATCATTAACACAGGAAGGCTTGGATCATTTCCTTCTAATCGACCTATTAAATTTCCAAAATTGTCTATTTTGGTTTTCATACCTGCCTCTTGCATCCACGATGCAGCCAACACAAATGCGTTCTTTTCAATATCAGAATGAGCAGGGCGACAAGTACCTGTTTCGCCCATTTTTCCAATAAGACTCATTGCTTCGAAATGAGCTTGTAATCTGGCAGCATTAATTTTTAACATTCGTAAAATATTTTTGTAGAATTAATGATCATTTAATGGCAATCCCCTTTTTTGATACTCAATCCAATTGATGGATTCAGGAGCTACTCTATGTTCTTCCATTGTTATACAATTTGAAACAGGACATACAAGCTGACATAAATTGCAACCTACGCATTCTTCTTCTTTAATTGAATAGGTGTTGTAAGGCTTCCCAAAGTCGAGATTAATTGATTGATGCGAAGTATCCTCACAAGCTATATAACACAACCCACAATGAATACAACTGTCTTGGTTGATTTTTGCAATGTGATGATAATTAATATCTAGATCTTCCCAATGAACAATGTTTTTAACAGACTTTCCAATAAACTCATCCAATGTTTTAAACCCTTTTTCATCCATCCAATTATTCAATCCTTCGCACATGTCTTCTACAATTCTAAAGCCATGTTTCATAGCCGCTGTACATACTTGAACATTGCTAGCACCCAACAACATAAATTCAACCGCATCATTCCATGTACTCACCCCCCCAATACCAGAAACAGGTACTTTATTGGTAACCTCGTTTTGCGCAATGGTCGTTAACATTTTTAATGCAATAGGCTTAACAGCAGGGCCACAATATCCACCAAAAACACTTTTACCTGCTACATAAGGATTAGGAACCAACGTGTCTAAATCCACACCAGTAACTGATTGTATCGTATTGATTAAAGAAAGCGCATTCGTTCCTGCCTCTACAACAGCCATACCTGTAGGCACTACAGAATGCACATTGGGTGTAAGTTTTGTAATTACGGGAATAGTTGCTTTTTCCATTACCCATTCCACCACCATTTTTGCAATTTCAGGATCCTGACCTACTGCCGCTCCCATTCCTCTTTCAGTCATACCATGAGGACAACCAAAATTCAACTCAAATCCATGCGCTCCTGTATCTTCTACTTTTTTAATAATCTCATGCCAACTTTCTTTGTTATTATCTGCCATTAGAGAAACAATCATCGCTCTATCAGGAAACAGCTTTATACATTCTTTAATTTCCTTCAAATTAATATCTAATGGACGATCACTGATTAATTCAATGTTATTGAAGCCCATTATTTTATGTCCGCCATAATTAACTGCAGAGTATCTAGAAGAAACATTTTTTACTTGAGAGCCAAGTGTTTTCCAAACAACTCCACCCCAACCTGCTTCAAACGCACGAAGAACATTTATTTTTTTATCGGTAGGTGGTGCACTGGCCAACCAAAAAGGATTGGGAGATTTTATACCGAGAAAATTAGAACTGATGTTTGCCATTGTATGTTGATTTAAATATCTTAAATAAATTAATTATTTTGAATGAGGGAATAAGAATTTGATTATCCCTACAGCACCTTCCTTACCTGCCTGAACAGCATCTACTACCTCCTTGCCACCATTTACACAGTCTCCTCCAGAAAATACTCCTGCTAAATTAGTAGCAGCGGCATCAACCAGAATCTTTCCATTTTTATGTTGTAAATGATTTTGCTCAACCAATTGTTGAAAAGGAGTTTGCCCAGCGGCTTTAATCACCATGTCTACTTCTATTGTGAATGTTTCTCTTGTAGAAACGGGCGATCTCCTTCCACTTGCATCAGGTTCTCCTAGTGTCATTTTTTCTGCAACCAATGACGTCACTCTACCTTCTGTGCCTAATACCTCTTTGGGAGCTGCCAACCAAATAATTTCGCATCCGTCTAATTTTGCTATGTTTAATTCTACTTCCGTACAGGGCATCTCTTCTTGAGTTCGTCTATATAACATAGTTACCTCAGAAGCACCTAGCCTTTTAGCTTGTGTAGCTGCGTCAATAGCCGTCATTCCCATTCCAATAACAGCCACCTTGTCGCCAACAGGAACTTTTCCAAATTCAGTATTACGAATGGTATAAATAAAATTGATTGCATCCACTACTCCTTCTAGATTTTCACCCGGTATATCTAATTGCCTAGCCAATCCTACGCCAATGGCAATATACACTGCATCGTATTTCTTTTGTAAATCTTCTAATTTAACATTTTTACCAAGCTCTTGCTCATACAAAACTTCAATACCCCCAATAGACAGAATGTAATCAACTTCTTCTTTACAAAATTGAGGAGTTACTTTATAAGCAGCAATACCATAAGTCATCAAACCTCCGCCTTTTTTTTCTTTCTCATAAATAGTAACGTCCACCCCTTCGCGAGACAATACATGAGCACAACTCAACCCAGCTGGCCCGGCGCCTATAATGGCTACTTTTTTACCTGTACTTGATTTTCGACTAAATAAAGGCCATTTGTTTGCAATGGCTTTTTCTGTACTATACCGTTGAAGTTTTGCAATAGAAATAGGGTCTTCCTCCATTAAGTTGTATACACAAGCTCCTTCACATAATTTTTCAACAGGACATACCTTACTACAACCCGCTCCTAGAATATTTGAACTGAAAATAGTGTGGGCACTGCCTTTAATATTATCCGTAGTGATTTGCTTGATAAACTTAGGCACATCAATACTAGTGGGGCAACTTTTCATGCAAGGCGCGTCATAACAAAACAAGCACCTATTGGCTTCTACCAAAGCCGCATCTTTTGTTTCAAATGGCGGATGAATATCCGAAAAGTTTTTTTCGTACTGAGTAGCAGAAAGTTTGTTTGAATGAATTGCCATACTGTTTTTATTGTATAATTAAATTATTAAAAATCACAATGCGGTAATCGCATCATAAGTCTCCGGTCTTCTATCTCTAAAAAATTGCCATTTGTTTCTTACTGTTTCAATTAAGTCTAAATCAAAAGAAGCAATCAGCAATTCATCGTTATCCTCCGAAGCGGTTGCAAAAATTTCGCCTAGTGGATTAACAAAGTATGACGTACCATAGAATTTTCCTAGATTCCATGGTGCTTCTGAACCAACTCGATTGATGCAGCCCATAAAATAACCATTGGCAACAGCATGCGCTGGCTGTTCTAGTTTCCATAAATATTGCGATTGTCCAACTGTCGTAGCAGAAGGATTGTATACAATTTCGGCACCATTCAATCCCAAGCATCTTGCCCCATCAGGGAAATGCCTATCATAACATATATACACTCCCACCTTTGCATACTTTGTTTGAAATACAGGATACCCTAAATTACCTGGCTTGAAAAAATATTTCTCCCAAAAACCACCAGTATGAGGAATATGATTTTTACGATACTTCCCTAAATACGTTCCATCCGCATCAATAACAGCAGCAGTATTATACAATACACCTGCTTGTTCCTTTTCATACACCGGAGCTATTATGACCATATTGTATTTCTTAGCATATTCAGCCAATCGATCAGTAGTAGGCCCTGGAACCGTTTCAGCTGATGCATACCATTTACTATCTTGTCCAGGACAAAAATAGGGCGTATTAAAAATCTCTTGAAAGCAAAGAATCTGCACTCCTTTCTTTCCAGCCTCTTCAATCAAAGGAATATGCTTTTGAAACATCGCTTCCTTTATTTCATCAATGGTTCCCTCTCCTTCTGTTTTAGGCAGACTCATTTGAATCAATCCGGATTTAATTATTCTTGCCATAATGATGATTAAATATTTTGTGTAACTTTTTTTCTTTTAATAAATTTACCATACCCTTTTTCAACATAACATCGATTGTCATCAATGGCAAGTTTTCCTCTAAGCAATACGGTTTTCACTTTTCCTGTAATTTCCCATCCTTCATACCCACTGTAATCTACATTCATATGATGTTTTAAAGCAGACAAAGTGTGTTTTTCATTTGGATCCATGATAACGATGTCTGCATCACTCCCAACTGCAATAGTTCCCTTTGCAGGAAACATTCCAAATATTTTTGCGGCATTGGTACTTGACACTTCTACATATTTATTCAGACTAATCTTATTTTTCATTACGCCTTCGCTGAATAATAATTCCATTCTATTTTCTATAGCAGGATGACCATTGGGTATTTTTGAAAAATCATTTTTGCCCATTAATTTTTGTTCCCACATAAATGGACAATGATCCGTAGCCACCACTTGCACTAATCCCTGATTGATGCCAGCCCATAATGTTGCCTGATCTTTCTTTTCTCTCAATGGAGGACTCATTACCCATTTGGCTCCTTCAAAATCATTTTCATACAAACTTGCATCTAGGATTAAATATTGAATACAGGTTTCCACAAATACTTTTTGATTTCTCTTAGTAGCATTTCGAACTGCATTCAGTGCCCCTTCGCAGGTCATATGAACAATATATCCAGGACACCCCGTTTCATTGGCCATATTTACAAATCGTTCGCTTGCTTCTGTTTCCGTTATTTCTGGTTGAGATAAATAATGATAAAGGGGCGCCAACTTCCCTTCTTCTCTGTGTTTTTGTACCAATGAATCAATCATATCGCCATTGGTAGCATGAACGTTGATCAATCCTCCATGTTTCTTAACCTCTGCCATCAATCCAACCATTTGTGCATCATCAATCATCAACGCTCCTTTATAAGCCATGAACGTTTTAAAAGATGTAATTCCTTCTTTTTCTATGATAGATTGAATTTCTTTTTTAGTGTTTTCATTAAAGTCGGTAACGGCCATGTGAAAACTATAATCCCCTACCGCATTTCCATTTGCTCTTCCACGCCATTCATCTAAAGCCGACTGTAAACTATTCCCTTGTTGCTGTAAAATAAAATCAATTACAGTAGTAGTACCACCATACAATGCAGCTCTAGTACCCGTTTCATAGCTATCACTGGAATAAGTGCCCATAAAAGGCATGTCTAAATGTACATGAGGATCGATTCCACCGGGCATGACTAATTTTCCCGTTGCGTCAATGATTTTATCCGCTACTACATTCAACTTTTCTCCAATAGCAACAATTCGTTCTCCTTCAATAAAGATATCTGCTACATAATCAGCATCAGCAGTAATAATTCTTCCATTTTTAATTAAAGTAGACATGTGCGATTTAATTTAACTATTGAATGTATAATTATTTCTTGTTTTTCATTAATAATAAATAAATGGCAGCACTTACACCAAATCCTACAAACCAAGCATAATTATACAAATGATTAATCCATACAGGAAACACATCTGCACTTACTACTTTTATTTGCAATAAAAAACCTGGAACATTTGGCAAAATACCCAACAATAGTGCAACGATTGCAATACGATTGAATCCATTGGTATACCCATAAACCCCATCGTGACGATACAAGTCTGTGGTCAATAATTCTTTTCTTCTAATGAAATAATAATCAGCAATCATAATTCCTCCTACTGGCCCTAACAGGCTAGAATAGGCAATGAGCCAAGTGAATATATATCCATTAGGGTCGGCAATTAATTTCCAGGGGAATATCAATAAGCCAATCACCCCCGTAATGTATCCGCCCATTCTGAAATTTATTTTTTGAGGAGCCAAATTCGCAAAGTCATTCGCAGGGCTCACAATATTGGCAGCGATATTGGTGGCTAACGTTGATATCATTATTCCAATCATTGCTATCGTCACCATTACTTTGCTATCAAATTTTCCTGCCAATTTTACTATATCCCATTCAGTATGGCCATAAATAATAGCAGTAGACGATGTTACGATGACTCCTACAAAAGCAAAAAATGTCATAGCAGGTGGCAGTCCAATGATCTGTCCTTTTATTTGCGCTTTTTGAGAAGTAGCATACCTAGTAAAATCTGGAATATTTAAAGAAAGTGTGGCCCAAAACCCAACCATTCCCGTTAGGGCAGGAAAAAAATATGCAAAAAATTCAGCAGTGGTACTAAATTTAGAAGGCTCTTCCAATATAGGCCCCAAGCCTTTCGCCGCAACGATTGCCCATACCAATAAACACAATGCAGCAATAGGAAGAAAGAAAGCTTTGAATACCAATAATTTTTTTATGCTATCTACACCTTTGTATACAACGAACATGTTCAACATCCAAAATACAAGAAAGCAAATCATAGGTAGTAGCTGAGGAAACAAGGAGGAATGATCAATCTCTGGTAACGTTGTATCCCATGCTCTTAAAATATTATACAGAGAAGCACCGCCTATCCAGGTTTGTATGCCAAACCATCCGCAAGCTACAATGGCTCGAAGCATTGCAGGGATATTCGCTCCTTTTGTACCAAAACTAGCTCTTACAAAAACAGGAAAAGGGATGCCGTATTTTGCGCCAGCATGTCCATTTAAAATCATGGGGATTAATACAATACTATTCCCAATTAAAATGGTCAACACCGCTTGCCACCAATTCATTCCTCCTCCTATTAATGAGCTAGCAAGCATATAAGTAGGAATACACAAGCTCATACTAATCCACAAGGCTGCATAATTCCAAGTACCCCATTTGCGCTCACTTTGCGGAATAGGCGCTAAATCTTCATTTGTTAAAGATGGATTGTATTGCTGTGATTGACTCATACTGATAATAAATTATATTCTAAAAATGAATGACTAACAAACATGCTCATCGGCAATATTTATAGCTTCGCTAATAATAGCTAATCCTTCATCAATTTGAGCCTTGGTAACACACAATGGAGGTGCTACAAAAATATAACCCCAACGAACAAACGTATACATGCCTAGTTCTTTTATTTTAGCCGCCACTTTATTCATCACAGCCATTTCATCAGGCTTCGCATTAAATGGCGCCATAGGCTCTTTGGTTGTCCTGTTTTTTACAAGTTCTATACAACCCAATAACCCTGTTGTTCTGAAATTGCCAATAGAAGGATGTATTTTCATTAACTCTTTCATTCTCTCTGTTACATATTGTCCCATTGCGGCAGCATTTTCAATCAAATTTTCATCCTCATATATTTTTAACGTTTCTAATGCAGCTGCACAACTAACCGGATGAGCAGAATAAGTAAGTCCCAATGCTAAAACAGTATCATCAAATTTAGCCGCAATTTTATCAGAAACCATCAAGCAGCCAAAAGGAAGATAACCGCAAGTGAGCCCTTTGGCCATAGCAATCATATCTGGAATAATACCATGATTTTCAAAACCAAACCATTTACCTGTTCTGCCAAATCCACTCATCACTTCATCCATGATTAATAAAATACCATGCTTATTACAAATCTCTCTTACTGCTTTGAGATATCCTACTGGGTATTGCAAACAGCCAGATGAGCCAGACTCTCCTTCTAATAATATAGCGGCAATTGTTCCAGCTCCTTCGTAAGCTATGATACGCTCTAATTGAGCCACTGATTCTTTTAGCAGACTATCTTCTCCAAATTCCCAGCGATACAAATAAGGCAAATCGAAATGAACAAAATTGGGAGCTTGTTGACTGTCAACAGGTATTCTACGAGGATCTCCACTTGCAGATATCGCTCCTATTGATGCCCCATGATAAGATTGATAACGACTTAGTATTTTATGACGTCCTGTATAAAGTCTTGCTAGCTTAATGCCATTTTCAATAGAAGTAGCTCCACACAATGTGAAAAAAGCTTTGTTTAAATCACCCGGACAAATCTCCGCTAATTTTTTTCCTAACTCCCCTCTTACTTTTGTAACGCAACTAGGTGTAACATAACTTACT
>CANJJU010000053.1 GCA_947474815.1 Chitinophagaceae bacterium | reverse complement strand
TCAGCAATACGGTTACGGTATTAAAAAGAGCTGCAACGCTTATTAAAGAAATAACAAGTGGCAAAATAACAGGAGATGTTATCGATATTTATCCAGCTCCAATAAAAAAGACAACCGTAATATTATCTGCTGCCTACCTAAAAAAACTTAGTGGGAAAGAATACAATATTGGAAATGTAAAAAACATTTTAGTAGCGCTTGGATTTGAAATACTCAATCAATCAGATGTGGAGATTGAAATGGCGGTTCCTTTTTCTAAGCCAGATATCAGCATCCCGGCAGATATTGTAGAAGAAATTATGCGTATTGATGGATTGGATAACATCGAAATACCTTCCACTATAAATATTGCTCCTTCTGTTGATAAAGACAATAGAAAATTTGCCTTAAAAGAAAAAATGGCCAATTACTTAATTGGACTAGGCTTTTATGAAATCTTTACCAATAGCATCAGTAACAGCGCTTTTTACAACGAAGAGCTATTGAAGTCTTCTGTAAAAATGATTAACAGCTTAAGCGCAGAGTTGGATATGCTGAGACCTCGAATGATACAAAGCGGATTACAGGTAGTTGCACACAACTTGAATAGAAAAAACAACAACCTACGATTATTTGAATTTGGAAAAACCTACTCTAGCAGCGAAGCCTATAAATATGCAGAACAAAACCATCTATGTCTTTATGTGAGCGGACAACTTGAGGATAATAATTGGAAAATAAAAACCAAAAAAGCAGACTTCTATTACATAAAAGGGGTCGTTGATAATATTTTAAGAGGCATTGGACTCATAAATACCATTCATGAAGAATTTTCTGATGGAGAGATCTCAACAGGCTCATCTATTAAAATCGGAAAAACAATCATTGGTCAATATGGCGAAGTAGCTAGTGGCTTGTTGAAACAATTCGATGTAAAGCATCCTGTCTTTTATATTGATCTTAATTGGGACAATATTTTATCACATAAAATAAAGCCTATTCAATACAAAGAAATCTCAAAATTTCCTTCTGTAAATAGAGACCTAGCTGTATTGGTGGATAAAAATGTTTCCTATTCTCAAATAGAGCAAATAGCTTTATCTAGTAAAATTGATCAATTAACATCAATACAATTGTTTGATGTATTTGAAAGCGAGAAATTGGGTGCCGACAAAAAATCAATGGCGGTGAGTTTTACTTTTCTTGATGAAACCAAAACACTTACCGACAAAGAAATTGATGGTTTTGTGCAAAAGATAGTTGCCGGATTTGAAACTAATTTAAAAGCTGAAATCAGAAAATAAAAAAATTGCAAACAATAGAATCACATATTAGTCGCATTCAGACAAAGTTGCAAGATTTGCTAAAAAAACATGCAATACTTACAAAACAGTCTGAACAACAAAAAGAGCTCATCACTAAACTTCAAGCAGAACAAGAAGCGAAGGAGAAAAAAATTAGATTACTTGAAGAGCAACAATATATCCTGAAATCAGCTGCAGGTAATTTAAACAACACAGATAAAAAAGCATTTGAACAAACCATTTCCAAATACATTCGTGAAATAGATAAATGCATCGCTTTATTAAGCGAATAAAAACTACCCCTCATGAGTCAAGAACTAGTCCCCATCAATATTGTTATTGCCGACAGAACTTATAGAATTAAAACAAGTTCTACAGACGAAGAGGTGGTTAGAAAAACAGTAAAACTCATTAACGATAAAGTATTTGAGTTTAAAAATCAGTTTGCCGGGAAAGACATGCAAGATTATATTGCCATGGTCATCATTTGGTATGCTACCCAATCAGCCGGAAATAATAATTCCTCTTTATTGCTCGACCAATTAGCCGAAAGCCTCAAAAAGATCGAAAGTCAGCTCGATAAATCATTGTAATTACCCAACTAAAAGCCTACAATTAACAAAAACCTAGTCTTTTTAAGGAATTTTCAATCTAGTCCAGTCTTAAAACTTGCGACAAAATTCTTATCTTCGCAGAGCAACAATCTTACTCAATTAACAGAGATAGAATGTACATCATTGTGAATCAGCTAAAAACAACAACAATTCATGGAACCAAATATAATTTCCATCATCATAGGTGTGTCCGCCCTTACAGTGGGTACCATCCTGGGTAAAGTCTTCTTTGCAAAAAACACCAAAAAAACAATTGAAGAAGCGGCATTAGAGGCAAAAAAACTAATCGCTGACGGTCAATTACAAGCAGAAAATCTCAAGAAAGAAAAGCTATTAGAAGCTAAAGAAAAGTTCGTACAACTTAAGGCGGACCATGAAAGAGACGTACTTCAGCGCACTCAAAAACTTAGTGAATCTGAGAATCGCGCTAAACAAAAAGAACAAAGTATTAGCCAAAAAGAAGCGAATCTAGATAAGCAGACGAAAGAGAATGACACAATCAAAGAAAACCTTAATCGTCAGATAGAGCTCGTTAATAACAAGAGAACTGAGCTTGAAAAACACCAAGAAGAACACATCCGCAGATTGGAGAAAGTAGCGGGTCTTTCTGCTGAAGATGCCAAAGCACAGCTGATTGAGAGTTTGAAGCAAGAAGCTCAAACCAAAGCCATTGCAATTCAACAAGAAATTATAGAAGAAGCAAAACAAAAGGCCAATAAAGAAGCCAGAAAAATTGTTATTCAAACCATACAAAGAACTGCTGCTGAGCAAGCCATTGAGAACTCAATCACTGTGTTCAATTTAGAAAGTGATGAAATAAAAGGATCTATTATTGGTCGGGAAGGAAGAAACATCAGAGCGATAGAAGCCGCTACTGGCGTAGATTTGATCGTTGATGATACTCCTGAAGCCATCGTGTTGTCTTCATTTGATCCATTGCGTAGAGAAGTGGCGCGTCTTTCACTGCAAAGATTGGTATCTGATGGTAGAATACATCCAGCACGTATCGAAGAAGTGGTTGAAAAAACAAAACGTCAGCTCGATGACCAGGTAATGGAAATTGGTGAAAGAACCGTGATGGAATTGGGTGTACATGGACTGCATAAAGAACTAATCAGAATGGTAGGCCGTATGCGTTTCCGTTCTTCTTATGGTCAAAATCTATTGATGCACAGCAGGGAAACTGCCAATCTTTGCGCTATTATGGCTTCAGAACTTGGTATGAATCCAAAGTTGGCCAAACGCGCAGGATTACTTCACGATATAGGTAAGGTTCCTGATGAAGAAACTGAATTAAGTCATGCATTATTGGGTGCCAAGCTAGCAGAAAAATATGGTGAAAACCCAGCAGTGGTTAATGCAATTGGCGCGCATCACGATGAAATGGAAATGAAGTTTGTGATTTCTCCTATTATTCAGGCCTGCGATGCGATTAGCGGAGCAAGACCAGGAGCCAGAAGGGAGATCATGCAACAATACATTCAACGTATTAAAGACCTTGAAAATCTTGCATTAGGATACCCAGGCGTAGAAAAAGCATATGCCATCCAAGCAGGTAGAGAATTAAGGGTAATTGTAGAGGCAGATAAAGTATCTGATAGCGACAGCGACAAATTAAGTTTTGAAATTGCACAGAAAATTCAAGAAGAAATGACATTCCCTGGGCAAATTAAAGTTACGGTTATCAGAGAAAAAAGAGCAGTGAACATAGCTAGATAATATAATTATAACTTACTGATAATGAAAGAGCTACAGGTTAAATTCCGGTAGCTTTTTTCATTTTAAATAAAAATATACCGCTAAAAAAATAGTCATCTTAGGTAGAGTTGAAATACTTTCAAAACTTTTCAATTGTAAACTTTAAATTGTAAATTTTTCTACCTACCTTTGCCGTCCGTTAAAATTATATGAATATGAACGCAATTGATTTTGTTCATGAGCAGTTGACAAAGAAGCCAACGCTTCCAGCATTTAAAGCTGGCGACAACATTACTGTAAACTATAAAATTGTAGAAGGTAATAAAGAACGTATCCAAAGTTTCAAAGGAGACGTTATTAAGTGCCAAGGGGTAGGATCTACTGCAACCTTTACTGTACGTAAAATCAGCGATGGAGTTGGTGTAGAACGTCTTTTCCCTATATACTCTCCAAACATCGAAAGTATCGTGCTAAACAAAGTTGGCCGTGTAAGACGCGCTAAACTTTACTTTTTACGTGAAAGAAGTGGAAAAAGTGCACGTATCAAGGAAAAAAGAATGGCAGTGGGTGCAAAAAAGAAATAAGCTATATAAATATTTTATATACAATGGTTTACTAAAAAGCGAGAATTTATTCTCGCTTTTTTTATTCTTGTAAGTTGTTAATTTTTTAAGCGATTCTCTTTTGATATTAATGGATGCATAAAATTCGCCTATCTTTGTGGCTTAATTTAAAGTATATGTTTGCAAGTTTATTAAAATCAACACTTCTTCTTTCAATGCCTGGTGGCAGCGAATGGCTTTTAGTTCTTTTAGCCTTTCTTTTATTTTTTGGAGGTAAAAAAATTCCTGAATTAATGAGAGGGGTTGGTCGTGGTATTCGTGAGTTTAACGATGCGAAAAACAACGTTAAAACTGAAATCGAAGAAGGAATGAAAGAAAAAGATTCGAAGGAAAGCTAGTTAACTATTATTAGTATCAAGTAACAGATCAGCCGAAGTGTATGATTTCTCAAATTATTTGGGATTTAATTACATGCTTCGGCTGATTTAATTTAAGATTTAATGCTTTTTCTGTCAGTGAATGTATTGTATAAAATATCTTTTTTTTGTTTATGCCTTAGCCCATCAAGTGTTTTAGGGTATTCGCTCTATAATAAAACTGATTTTATTATAAAAGACACCCTGAAAAAAAATGAAACAACGGAAGCTGTTTTAATCAATGAAGTCATCAATACTAAGAATTCACCCAATGAAGAAAAAGTACAGTATTTAAGCGAACTAACTAAATACGGGTTCAAAAATCTTTTCACTCAATTCACCTACAATTCTACACTATCCTACTCGTCTCAGGTAAATCCTAATGCAGAGTTGTATATGCAAGACTATCTAACGTCTCATAAAAAGCAGCTTATAAAAATGCAAAGTTGGGGATTGCCTTATTTCAATCTTATTGACAACATATTTAAACAATATGGCTTACCTAAAGAGCTTAAGTATTTAGCTGTAATTGAAAGTAGTCTGCAAACAAATGCAACCAGTTGGGTGGGTGCTGCAGGGCCTTGGCAGTTCATGCCCGGCACTGCAAAAAATTACGGCTTAACGGTTAATCATTATAATGATGAGCGAAGAGATTATTTTAAAAGCACACATGCAGCTGCACGTATGTTGTTGCAATTATATAAAGATTTGCATGATTGGCTATTGGTTATAGCAGCATATAATGGAGGAGCGGGAAGAGTTTATTCAGCTATTAAAAAAAGCGGGAGCAATGATTTCTGGAAATTGCAATATTACCTTCCACAGGAAAGTCGGAATCATGTGAAGAAATTCATCGCCACTCATTACGTAATGGAAACAAGAGATTTATTGAATAGCGACCATTCTGTATTCTATCAAAGTAACCATACTATTCAAAAGAAACAAGTGTTGTCTGAGATCGATAGAAAAAATTTATTCAAGCAGACAATAACAGGCAAGTATCTATCTGCAGTGATTGCAAAAAACTTATCTATTGAAATACCTCAATTCAATTTATACAATCCAGATTTTGACAATAAAATCATACAAGAAGGAAAATATGAACTAATGTTACCAGAAGAGAAAATGAAGCTTTTTTTGAATAATAAATATCAAATACTTAGCGAGTGCATTCAAATTATTCTTGATGACAATAGCGGCCCAGTAAACGAATCCAAAAAAATAGAAATAAAAAAAGGTAAGAAAGAAATTTAGTCTGATGATAGAATTTGCATTATAGCAGATGCTTTTATCATACATTCCTCATATTCCATGGCAGGATCACTGTTGAAAGTAATACCTCCTCCTACCTTAAACGAAAGTGTTTCATCGCTTTGATTATAGAATACACTACGTATTACCACATTAAAATCAAAATCACCTTCAGGAGTTACATACCCAATGGAGCCTGAAAAAAGGCCGCGGGGACCATTCTCATATTTTTCAATTAGCTCCATCACTTTTACTTTTGGCGCACCCGTCATTGAGCCCATCGGATAACAAGCTTTTATGATCTCTGTCCAATGTACTTCCTCCGTCACAGTACCTTGAATGGTACTAATCATTTGATGAACCTGAGGAAAACTATACACTCCAAATAATTCCTTCGTAAAGACAGACCCTTCGTTACAGATTCTACTCAAGTCATTTCGAACTAAATCAACAATCATCACATTCTCACTTTTTTCTTTTACACTATTAAGTAAATACTCTTTATTTAATACATCTGTAATGATATTCGAATGGTCTCTTTTACTTGTTCCCTTAATTGGTTGAGAAATAACAACCTCTCCAGATTTTTTTAAAAATCTTTCCGGACTTGCACAAATACAATACTTATCATCAAGTTTATAAAAAGCAGCAAAAGGATTAGGAGACAACTCCATTAATTTTTGATACAAATCAACAGGATCTATCTGAATGTTTTCTACAAAAAATCCTTGGCAGAAATTAATTTCATAACAATCCCCTCTTTGAATGTGCTTCTTAAGGCAATGAATGATTTCAATATACTCCTCTTGAGTGTAGTTGCTTCGGATCGATAGATTTGATGAAAGTGTATTAGTAATTTGAATCGACTGATGATTAATTTCGTTAAAAATTTCTTGTGCAGCTACCGTACTAGAGTCAATGGAAATATTATTTCCTTTGCATTTGATTATTATATCTGGAACAAAAAAGAAACTACTTGGGAATCCAATGCTATCTGAATCTTTAGAGGGATAATTGATATGTCCAAATAGCCAGCCAGGGTTTTCAGCATGAAAAGATTTTAATTCTGAAAAATCAACTGCATTGTTTAGTACAATCGACTCTTTGACCCCTACAGCAAGAATCCATTCAAAAGCAGGCTCTTCAAATGCATAGTGATTGTTATCTAGAAAAGAAAAAATGTTGAACCGGGTTACCCAATTCAACATTTTCTTTTTAAATGAATTTATATCGGTTATTGAAAAATTACTTGTTGTAGTTTTCACTGATTTTTTTAAAAGTCATCATCAAATCCACCTCCGTCACCCATATCATCATCAAATAGATCAAGGTCTTTGAAATCATCATCTAATCCCAAATCATCTTCGCCTTTTGAAGACTTAGTTGTTCCGCTTTTTTTTCCTTTTGACTTTGGTAAATCAAATTCTTCAAAATCAGGATCCCAGCTATCCTCTTCTTCCGATTTTTCCCAATCGTCCGCAACATCTGCATCGTCATCCTCTTCGTCATCGGGCAACTGATTTTTTTTAGACTTAGCAGTTTTTGAACTTTTAAGTTCCTCCTCTTCATCGTCTTCTTTTTTGTTTTTAGAAGGCGATTTAGTAGATGCTGCTTTTTTAGGAGCTTCAGATTTTTTTGAAGCTTTCTTTTTCTCGTTTTCCGATTTTAATGCCATGGCTGAAATAGATTAGTGTTGTAAAATTTCCACGACTTTTTGAATTAGCCAAATATTTTAAACACTTTTTTTATAAATAATTTTTAGACAGATACAATTTGCTCTCTCCCTGGTCCATTACTAATGTATTTAATAGATACACCCAAGAATTGATTAATAAATTCTATATATGTTTTCATGTTTTCGGGCATATCTTTAAAATGTTTAATATCTGTACTATTGGAGTTCCATCCATTAAATGATTTGTAAATAGCCTGTATATCTAGCCCGCTCATTTGAAAGGGAACATGGTTTTTTTCTTCCCCATTGATCATATAAGTAGTACACACCTTAAGTTCTTCTAATGAGTCTAATATATCTGCCTTTGTCATTACTATTTGGGTGATGCCATTAATCATACAAGCAAACTTTAATGCAACCAAGTCAATCCAACCACAACGTCTTGGTCGGCCAGTGGTGCTGCCAAATTCGTTCCCTGTTTTTCTAAGAAACTCTCCTGTACTGTCCATCAGTTCTGTAGGGAAAGGGCCGCTACCCACTCTAGTACAATATGCTTTGGTGATGCCTATAACTTCTTTAATTTTTTGAGGAGCAATTCCTAGCCCTGAACAAACGCCTGCTGAAATTGTGTTGCTGCTAGTAACAAATGGGAAGGTGCCAAAATCAACATCGAGCATACTTCCTTGTGCGCCCTCTGCAAGCACCTTTTTACCTGCACTTATTTTTTCGTTAATAAAATATTCCCCGTTAACAATTGTTAGCTCTTTTAACAATTCGAGTGATTCAAAAAAGGCTTCTTCATCAATACTAATATCTTCCTGAAAATTATAATTATCTAATATTCGCTGATGCTTTTCACGAAGCTTAGAATATTCAGTTTTAAAATTTTTGCTTAACAAGTCTCCCACCCTAAGGCCATTGCGTCCTGTTTTATCCATATAAGCAGGCCCTATTCCTTTTAAAGTACTACCAATTTTTTCGTTTCCTTTGGCTGTTTCACTGGCCTTGTCTAATGCTCGGTGAGTGGGTAATATTAGATGGGTACGCTCACTTATAAATAGATTTTTTTTATACTCACACCCAAAAGAAGCAACCGCCTCGCATTCCTTTTTTAACGTAATGGCATCTAACACTACACCATTTCCAATTAGATTTATTTTATTCTCATGAAAAATACCACTAGGAATTTGGTGGAGTACAATTTTTTTATCCTTGATATATAAGGTATGTCCAGCATTGGGACCTCCCTGAAATCTTGCAATGACATCATAATTTTTAGCAAAATAATCTACAATTTTCCCTTTTCCTTCATCCCCCCATTGTAAACCTAAAATAACATCTACCATTTTTAAAAATAGTTTTTATACAAAGCAATTTATTAATATAAAATATAGTTCTACTTTTTACTTTACGAAAATAAAATTAAAAACACCATCAACCTAAAATGAATTGAGAATAATTAATAAAAAATCTATGCGACTTTTAACATGCTCAATTTTGAGGTGTTAAACTTACTGATTGCATAGTTAATTGTAACATCAAATCTTTTTACATTTTGAGACGGCAGTTCATACATTGCTTCATTTAATATACTCTCACAAATGCTTCTTAGGCCTCTTGCGCCTAATTTATATTCCAAGGCTTTTTCAACCATAAAATCAAGCACTGCATCCTCAAATTTTAGCTCAATGCCCTCTATTTCAAACAGTCTAGTAAATTGCTTAACAAGAGCATTTTTAGGCTCAGTTAGAATACTTCTCAATGTGGGGGCATCCAATGGATTTAAATATGTCACTACTGGCAATCGACCTAATAATTCAGGTATCAATCCAAAATGCTTTAAATCAACCGCATTAATAAACTGCAGCAGGTTATTTTGTTGAAAATCCTGTAGCTCTTTATTTACATTAAAGCCAATTGAATTGGTGTTAATTCTTCTAGCAATGATTCGGTCTATGCCATCAAAAGCACCTCCACAAATAAAAAGAATGTTTTGTGTATTAACTTTAATTAATTTTTGCTCAGGATGTTTTCTTCCTCCTTGAGGTGGAACCAGTACATCGCTTCCTTCTAGTAGTTTTAACAAACCTTGTTGAACGCCCTCTCCGCTTACATCTCGGGTAATAGAAGGGTTATCCGACTTGCGGGCTATTTTATCTATCTCATCAATATATACAATACCTCTTTCTGCCGCTGCAACATCATAATTACAAGACTGCAACAAGCGACTAAGCATGCTTTCAACATCTTCACCCACATAGCCCGCCTCCGTAAAAACTGTAGCATCTACAATAGCAAAAGGTACATTTAGCATCCTAGCGATTGACTTTGCCAACAATGTTTTTCCTGTTCCCGTTTCGCCGACCATAATAATATTACTCTTTTCAATCTCTACATCATTCTCAATTTTTTGATCGAGTCTTTTGTAGTGATTGTAAACTGCTACGGCTAATATTTTTTTAGCATCATCTTGACCTATTACATATTCATCAAGAAACTTTTTTGTTTCAATCGGTTTTTTTACAGAAAGCTTTGAAGCAACAGGAGCGGGTGTAGAAATGGTGGAAGCAACCAATTCCTGGGCAAGGATTTCATGAGCATTTTCTACGCAACTCTCACAGATATGACCGTCTTGTCCTGCGATAAGAAGCTTTACTTCTTGCTTGCTTTTTCCACAAAAGGAACAATGTAAATGTTGCTGTTTGGCCATATTTAATTGATATTCTTGATAAACGAATGAAAATAACTGAATTGATTACAAAGATAATAAACCTCGCTTAAACTCTTCAGTGAATAGGGTTACAAAAGATTTGATATTGATAAAAAAGCCCTGCATAAACAGGGCTATAAAATATTTAATTAGAAACAAGGTTACAATTTATTGAGTACCTTATCTACAATGCCATATGCAATAGACTCTTTTGCATCCATCCAATAGTCTCTATCAAAATCTTTCATTACTTTTTCGAATTTCTGCCCACAATTTTTGGCTAAGATGTTTGCGCCCATTTCTTTTGTCTTCTGCATTTGTACTGCCATAATTTCAAGATCAGCACTCGTTCCACGTCCACCACCACTTGGTTGATGAATCATCACTTCGCCATGAGGAAAAATAAAACGCCTTCCTTTAGCTCCCCCACTTAATAAAATACTTCCCATGCTAGCAGCCATGCCCATACAAACGGTGCTTACTGAGGATGATATCATTTGCATCGTATCGTAAATAACCATGCCACTTGTTACCATTCCTCCTGGACTATTAATATAAAAAGTGATTTCTTTTCCAGGATCCAATGCTTCTAAATAAAGCAATCTATCGGTAATATCTTTAGCAGATTTATCATCAACGGCACCCCATAAAAAAACCTTGCGCTGTTCAATAAATTTTTTATCGAACATCCATCCACTCATCAATTTTTCCATGGGATTTTCAGGCATTGATGCGGGAGCGTCCTCTTCTTCTTGTAGTATACTTTTTGTAAAGAAATTCATATTGTTGAATTGAAATATTTAATATGATTTTAATAACCTATTGTTAATAAAAGGGATTAGTCTTTTTTATTTTTTCTTGGATTCATTATCAAGACTTCGTCTACAAGGCCATATTCTTTTGCCTCGGTAGAGGTCATCCAATAGTCTCTATCGCAATCAATAGCAACTTTTTCTACAGGTTGGCCAGTATGATGTGCAATGATATCATATAGCTCTTTTTTTATTTTTCGTATTTCGTTAACCGTTATTTCAATATCGGTTGCCTGCCCACCTGCCCCGGCACTTGGCTGATGCATCATCACACGGCTATGTTTCAAGGCGGTTCTTTTCCCTTTAGCACCCGCACACATTAATACGGCACCCATGCTTGCAGCCATGCCAGTACAAATTGTAGCAATGTCTGGAGCAATAAATTGCATTGTATCATACATGCCCAATCCTGCATATACACTTCCACCTGGACTATTAATATACATTTGAATATCTCTTGTACGGTCTGTACTTTCTAAAAACAACAATTGAGCAGTCACAATATTTGCCACTTCATCATTGATAGGATATCCTAAGAAAATAATTCTATCCATCATGAGTCTGCTATATACATCCATAACAGCAATATTCATTGGACGCTCTTCAATAATGTTTGGTGTAAGATTGGTAACATTGTGATTCATGTATGCATGCAAAGTATTACTGCTTATTCCTTTGTGTTTTATTGCATATTTCTCAAACTCTTTTCCTAAACTCATATAGTTGATTAATTGATTGTTTATACTTTTGTTTGAATCATAAAGTTAATGATTACGTTCCTAGCTACATATGATTAATTCAAATGATTCATAAAATTAATCCCTGCTTCTCCCTTGATAAATTAATATATATTGAACCAGCATTGCAATAGACGCTAGTGCTGCAACAACATAGGTAAGGGCAGCCCACTTAAGTGCATCGGCGGCTTTGTCTTTTTCTGAATTACTTGTAATACTAGCTGTTGACAACCATTGAAGCGCTCTAGCAGAGGCATCAAACTCTACTGGTAAGGTAATTATTGAAAACAAGGTAGTTACAGCAAATAAAATAATACCCGCTAGCAATATGGTAGAATTACCTCCCCCAAATCCGATAAAACCAATACCTGCCATAATAATCCATTGAGACAATGTGCTGCTTATTTGTACGGCAGGCACTATTTTACTCCTCAGCATCAACATAGAATAAGCCGTAGCATGTTGGACAGCATGGCCGCATTCGTGTGCAGCAATTGCAGCAGAGGCAATGCTTCTGCCTTCATAAACATCTTTACTCAAATTAACAGTTTTATTAAGGGGGTTATAATGATCTGTAAGCGCGCCCTCAACAGCGGTTACTTGTACATCATAGATTCCATTATCTTTTAACATTTTTTGGGCAATTTCTTGCCCACTCATATTGCTGCTAGTAGACAATTTACCATACTCAGTAAATTTACTTTTTAATCTATATTGAACAGCCATGCCAATAATCATAAAAATCACTGATATAAAAATAATACCTAGGGTCATAGAAATGTTTTTTACTTATAATACAAAAAGTATTCCCTTGTAAAATACTGACAAAATAGCAATGGAGGCAAGCTGTACAGACAAAAAAAAGAGCAAACTAGGTTTGCTCTTATATGTAAAGACAATTGTTATTATTTGTATTGTACTGATAAACTATTAGCTAATTCAGTCATTTTCTTAATTCCGTCTTCTGGTAGATTACCTTTTTTGAATTCAGCCAAAATTTCAGGATGCTTATTGTCCATTTCTAATAAAAAATGCTCTTCAAATGCTTTTACATTTTTTACAGCAACATTTTTCAATAATCCTTGAGTACCCAAATAGATCATTGCGACTTGCTTTTCTACTGAGAAAGGTGAATATTGAGCTTGCTTTAAGATTTCCACGTTACGAGCTCCTTTATCGATAACGTTTTTAGTAGCCGCATCCAAGTCGCCTCCAAATTTAGAGAAAGCTTCCAACTCACGATACAAGGCTTGATCAAGCTTAAGGGTACCTGCCACTTTTTTCATGGACTTGATTTGAGCATTTCCACCCACACGACTTACAGAAATACCTACGTTGATAGCTGGTCTAATACCCGCATTGAATAAGTTTCCTTCTAAGAATATTTGTCCGTCTGTAATAGAAATTACATTCGTTGGAATATATGCCGATACGTCACCTGCCTGTGTTTCAATGATAGGTAAAGCTGTTAATGAACCGCCGCCTTTTACCAAATGCTTGATAGATTCTGGTAAATCATTCATTTGACGAGCTATTTCATCTTTAGAAACAACTTTTGCTGCTCTTTCAAGCAAACGACTATGTAAATAGAACACGTCACCTGGATAAGCCTCACGACCTGGAGGACGACGAAGCAATAAAGAAACTTCACGATAAGCAACAGCTTGCTTAGATAAATCATCATAGATAATCAATGCTGGTCTACCAGTATCACGGAAAAACTCCCCTAGAGCAGCACCTGCAAAAGGAGCGTAGAACTGCAATGGCGCTGGATCAGAAGCAGAAGCAGCAACAATAGTTGTGTAGGCCATTGCTCCATATTCTTCCAACGTTTTCATGATACCAGCAATCGTAGAAGCTTTCTGTCCAATCGCTACATATATACAATAAACAGGTTTTCCTGCTTCATAAAACTCTTTCTGATTAATAATCGTATCAATAGCAATCGCCGTTTTACCCGTTTGACGATCACCAATGATCAACTCACGTTGGCCACGTCCAATGGGGATCATCGCATCAATGGCTTTGATTCCTGTTTGAAGCGGCTCTTTTACTGGCTCTCTGAAAATTACACCAGGCGCTTTACGCTCAAGAGGCATTTCATATAACTCACCTTTAATAGGGCCTTTTCCATCAATAGGCTCTCCAAGCGTGTTGATAACACGTCCGCTGAGGCCGTCTCCCACTTTTATAGAAGCGATTTGAGCTGTTCTTTTTACTTTGTCTCCTTCTTTTATCTGACTACTGTCACCCATCAATACCACACCCACATTGTCTTCTTCTAAGTTAAGCGCAATCGCCTTTACCCCATTCTCAAATTCAACTAGTTCACCCGAGCGAACATTGTTTAATCCATAAATACGAGCAATACCATCTCCCACTTGCAATACTGTACCCACTTCTTCCAAACTCGCTCCTGCATTGAAGTTGCTTAATTGTTGACGAAGTATCGCCGAAATTTCATCTGGTTTTATTTCTACCATAATATAAAGATTGAAAAATGATTGATTCTTAAATTAAACAATCAACAATAGCGATTTTTAAATATCAATATTGTATGCTTAAAATCGGGTGCAAAGGTAAGGATTGACTACGGGAATCGCAAAAAAAAGAAAAAAATCTTTCGGCGATTCTGTGGCTATAAATAATACAAAGTTTTATATAAAGACCTGGGATAGAATGTTGAGTTTTTGATGATAAAAATACGTTAGGATTGAACAAATATGGATAATCTCTCATACCCATAATTTCTATTGCCATGAAGAGATAACTAATGTCAGAAATTTGTAATTTCAGGCCAAAATATTCTTAAAAATCAGATAGATAAGTGTTTTCCTTTCAATTTTAGGCTTAATTTGTACACCTAAAAGAAATAAAATAAAATTGGTGATTTCTAGCCGAAACATCAATGATGTAAACTTACTTTTATTATGAAAAAATCCCTTCTTTTCCCTGCTTTATTGCTTAGTGTATTTATTACAAAAGCACAAAGAGATGAAACGGCCATTGCGATGCAATTGGTTTCAAAGCATAGAGTTGAAATTGGTCTATCTACAGAAGACTTAAAAAATATAGTCGTTAGCAATTCTTATTTCGATAAAACCTCAGGTGCTCAGTTAGTATATCTTCAGCAATCTTATAAAGATATTATTGTTCACAACCAGTTACAAGTATTGGCCTTCAAAAACGACCAGTTGATGTCAACATCTGGCGGACGTATTCAAAGTATTGAAAAATTAGTTGGCGGTAACAAGGGTATCCCTAAGATATCGGCGCAAGAGGCTATTTATGCTGCATTAACTGATAGGAAATTAGAAATCAACAGAGTTCCCAATGTAATAACTAGCGAACAAAATGGCCGCAAAATAATATTCGATAACATGGATATTTCTAGAGAGAATATAACGGCAGAATTAATGTGGGTTCCCTTAGAAAAGAAAGTTGTGTTGGCATGGCAAATTTATGTGATCCCTTTAACCTCTTCAGATTATTGGATGATAAGAGTCAGCGCATTAGATAAATCAATAATTGGAATCAATAACCTTACTGTTTCTTGTAATTGGGGTGATCCAACACATAAAAACTCTGATCTGGAAAATAATATTAACCAAAAATCTAGCAGCCAGAAAAAAACTACGGCTGGTTTTGTATACGGAAAAACTGTTTTTGACTTTATGCAAATCACTGGTCGAGAAAACTCATCTACCAGCCCTACTCTTATTTCCAACGCTTCGTATAGGGTGATTCCGTTTCCAGCCGAAAGCCCTTTAGTAGCTCAGCCCGCTCTAGTTAGTGACCCTTGGTTAGCGGCTCCAGGAAATGCAACTTCTCTCTATTGG
>CANJJU010000052.1 GCA_947474815.1 Chitinophagaceae bacterium | reverse complement strand
TATCACTGTCTCAGGTCTTCCCACTTCCTTATCAAGTCCTAGTAATGTTCTTCAACAAGTGAATATTGATTTGGGGAACACTGCAGACGCCACTAAAAATTTGCAATCATATGTGATTACATTGAAGTCTCCTAATAATACCGTTGTTACCATTAAGAATTCGCATGCTAGTTTTTCTGTTTCTAAATACAATGTAAAATTTAGAGATTATGCTTCATTGGTTTTTCCAGTTACCTATGGCTCTACTAGACAACCCTTTGATATAGGATATTATAGAACAGATGTTTCAAATGCATTTGATCAATTTAATGGAGAAAATCCAAATGGAATTTGGACTCTTACAATTACGGAAACTTCCCTTTTTTCTGGAATTGCTTTTAATAAGGTTGATTTAATTTTCGGTCCTTCACTAGTTTACAATGACATTACGGCTTCCACTGCCAATGATGATTGCTCGGCAGCTCAATGCATGGAAACTGGTAAAATTATTATTGGTACAAATTTTGATTATACTGATCCTGGTCCTTCTACCGATCCACTAACTATTGGTTCTTGTCATTGGAATGCTTTAAGGAACAACTCTGCATGGTTTTATTTCAAAGCATCGGCTAGTACAGCTAAATTTACTATTTCGGGCTTAACTGATGATTTACAAGTTATTGCCTTTTCAAATAATGGAACCTGTGCCTCTCCTATTTATAATTTAGTGGATGGAGGATGTCCAAGAGATCCTATTAATGACACTTATACTTCTCCTCAATATACTAGTACTGCTGGGACTCAAAGTAATATGCAATTAAATATGTCTTCTTTAACTATTGGCAGTACATATTATGTTTTGGTAGATGGCAACGGGGGAGCTATTTCGCCTTTTTATATAACAATGGAATCGGGGGCAGCGCCATGTTCTGTATTGCCAATTGATTTATTATTTTTCAATGCTCGACCAATTAAAAAAACAGACAACAATTATACTGTATACTGTGATTGGTCAACGGCTTCCGAAATAGATAATTCTCATTTTGTAATTGAGCGTAGCATCGATGGAATAAGCTTCAATCAAATAGGAACTTTAGTAGCAGTGGGGAATAGTCAATTAACTAATTCATATAATTTTGAAGATCGTCATCCATTTACTGGCAAATCATTTTATCGATTAAAGCAAATTGATAGAGATGGCACTTTCAGTTATTCTTCTATTAAAATGGTAAATATTAATAGCGAGGGTACTTCAATTAATGTGTTTCCAAATCCAGTGGGAGGAGTATTAAATGCTGCAATTTTTTCCAATATTGCTACAGATGCTACAGTGGCTATATTTAATTCAATAGGACAATGTGTATTGTCGAATGCAATCAAATTGAAGCAAGGAAAGAATCAAAAAAACATAGAGGTAGGATTTTTATCCCATGGATCTTATCTTATTCAATTGATTCTTGCTGATGGGAAAAAGTATCAACAGAAATTTATACATCAATAGGGAGAGGGGTTTTCTTTTACTGACTGCACTTCATATAAGCCACTAAAAAGGTATGTTTTTCCAGTTTGAATTTCTATACATTTATATCTTGTCCTTATTTTTTCTGCTCTTTTAAATAATCGACCGTCATTGATTTTAAAAATCTCCTCATGACGAAGTTGTTCAATAATAAGTTGTCCTTCTTTTTTTATATCGTAATTTCTAAGCGCTCTCAAAAGTGATTCATCTCCGCAACTACTGGCAGCAGGGTTTTTGAGTGTTTTTAATAAGACGGATTCAATGTCAGGTGGGAATATTTTTTTTTGTACAAAGGATGCAAGTATTTTTCCAAATTCATCTTTCCATTCCTTACCATGAGGTGGGATGCGAGATCCGTATTTCTCAAAAGTAAATAAGTGCGCTAGTTCATGCAATAATGTCACCAGAAAGCTAAATGGATTAAGATTGCCATTAATGCTAATGCGATGTCCCTTGTTTTGATGAGCGTGCCTATAGTCTCCTAACACTGTTTGCCTTTGTCTAGTAATAGTTAGTTGAACTTTATATTGGCGGAGATAAATATAAACATCCTCGAAACTATTTTCGGGCAAATAATCTTTGAGTTGTTGGAACGGAACTTGTTGTTTAGCCATTTGATTTTTTATTCATCATCATAGAAGTGTATACTTCAACAGCAAGGTAAACAAGGTATAGAAACAGCGAAATAAAAATCCCTCTTTTATTAAATGAATCTCCACTAAGTATTACATATAATATAGTAAGACTAATACATAAGAACATTTTAAGCATCATGCTTCCCATCACGCTTCTGATGAAAACATTCGGGTTTTTATTATGAAGGCCTCTAAGCTGAATCAATAATGACAGGATGCTTATAATAAAGAAAAATACATTTGCGCAAAGTAGCACGGCTGAATCTATGTAGTTGTTTTTTAAAAAACCAGACAATAAGGAAACTGCAATTGTAAATGTGATAAAAAGAAAAGAAATAGGAGCAAGGTGTTTAAAAGTTAATTTCATAATTGGTTACTTTTTTGTGTTGGTTTCGCTAATTGTTTTTATTATCAAGGCTACAATAAAAACTAATGGAAGAATCCAGATTGCCAAAGGAGTTTTGAATCCCATCCATTTATCTATCTTGTTGCCTATATACAGCATCAGACAAAGCCCTATGATAATTTGTGATCCAAGGCTTGCATATTTCCACAATAAATGGTCGTTGTTATTTTTATTCATATAAATAAAAGCATGTCAGCTATGGGAAGAGGGATATTAAAAATCAGTCATCAATATTTTCTAATGTAGGAAGTTTCAGCTTAACGGTATCTGGCTTTATGACTTTTCCTTTTAGAACATTATTAATATTCTCTAAATATTGTTCTTGATATTGTAATGATTGTTCCATTGAGTCGGTCCGGATTTTCAAATTTCTATATTCTCTCATTTGCTTGGCATTGCCATATCCAGAACCAGGCAGGTAGTATTTCAAGGGAGTAAAAATGATTAATGAAGTAGTAAGTACAATTAATAATACGAAAATGGTACTCATAAAAACATATACACTTAAGCGGGTTAGTTTGAATTTTACCACTTCTTCGTAAGTGTCTTCATTCATGATTACCAATCTATATTGGTTCCTTAAGCGCTTTAGTCGATTGTTGCCATCCATTATAGCCATAGTAGTTATTTCTCTTGCAAATTTACAAAACTGCTCTCAATCTTTATGAATTATTCATGTTGGCAGATAATAAAAATAAATAGACTGCTAATTAATAACTATAAATCCGTTAAAGTTGATTATTGCCGACCTTTTTTTGATTGTGGGGAAGTAAAAAATACCGATATTTATCCCTATATATTATAGTGGTTGTTGTAGGAATTGACAGTTAAAAGGCATACGACCTTTTATAAAGGAAGAGGAGTTGTACTTTATTGAAAAGTTTGCGGAAAAAGAAAAATTAAAATCATCAAATGAAAAAAAGGAATAAATATTTTTTTATATTTTTTTTATTGAGCTCTTTTATTTCGGGCTCAATTTTCGCGCAGCCAACATGGACGTTGAATCCTTTTGGAAAAGAAAAAAAACCTGCTCAATATGAAGAGAAAGTATTGGGTTCTGAAAAAACAGCCGATAAGAAATTCACTTTATTCCGCAGGGTGCTTCAAAATAATATCACTCATTATAATTACTATTATAATGCTAACAATAAACTAAATGGAGTAATCGAAAGAGCAAAAATTGCTCACAAAGATGACTATTCAAAGTTGTTGTCATTTTATCCTTACACATTAGATTATACTGCTACTCAAAAAATCGAACTGGATTCGGTTATTTATAAATCTACAGCGGGGATTTTGATTCATGATTTAAGAACCGATTGGGTTGATAATTTATATTTATTAATAGGGAAGGCTTATTATTATAGAAAGTTATATGATTCTGCTTCGATGACTTTTCAATTCATTAATTACAATCTGTTCCCTCGTAAAAAAAATGAAGACGACAATCGTACAGTGGGGGCAAATAATGCCGCTCAATCTAGTGTGCTTTCTATTGCGGATAAAGAGAAAAGAAATCTTATTCAAAAAGCAATTTCGCTGCCTCCTAGCAGAAACGATGCTTTGATTTGGCTTACCAGAACTTTCATTGAGCAAGAGCAATTTGGAGATGCTGCGGGTATGATAAATATCCTACAAACTGACCCCAATCTACCTAAAAGACTTCGAAATGATTTGAATGAAGTGATTTCGTATTGGTTTTTCAAGCAAAAGAATTACGATAGTGCTGCTGTATATCTTGAAAATGGTATTGGCAACGCAGAAAATAAAAATGATAGATCTCGCTGGCAATTTTTACTAGCACAATTAAATGAAATTGCTGGAAATTATGATAAAGCTGCAAATTTTTATTCAATAGCAGGGAAACGCACTGCAGATCCAATGATGGATATTTTTGCTCATCTCAACAGCGCTAAAATGCTTAGGGACAATGGGAACATGAAGGAGCTAGATAATAGTATTGCTATTTTGAAGAAAATGGCAAAAAAAGATAAATACCAATCGTATAGGGACATTATCAATTATAGCATTGGTCAACTTTCTTTAAAAAAGGCAGACACCTTAAATAGTATTGCCTTTTTTGAAAAGGGGGTGAAGTACCACGAAACGAATGTGGTATACAAAAACAAATCTCATTTAGAACTAGGTAAAATATTTTACGCCTTAAAGAATTATCGGGAGGCTGCTAATCATTATGATAGTCTTAATGTTCCTTCACTTTCTTCAGAAGAAGATTCTGCAGCAGTTGTTGAATTAAAATATACCCTAAGACAAGTAGCCAATCAATTAGATATCATTGATAAGGAGGATAGTCTGCAACGGATTGCTTCTATGCCTTTATCGGAAGTTGAATTGTATGTTAAAAAACTACTTAAGAAGCTCAGAAAAGACCAAGGGGTTAAGCAGGAAGAAGATTTCGGTAACAGTGATTTGGGAATCGGGGTTTCTTCTAATGACGAGCCAGCTGATTTATTTGTATCGCCTGGTGCAGGGGAGTGGTACTTCTATAATGCTGTTTTGAAAACCAAAGGATTTACTGATTTTAGGGTTAAGTGGGGGAAAAGAGATAACAAGGACAATTGGCGTCGGAAATCGTCTATTGATTTGTCTGCAGTGAATACTTCTCCTTTTGCAACCGGAGACCCAATGGATCCTATTGGAAACCCCCTCGTAAATGATGATAAGAGTGATAATGGAATAAGTTATAATAAATTAATGGCCGATTTGCCTTTAACTCCTGAAAAGACAGATAGCAGTAATAATAGAATTGCAAATGCATTGATGCTGCTTGCGAAATTATTTGAAAATGATTTACAGGATTATGGTCAGGCTATTATGGCGTATCATAATTATTTGCTTCGTTTCCCCGATAGATTAGCTGACGGGGCAGTGTACATGGGGCTCTATCATTGTTATACTAAACTGGGAGACAATAAACTCGCGTTGTATTACAAAAGCCTACTAGAAACGAAATTTCCCAATAGTCAATCTGCTGAGTTATTAAGTGGGAAAAACGCTTCAAAGGAAGCGGCAAAAGATGTTGCTATTGCTGCTAAATATGAAGCCATTTATGAATTATTTATTGAAGGAAATTTTATGAGGGCGGTTTCAGAAAAGAAATTAGCGGATAGTTTATATGGTAGAAATTATTGGACCCCGCAATTGCTGTATATAGAATCAATCAATTATATAAAGTGTCAACAAGATAGCGAAGCCATTGTGGTTTTAAATAACATTATTCAATTGTATCCATCTTCTCCGTTAAAAACGAAGTCGGTAACGCTGATTAGTGTTTTAAAAAGAAGAGCTGAAATCGAAACGTATCTTAATAATTTACAAGTAACAAGATTGGCTGAGGATGATAAAATAATCATGCCTGATGATAAGCTAGCGGTGAAGCTGATCTCCCCTACAGTACAAGGGATTCAAAAGGTAGATTCTGTCAAAAGCATCATTATAAAAAGAGATTCTACTATTCAACTTCCTCCTTCAATGATTAGTGGGGCATATAAATGGCAGTCTGATAAAGCGCATTATGTAATGATGATATTAGACAAGGTTGATCCTGTATATGTAAATGAGGCTAGAAATGCTTTTAATAGATTTAATCAAAGCGTTAATTTACCGGGCATCATTATCAATAAAGATATATTAGATGCTCAAAAATCTTTGTTGTTGTTTAGCAGCTTTGAAAATGCAACATCCGCTATGGCCTATCTTGGGAAAATAAAAAAATCAGCAGCTGTAGAAGTTTCATGGTTGACGGCTTCTAAATATTCGTTTATAATTATTTCAGAGGATAATCTCAAATCGTTGAAAATAAATAAAGATTTAGACACATATAAAAAACTATTAAACAATCAGTACCCGGGTCAATTTTAGTAAAAGCATTAATAGGTAAATTCTATGACAAATTCCGTTAGAATATTTTGGCGCATTTTTTTTGGAGGTATTGGCTTTGTTATTGTATTGTTCTTGTCAGCCAATTTCGGATTGTTTGGTAAGATGCCCTCCATTCAAGAGCTAGAAAATCCAGAAGCGGATTTGGCGAGTGAAATTATTAGTGCTGATGGATTGCTAATGGGAAAATATTATGCTGAAAATAGAAGCGAAGTAAAATATCAAGAAATATCTCCCAATGTTGTTAATGCGCTTATTGCTACGGAGGATGAAAGGTTTTATGATCATTCTGGAATTGACGCACAGGCATTGGCTAGAGTGGTTTCTACCGCTGGCACACAAGGCGGAGGAAGTACTATTACTCAACAACTTGCTAAAATGATTTTGGGTCAAGGGCGTGGGAATGTATTGGTGAGAGGCATACAGAAATTAAAGGAATGGATTGTGGCGGTTAAACTTGAAAGGAATTTCACTAAAGAGGAGATCATTACTTTGTATCTTAATAGAGCACCTTGGGGAAATGTATATGGAATTCGAAATGCATCGCGAACTTATTTTCAAAAGGAACCTATTGATTTAAAAATTGAAGAAGCAGCCGTATTAATTGGGATGTTAAAAGGATTTATATATGAGCCTATTCGTCATCCTAAATCTGCTTTGTTAAGAAGAAATATTGTCATCAATCAGATGGCTGCTGCAAAACAACATTTCCTTACTGAAAGTGAAGCACAAGTTCTTAAGTCTAAGCCTCTCATTACAAATTATAAAAAAATTGATGAAAATGTAGGGATAGCTCCTTATTATAGATCAGTATTAATTGATGTGTTGAAAGGATGGTGTAAGGATCATAAAAATCCCAAAACGGGAGAGCCATATAATTTATTTCGTGATGGGTTAAAAATATATACTACGATTGATTCAAGGATGCAGCAATATGCAGAACAGGCAGTGGAGGAGCATATGCCAGTGATTCAACAAAAACTAGATGCCTATTTTAAAGTTAGAGGGAACAAGCTTTGGCAGGGACACGACAATGTGATTCAAGCTGCGATGAAATATACTGAAAGATGGAAGTCGATGGAAGAAGATGACATAGATCCTGAAGAAATAAAAAAATCTTTTTTTGTTCCTGTAAGAATGAAGGTTTTTAGCTGGACAGGAAATGAAAAGCATGAGAAGGATACCATTATGACTCCTTATGATTCAATTAAATATCACAAGCAATTATTGCAAACATCTTTCGCGGCCATGGATCCTAGAACAGGAGAAATAAAATGCTGGGTAGGAGGAATTAATTATAAGTGGTTCAAATTTGACCATGTAACTGCTAGAAGACAAGTAGGGTCAACTTTTAAGCCTTTGCTCTATACGCTCGCTGTTACGGATGCTGGATATACGCCACAGACATATATTCCTGGAGGGCCATTAACATTGGGCGGTAAGACCATTAGTACAGGTGGGGGAACCATGGCTTTTTGTCTTGCTAAATCTTTAAACGGCGCAGCTTGGCATTTGATGGCAACGATTGGGGTAAAGAGAACAATAGAGTTTGCCCAACAGTGCGGGATACTTGCAAAGCTTCCTCCTTATCCATCAATCGCTCTTGGTACTGCAGAAATTCCTATGCTCGAAATGTTGCAAGCGTATACAATGTTTCCTAATAAAGGATACAATACACCGCCCCTTTATTTAACAAGAATCGAAGATAAGAATGGTAATTTATTGTTCGAGTTTCCTATTGCTCAAAGCAAACAGTTGATAGGGGAAGCAGATGCATATACCATGGTAAAGATGATGCAGGGAGTGGTAGAATTTGGTACAGCAAGGAGATTAAATAGTTACAATATTCCTGCGCAGAAAGCAGGTAAAACAGGTACGACCAATGGCAATACGGATGGATGGTTTATTGGGTATACTCCAGAGCTTCTAGCAGGAACTTGGGTGGGTTGTGAAGATCCATTCATTCCAATATATAGCAGTAATAGTGGGGGTGCAGAAATGTCGGCTCCTAAATGGGGGATTTTTATGAGTAAAGTATATGCGGATAGTAAATTAAACTTTGGCAAATCAATGGAATTTGATCAGCCGTTAGAATTGAAAGATGATCCCATTTATGCAGATATAAACTTTGCAAATATTGCTAATTCGGGAGATAGTCTTGGAGAGGAAGTGGGCAATGGAGGGGCGGATGATTTTATTGATCCAGATTTTTCAAATGATATGATGGGGAATGACCCAGCCAATAAACAATCAAAAAAAGGTGCTGATTCAAGTAAAAAGAAACTTCCACCCAATCCGGCAGCTATCAAACCAGCGGAACCTAAAAAGAATGTAGCAAAACCTAAAGTGTCAAACGACTATTAATCAATAGGTCCTTTGCTATGCGATTGTTATATTTTTCTTCCAAGTATTTTGAGGCTACACTTTTTATTGTCAAGCAGGGCGATGTCTTTTAAGTTCCCCCATTCTTCAAACCCAAGAGTAGAAAATAATTGCAGGCTTTCTGTATTTTGTTCAAATATAAATCCGAGAAGTGTTTCTATTCCCAATGTAGGACATTGACTTATAGAAAAAGAAAGCATTTCTCTTCCGTAACCTTTTTTCCTATTATTCTCGTGGATATAAATACTGATCTCTGCCGTGCCCTGGTAGGCAGGTCTTCCATAGAAATCTTGAAAACTTATCCATCCAATATGATTGCCATGGTCATCTTCTGCAATCCATAATGGTCTATGGGTCGTGTTGTGTTCATTAAACCATTCTAATTTATCCTCAACGGTTACATTTGATGTATCGGCTGTAACAAGTCGGCTGGCAATAGTAGAATTATATACATCTACAATAAAGGGAAGGTCATTTAAATTAGCATCTCTATAAATCATGTATGATATTCTTACATGCAATTTACTACATCAATGGTATATATTGGGCATAAAAAAATCTCATCAACTGATGAGATTTTGTAGTTAGTTTAAACACTAAAATTAGGCTACTGCTTTATTTACCAATGCAGCAGCTTCGCTTAATAAAATGGCGCTTTGTACTTTAAGTCCGCTTTCATCAATTAGTTTTTTAGCTACATCGGCATTGGTTCCTTGTAGTCTAACGATAATAGGGATGTCGATATTTCCAATGCTTTTATACGCATCTATTACTCCTTGAGCAACTCTATCGCAACGAACAATTCCTCCAAAAATGTTGATAAGGATGGCTTTTACTTTAGGGTCTTTTAAAATGATTCTAAATCCAGCCTCTACTGTTTGTGCATTGGCAGAGCCTCCTACATCAAGGAAATTAGCAGGATCTCCACCGCTTAATTTAATCATATCCATCGTTGCCATGGCTAAGCCCGCGCCATTAACCATACAGCCAACGTTTCCGTCAAGCTTCACAAAATTTAAATTATGTTTTCCTGCTTCTACTTCAGTAGGGTCTTCTTCTGTTACATCTCTTAATGCAGCAATGTCGGCATGGCGCATCAATGCATTGTCGTCAACGTTCATCTTGCAATCAACTGCAATGATTTTATCGTCACTTGTTTTAAAAAGTGGATTTATTTCAAGCATTCCACAATCTAATTCCACATAAGCATTGTATAAATTCGTTACAAATTTTACACAGTTTTTAAATGCTTCACCACTTAATCCTAAATTAAAAGCTACTTTTCTTGCTTGAAAGCCTTGTAATTTTCCACTTGGGTGAACGTATTCTTTAAAGATTTTTTCTGGAGTGTTATGGGCAACATCTTCAATATTCATTCCGCCTTCTGTGCTATACATGATCACATTTTTGCAAGAAGTTCTGTCTAATAATATTGATAGATAAAATTCTTTAACCGGGCTTTGTCCTTCGTAATATACATCTTGAGCCACCAATACTTTACTTACAAGTTTTCCTTCCGGTCCTGTTTGAAGAGTCACTAATGTTCCTCCTAAAATATTACCTGCGATGGTCTGTACATCTTCGGAGCTTTTCCCTACAGCTACCCCACGTTGTTCTTTTCCTACGATAGATCCCTTTCCACGTCCGCCTGCATGAATTTGTGCCTTTACAACAGCAAACTTGCTGCCATATTGAGTATGTATTTGACGGTAAGCTTCTTCTGCTTCTTTTACGGTTCCGCAGGCGATGCCTTCCTGAACAGGCACATTGTATTTTTTAAGTAATTCCTTGGCCTGATATTCGTGTAAGTTCATATCAAAAAATTTTTGCGAAGATATGAAAAATAGACTTCTATATTGTCTAGAAAAGATGTTCATTTCATAGATTTTAAGGTGTCTGAGAATTTGCCTATCTTCTAGCCTGTATTTTATGGTATTTCTAACAGGAAGTTGACTAAATTTGCAGACTAAAAAACTATTGCATATGATTGCTAAGATTAATGAAGCGGTTTCTTTTATCAAATCTAAATACAGTGAAACTCCCGTTGTAGGGATTGTTTTAGGAAGTGGCCTAGGCAGTTTTGTAGGGGAGATAAAAATAGAGAAGGAAATACCTTATAATGAAATTCCTCATTTTCCCATCAGTACAGTTGAAGGGCATAGCGGTAAATTGATTTTAGGAGAATTGGGAGGTAAAAAAGTAATTGCAATGGCCGGAAGGTTTCATTTTTATGAAGGCTATGCGCCGCATGAAGTTGTATTTCCTATAAGAGTGATGAAATACTTAGGAGTAAAAACCCTTTTACTGAGTAATGCGGCAGGGGGAGTAAATACTGATTTTAAGGTGGGCGATCTGATGATCATTAAAGATCATATCAGCCAGTTTACACCCAATCCATTAATTGGTAAAAATGAAAAAGAGTTTGGTCCACGTTTTCCAGATATGAGTGAGCCATACAGTAAAGCGCTTATTGATAAAGCGAAATTAATTGCGAAAAATCAATCTATCAATATTAAGGAAGGTGTTTACTTAAGTGTTACAGGTCCTACTTTTGAAACAAGAGCTGAATATAAAATGATTCATGTTCTTGGTGCAGATGCAGTGGGAATGAGTACTGTACAAGAAGTAATAGTAGCGGTACATATGGGCTTGCCTTGTTTTGCCATCAGTGTTATTACAGATGTAGGCATTAGAGAAGAAGAGAATGTGATTACTCATGAAGAAGTGCTTGAAGCAGCAAAAGATGCGGAGCCAAAACTTACCTATATTTTCAAAGAATTGGTTGCAGGAATTTAAAATTCCATTTTTAGAAAATGAAAAAAGTATTTTCTACAATATTATGTTGCCTGGTTTTTATTGCTGCTTTTTCTCAGAAGCAGCCTGTTAAAAAACAGCTTGATTTATTATTGAATAATAGTGATACTCAAAACAGCTCAAGTGAAGATAAATTGTCTCGTGACGCATCGGAGAAAAGAAAGGACACGCTAGGATTTGAGCATAGAAATGATGCAAAAGATTCTATTAGTCTTATCTATCGATTTTTAAATTCTCTTAAAATAAATTCATTAGATTCTTCTATTGAAGACTTTGACAGGTATTACTCTGTTCCTTCAACTTATCAATATTTAGGTAATAATGGTGCTGCTGCGTTTTCGTTGATTTATCAACCTGAAGAAAAGGCTGGTTGGGATCCTGGGTTTCATGCATTTGACATTTACAAATTCACAATCGAGGGAACTAAGTTTTATAAAACAACCAAGCCTTTTTCTATGTTAAGCTATCAGTTGGCTTCTGGAAAAGAGCAAATGTTGAAAGCAGGGCATACCCAAAATCCAACATCCAGACTAAACGTAGGGTTTGATTACAAGTTAATTACAGCCCCTGGTTTTTTTATTACTCAAAATACCAATCACAATAGTTTTCGCTTATTTGGTAATTATCAAAGTGTCAAGAAAAGATATGCTGCTTATTGGGCCGTCGTAGGGAATAATATTAGAGCATCCGAAAATGGGGGTATTGTCAATGACTCTTTTTTGCTTGATGCTAATAGAAAGGACAGGTTTAGTGTTCCTGTAAATATGGGGGGGTCGGCGGAATATAAAAGCAATCCATTTGTTACTGCGGTTAAAACGGGGAATACATATAAAGATTTTAATTTTCTGCTCAGACAAAGCTATGATTTTGGCAAAAGAGACTCTATAGCAATTAATGATTCTACTACAGAATACTTGTTTTATCCAAGGCTAAGATTACAATATACTTTTTCAAGTGCTGTTAATAGGTATAAGTTTGGGGATGTGCTGGCAGATTCCACGCTTTACAATAATTGGTATAATATAAATCTAAGCAAGGGGATCGATACTTTTCTAATTCAGGAGAACTGGAAGGTTTTCAATAATGATTTCTCTTTGATTCAGTTTCCTGATCCTAAAAACAGCGCACAATATTTTTTGGGAGGCGTTACTTTTCAAAATATCAAAGGCGAATTAGCAACGGGGAATGTAGATTTTCATAATCTTTCATTGCATGGGGAATACCGAAACACAACTCGAAATAAATTGTGGGATATTTCTTTAAACGGGGAATTCTTTCTCAATGGACTCAATGCAGGAGATTACAATATTCATACTAGTTTGAATAAAAATTTTAATAAGAGACGAGGAGATATTGGTATTTTTTTCAATAATATAAATAGAACTCCTTCTTTTATATTTGACAACCGGTCATCATATAATTTAGGCAACAATAATAGTTTCGATAAACAAAACATTACTTCTTTCGGAGCTCATATCAATAGCCCAATTGTTCAGATTGGGATTAAAAACTTTTTAATTTTTAATCAGGTTTTCTTCAAAAATTATTATCAATCTCAACAATACAGTAAAGGTTTTGATCTTATTCAATTCTATGCGTCTAAAAAAATATCTCTTTTTAGAAAGTGGGCATGGTATACCGAAGGCGTGTTTCAAAAGGTTGATGCAGCTTCGCCCATTAGAGTACCTCAGTTCTTTACTAGAAATAGGATTTCTTATCAAGGAAAATTATTTAAGAATTTATTGTTGTCAACCGGTGTAGAAGTAAGGTATTATTCTGCCTATAAAGCAAACGCGTATTCTCCCATAATGGGCCAATTTGTAAAACAAGATACTACCATTCTTAAAAATACTCCTGATATCAGCTTATATGCTCATTTTAGAATCAAGGGTTTTGCTGGCTTTTTACGAACCGAGAATCTCAATACAGCAAGCTTTCAAAATGGCTTTGGTTTTATCAATAACAACTTTGCCGCGCCCTATTATCCTACTCAGGGCCTTATGATTAGGTTTGGAATCCAATGGTGGTTTGTAAATTAACCAGTTACACATAGTCTTTTTCATTTATTTTAATTGCATTTTTTTCTATTAAAGCGCATTGAATTATAGTTATATTTGTATTGTGAAAAAGATTTTCTTATCCATATTGCTTTTTGTATACATGTCTGTTTCTACGGGAATAGCAATGGAGATACATTATTGTATGGGTAAAAAGGCTGGGGTAGATTTCTATAAATCAGATAGCGATTTATGTGGTAAATGCGGAATGAAAGAGAATAAGGCGGGATGCTGTTCTGATGATCACAAATTTTATAAATTAAACAATGCGCATAAGAATAGCAGCAATGCTATTAGTTTTCTTCCAGTTGGCGTAATAAATTCAGTTGTTCATTATCTTTATCCGCAACAACTTCCTTTAGTAAAAGTCATTAATAATCCTTCTTTTCAATTTGACACAGGTCCTTCTATATGTGTCAAGAATTGCATCTTCCGAATTTAGAATTAATCGTATTATTTTATTAAGTATGTCTTTTTTTAAGGCATGCATCTACTTGTATTATTATAATTCACTAATTAAATTTATTTAAAATGAAATCATTATCATTCATTGTATTCGCATTTTTAATAGCATTCCCTGTTTTTTCACAGTCGGTTACTCAAAATGAAACCATCAAGGTTTGGGGGAATTGCGGAATGTGTAAAAAGAAAATAGAAAAGGCTGCAAATTCTGCTGGTGCTTCAACGGCTGCTTGGAGTGAAGAAACAAAGGAATTGAAAGTTTCCTTTGCTTCAAATACCAATAGTGCTAAAATTCAGGAAGCAATAGCTAAAGCCGGTTACGATACCCAGGATATGACAGCTGATGATGCAGCTTATAATAAACTTCCAGGATGCTGCCAATACGATCGCAAGGCTGGCGAAAAAGTGGAAGCTAAGAAGTGCTGTGTAAATGACACTTGTTGCAAGGCGGATGGTAAAAAGTGCTGTACAGCTGCTACAGGCTGCAAATCAGGTGCAATGAAATGTTGTGTAGAAGCTTCATGTTGTAAATCAGACGAAAAGAAATGTTGCGCAGATGCATCATGTGGTAAATCAGAAGCAGCATGTAAAACAACGGGTTGTTGCAAAGAAAAGCAATGCTGCAAGTCATAAACTAGATTTATATGAAAAGTAAATACTGGATTTTTGGAGTGTTGATTTTTGCCGCTTTGCAATTAAACGCTCAGATTAGCAAAGTTAATCTTCAAGCAAGTGGGCTGACTTGTAGTATGTGCAGCAATGCAATTAATAAGTCTTTAAAGTCAATTCCTTTTGTAGAGAATGTGACTGCAAATATTAAGAATTCAAGTTTTGAAATTACTTTTAAGCCTGATGCATCTGTTGAGTTAGACCTAATAAAGAAAAAAGTAGAAGATGCAGGTTTTTTCGTAGCAAAATTGGAAGTGCTTTTATTTGTTCACTCTCTAGCAGTTTCTAATGATGCGCATGTTGATATCAATGGCACTATGTTCCACTTTTTACATACCGATAATAAGGTGTTGGATGGTGAAACAACTTTTGTGTTGCTAGATAAAGGGTATGTGTCTGCAAAGGATTACAAGAGAAATGCAGTGTATACTAAAATGAATTGCTACAAAACAGGCTTGATGGGTAATTGCTGCAATAATAAAACCAAGTCAGCCGGCACGAGGATTTACCATGTAACTATCTAAATCTTTAACTAAGGATACAGGCATTCGCTTGTATCCTTTTTTTATCATGAAGAAAACCTCTATTTTAATCTTCTTCTTTATTTGTGTTGGATTTATCGCCAAGGCACAAGAGCTATTTACCTTAACCGAGCCCGCAAGTAATATGGCCGCCCGTTCAGTTGGCATTAGAATGAGTAGTACTATAATGAATGATAAACAACTGAATATCAATAGTATTCATATCTTACCTGAAGCAATGCTTGGAGTATCAAAAAAAGTAATGATTCAT
>CANJJU010000051.1 GCA_947474815.1 Chitinophagaceae bacterium | reverse complement strand
CTTTCTTTTCAACGTATGTACGCTTGATAATGGTTGAAATAGTAGGAGCATAAGTACTAGGTCTTCCAATCCCTAGTTCTTCTAATTTTTTTACCAAAGAAGCTTCTGTATAACGCGCAGCATGCTTGGTGAATTTTTCAGTAGCAGTCATCTGATTAAATGCAAGAGATTGACCAATAGTTAAATTGGGTAATCTGCTTTCATCTTCTTCATCATTTTCTTCCTCATCGGTACTTTCAAGATAAACCTTTAAAAAGCCGTCGAATTTCAATACCTCACCTGTAGCAGTTAAATCTTGATTGTTAGTACTAACATTAATTTTAGCAGTAGTCTTTTCAAATTCTGCATCACTCATTTGTGAGGCAATGGTACGCTTCCAAATAAGCTCGTATAATCTATTTAATTCTGGATCGCTTACTGTATGGTTTTCAATATAGGAAGGTCGAATGGCTTCATGCGCTTCTTGAGCACTTTCATTTTTGTTCTTATACTTGCGAACATGAAGGTATTTGTCGCCGTATGATTTGCTGATTTCTGATTTAATGCTATCCATGGCGGTATCACTCAGATTAACACTATCCGTTCTCATGTAGGTGATTTTACCACTTTCATACAATTTCTGAGCAAGCAACATTGTTTTGCTAACACCATATCCCAACTTTCTGCTAGCTTCTTGTTGAAGCGTAGAGGTGGTAAATGGAGCAGCAGGAGTTCTTTTACCTGGTCTTACTTGAATGTCTTTTACAGTATAAAACGCGCCCACACAACTTTGCAAAAACTGTTCTGCAAGTTCTGTAGTATTGAATTTGCCTCCTTCTGCTTTAAATGAAATCGTTTTATTATTAAGATCAGTCGCCGCAAGCAATGCTTCCACTTTAAAACTTCCTACCGACGTGAAATGATTGATTTCTCTTTCTTTTTCTACAATAAGTTTTACGGCCACGCTTTGTACACGACCAGCACTCAATCCGCCTTTTTGACCAATTTTTCTCCAAAGTACTGGGCTAAGTTCAAATCCCACAATTCTATCTAGAACCCTTCTTGCTTGTTGTGCATTCACCAAATTCATGTTAATGATTCGGGGCGATTGCACTGCTTTTTGAATAGCAGGTTTGGTTATTTCGTGAAACACAATTCTTTTGGTAGTAGCAGGATCTAAATTGAGTAGTTCAGCTAAATGCCAGCTGATACTTTCTCCTTCACGATCCTCATCCGATGCTAGCCAAACTTCGTCTGCTTTTTTAGCAAGACTTTTAAGTTCTTTTACAACCTTTTCTTTTTCTGCAGGAACGATGTATTTGGGGGTAAAATTATTATTGATATCAATGCCCATGTCATTCTTTTCGAGGTCACGAATATGCCCGTAGCAACTTCTTACATCGAAATCTTTTCCCAGTATTGCTTCTATGGTTTTTGCTTTTGCAGGGGACTCAACGATCAATAAATTTTTAGCCATAATTTCTTTTAAATTTCTTTAAAACCCTTATAAATACAAGCTTTTAATGCTAATTCCCGATTCATTTTTTAATCCTTTAAGTGCCAAGTGTAGGGTCTTGACAAGACGCCAAATTTGTTCTTTAGAGCATTAAAAATAATTGCAAGATTAATGCAATATTAGTTTAAAATTGAAAAATCAAATTTTTTCCTATTATTTGAACTGACATCAATCAAGGTTTTTTGTATCAAAAATCAATCTCCTTAAATTATTTTTAAAACCACAAATTGAGTTCTTTTTTTGTACTTTCAGTCATTCAAAGTATACCATTATGAAGGTAGGAATCATTGGATCGGGAAATGTAGCCACTGTATTAGGCCGACTTATTCACCAAAAAAAGCATCAGGTAGTGCAAGTAATGAGTCAGCATATTGACCATGCAAAGCTGCTTGCAGAAGAATGGGGAGCTAATTATACTGATTTTGATGGCATTCCAGATGAGTCTGCTGATATATATATTATAGCGATAGCTGATAATGCGCTGAATGATTCTTTGATTCGCCTCTCTTTATATAATAAGCCTGTTTTTCATACGGCGGGTTCAGTTTCCAAGGAGGTGCTTAAAGCGGTGTCTAGAAACTATGGAGTGTTGTACCCATTACAAAGTTTGCGTAAGGAAATGTCTATCATTCCTTCTATCCCTTTTTTAATAGATGCCAATAATGAGGAAACATTACAATTGCTTAGGTCTTTTGCAATCGAATTGTCGAATGAGGTAATGATTGCTTCTGATGATGAAAGAATAAAATTACATATTGCCGCCGTGATTGTGAGCAACTTTACTAATCACCTCTATGCTATTGCAGAAGATTTCTGTAATAAAGAAAAGGTAAATTTTAATTTGCTTAAGCCACTTATCATGGAAACAGCTATGCGCATTAAGGAACTTTCTCCTGCAACTGTTCAAACTGGCCCCGCCTTGAGAAAGGATGTGGTTACTTTAGATAAGCATTTGAAAATATTGACCGCTCATCCAACCCTTAGAACTACTTACCTAAGACTAACAGATAGCATTATGAATCCTTAAATTTTTAAAAGGAGTGAGCGCCCTTAATTGTGAGGGAAAACAATGTCGGTCTGAACTTTATATGGATCAATAGGCTTCCCTTCTTTATCGAGAGGATCTCCAATATAAATTTCGTATGGCGCAGTGGTTTGTTTTTTATGTTGATCGGTTAGCCATTCTTTTAAAATGCCATATGCTTGGCTTGTTTCTTCATAGGGGCCAAAATAATGAGCGACTACTGCACTGTCTTTATTCATATGTTTGATAAATGCTCCTTTAGGTAATTTTTTTAAAACCTTTTTATCAATCGGAATTCCTGCTTCAAAAAAGAATGGGGCCTTCTGAGTTTTATACCAAGCCATGGGAGGGCCTATAATTTTTAAATTATATTTTTTAACAAGCAGTCCAATTTTTTCTGTAAAAATCAACGTAAGTTTCTGACTCAATCGCTCGCCGTTAATAGCGCTGTCTTTAAAACAAAGCACATTGCCAGGTACCGAAACGGTGTCTGTGATATTTATAATTGGAGCATTTTGTGGATTATTGTCCTTGTTATTTGGCTTGTCTTTTTTTATAATGATAGGAGGATGGTCTGTGGGTGAGTTGGTTTGGTCATTGTTTCCACAGGATGACAAAAAGATAGAAAACAATATTAGGAGGTAGAGGAGTGTGTATTTATGCTGTTGCATTCTATGAAAGATAGAGGGTGAAATGGTCTTGATTATTTAAGCAATGTAAAGATTCTGTTTCTAAAAATAGCATTTGTTTCTATAAGATTTTACCGAATTGGTAATTTCATGTAGGTTTGCATTTCGAAATTTGCAGGTATGTATACAATAACGTTTAAGTTTGAACAGAAAGGACTAGAGCCCATTATCATTGAAAATGTTGAATCCAATCAATCGATATTAGAGGTTGCTTTAAAAAATGACATTGAGCTTCATCATAATTGTGGGGGTGTTTGTGCTTGTAGTACTTGCCATCTCTACATTGATAAGGGGGAAGCTTTTGTGGAGGAATTGTCTGATAAAGAGGAGGATTTCATAGATAGGGCTGTAAATCCAAGATTAAACTCTAGATTGGGTTGCCAATGTGTATTACACAATGGTGAAGGTGAGGTGATTGTTACCTTGCCCGACCAGACTCAATTTTTCGGAGAGTAATGTGTATTAGCCATAAGTAGGCTGTAATTTTTAATGAAAATAATATGAATATGACTTTTGAACTCCCTATACATTGGAATGATTATGAAGACATCGCTATGAAATTACATGAGAGATTTGGTGATGATTTTGGTGAAAGTCAAATTTACCGTATCAGATTTACTGATTTACACAAATGGGTAATGGAGATTCCTAATTTTTCAGGGAAGGCAGAAGAAAGCACAGAAGGTCATTTGGAGATGATCCAAAGTTCTTGGGTATATGAGTGGAGAGATAGTAGAAAGTAGTGTGATTTTGAGTAATAAGTATTTCAATAGCTAATACAAATCTTATACAATGAATGTGCTCGAATGCTTTAAGCCAATCAAACTAATAGCAATGGATGTTGACGGGGTGCTAACCAACGGCAGCTTATTGTTATTGAATGATGGTCAAATGGCCCGCTCGATGAATATTAAAGATGGCTATGCGATTCAACTTGCCATTAAAAAGGGCTATCATGTTTTAGTCATTTCCGGAGCAGTAGATGAAGCAGTTAGGATGAGATTAAATAAATTAGGTGTCACGAACGTTCATTTGGGTATTGTTAACAAGGCTACATTGTTACAAGAAAATATCAATCAATTAAAACTGGATGGTACTCAGGTATTATTTATTGGTGACGATATGCCAGATTATGATGCAATGAAATTAGCAGGATTGTCTTGCTGTCCGGCTGACGCTGTTTCTGATATTAGAAATATCGTACATTACATTTCTCCCTTCAAAGGGGGTGAAGGATGCGTAAGAGACGTGATAGAAAAAGTGCTTAAATTAAATCATGATTGGGAAAATGACTTAAATGTTGTTGCTCAATAGTTTGCTCTTGTTATAACAAGTTTTGTATTAATTTAATTCCTGAAAACTCCTCATGAAATTATTTGCTGCTTTTCTGCGATTGATTCGTTGGCAAAATCTTTTTTTTATTGCACTTACTCAATGGTTGTTTTATCATTTTATTGTTATTGGCAAATATCCGCCCCCTCCACAAGCTTATTTTCAGAATGATACATTGTTTTTATTTGGATTGCTCATATTCTCGTCTGTTTTAATAGCGGCAGCAGGCAATATTATCAATGATTACTTTGACATGAATATTGATGCTGTCAATAAGCCCACAAAGAATTTAATTGATCGAATTATTAAAAGAAGGTGGGCAATGGTTTGGCACCTTTTATTTTCATTTGTAGGCATTCTGTTAAGTTGCTATATAAGTTATAAAACAGGCAAATGGGTTATTGCTATAGCAAATGCGTTTACTGTATTATTGCTTTGGTTTTATTCTACAACATTCAAAAAGAAATTATTAGCTGGAAACATAATCATTGCTGCACTGACGGCTTGGGTCATTGTAGTAGTTTATTTTTTTGCTGGGGCAACGATACTGAGTTATAAAGGATGGGATCCTCAGGTGTATCCCTTTAATATTAAACGATTGTTTAAGCTGACTATATTCTATGCTTCATTTGCATTTATTGTATCCTTGATTAGAGAAGCGGTGAAAGATATGGAGGATATGTATGGCGATGCTCAATTTGGCTGCGAAACAATGCCCATTAAATGGGGGATTCCTGCTACAAAAGTATTTGTTGCTGTTTGGATGGTAGTTTGTATTGCTTCTTTATTTATCGTGCAGGTATATTCATGGCAATCGGGAGGATGCGAGGTGGCATTGTATAGCTTTGTTTTTGTTTTGATTCCAATTGCGTTGGTTCTTAAAGATCTTTATAAAGCGAAGATTGTTTCAGATTATGCTCGCCTAAGCAAAAAAATAAAATATATTATGTTGGCCGGTATATTGTCTATGGTCTTTTTTAAATTCTTATCATGAGTATGAATGCGAAAATAATTTTAGCTTCACAATCTCCTCGCCGGAAGCAATTGCTCGAATGGGCAGAAATTAATTTCGATGTGATTATAGTTGAAACAGAGGAAGCATATCCAGCAGGGTTGTCATTTTCTGACATAGCCATTCATATCGCCCGAAACAAAGCATTGGCGGTTATTTCAAATCACCCAACAGATTTAGCTGTATTGGCCGCCGATACGATTGTTGTTTGTGAAGGGCAGGTAATTGGGAAGCCAAAGAATAGGGAAGAAGCCATTAGTACCATTCAATTGCTTTCTGGAAAAACCCATCAAGTTGTTACAGGTGTTTTTATTAAAAAGGGAGCTTCTGAAATTTCCTTCGCTGATATTACGGAAGTTACTTTCCATCAATTAACGACTGATCAAATTTCTTATTACGTTGACCAATACCAACCCTATGATAAAGCGGGTGCGTATGCCATACAAGAATGGATTGGTGTAATAGGGATTCATTCTATCAAGGGTGATTTCTATAATGTAATGGGATTGCCTGTTAGCAGGGTAGTGAAGGCTTTACAGGAGCTAGCCTAATTCTTGCTGATCCGATTTTTCTTTTATTCTTTAGGTTATTTTCTTTTGTTGCCACTGTTGATTTCTCTTCCGATTTACTGATTGATGTTTTTATTTCGTGTATATAAACATGAACGAAAAATTACTTCAGTATATCTGGCAATATCAATTGTTTAATAAACAGTATTTACAAACTGTTGATGAGTTCCCATTAAGTATAATTCATCCAGGTTCTGCTAATTTAAATCAAGGTCCTGATTTTTTGAATGGAAAAATAAAAATTTCAGATACGATTTGGGTAGGAAATATAGAATTGCATGTCCATTCAACTGATTGGAATTTACATAGGCATAGCGACGACTGCAATTACAATAATGTCATTTTGCATGTTGTATGGAATCATGATAAAGACATCCATTTGCCTTTTCAAACACTTGAAATGAAATCCCTTGTACCCAAATTACTATTGGATAAATACAATGGGCTAATGAATAATCATCTATTTATACCCTGCGAAAAATCCATTGGTTATGTAAATCAAATTATTATTAAAAAGTATAAGGAGCGCTTATTAATAGAAAGATTACAAGAAAGATCATGCCAAATAGAATCTTTGCTAATGACCTCCAAAAGCAATTGGATAGAAGTTTTGTGGCGCATGCTTGCTAAAAATATGGGTGGAAAGGTTAATGGAGAGGCCTTTCAGCAGATTGCTCAACACACGCCTATAAAAATTTTATTGAAACATACTCATTCCTTATTTCAAATTGAAGCCATATTAATGGGGCAGGGAGGATTATTGAACCAAGTGCATACAGATTTATATCCCCGACAATTATTTAAAGAGTATGTGTTCTTGCAAAAGAAATATTCATTCATTTCTCCAAAAGTAAGTGTACATTTTTTAAGAATGAGGCCTCCTAATTTCCCCACTATTCGTCTATCTCAGTTAGCTGCATTGGTGCAAGTTTTTCCCCTATTGATGTCGAATATTATTGAAACGGAAGATATCAAGTGTGTAAAATCTTTATTAAGTATAGTTTCAGATAAGTATTGGACAACTCATTATGTTTTTGATGAATTGAGTGAAGAGATGCTGAAAAAACTTGGTGTCCAAACTATTGATAGTATAATTATTAATACGATCGTAGTTTTATTGTATTCATATGGATATTATAATAATATTGAACATCTCCAAACGAAAGCAATTAGATGGTTGGAGGAAATTTCGGCAGAAAAAAATAATATTTGCAATACGTTCGAAAAGTTGAGAATAGAAAATAAATCAGCATTTGATTCTCAAGCACTTCTTCAATTGAAAAGTAAATATTGTGATGCTAAAAGATGTTTGGATTGCGCAATTGGCATTTCGGTCATCAAGCAAAACAATTCTACCAATATTACAACCAATGGTAAGTGGTAATTACTTCAACATTGGGATGCAGGCTTTTCATAACGGGGCAATTGTCTCCAATAAGTTGAAGTGTATTTTTATCTTTCTCACTGATGCCGGTATTAGGTAAATGCAAGGTGATTTCAATTTTACCGATTCTTCTTGGTTCGCTCAGCATATGTTTGGTAACATCTATTTTTGTTTCAGTGAGGTCTATTTGCATGTCGGCAGCCCTGATGCCCATGGTGGTAATGATGCAGGTTGCAAGGGCTACGCAGACAGTATCTGTAGGGCTAAACCTTTCTCCTTTGCCCTTATTATCAGTAGGGGCATCTGTTTCAATCAGGCTTCCGCTTTGTAAATGGGTGCATTCACACCTTAAATCACCTTTGTAAACTACTTGTGCTGTCATATTAGGGATATTTCAATTTAATCTTATAATTACTGTGTGGCAATTTAACCCCAAATTATAGCACAACACAGTATTTTTGCATAAATTTACTTTAAGTAAACAGTATACATGAGGAAATTATTTTTATTAGTAGCTACCAATATTTTTTTTCTGTCGTTGCTCGCTCAGGAGCATTCAAATTCTAAGAATGAAAAAAAAGCAGAAAAAAAGCAACGCGTTAATGCAATTGTGCGCCAAGAAGAAGAGGGTGTTTTGCATTATAAGAAACACCTTGCATTTGGGTTTAAATTGACAAATGATGGTTATGGGGGATTTGCGGAATATGCTAAAGTGAAATCTGTTTCAAGGACATTTCTTTTTCAATTAGATATTGCAGAGAGGAAACATCCTAAAGAAGAAAAGATTCAAGCGACTACTCCTGTTATTTATGGTAAAATTAATTTTTTCTATCCAATCAAACTCGGTTTTCAGGAGCAATTTAATTTTGGAAACAAGGGCAATAAAAATGGGGTAAGTCTTACGGGCAATTTTGGTGGAGGCTTATCAATGGGTTTATTGAGGCCTTATTTGGTAGAAGTGGATAAAGGAAATGGCGTAAGCGAATTTGTCGGATATAATTCTCCTGATAGCAATTATTTTTTAAATGGTCCAATCATTGGAGGACCCAATTTCGGAACAGGGTGGAGCAATTTGCAGGTCGTTCCTGGATTATATCTTAAGTCTTCTCTTAGGTTTGATTATGGTAAATACAACGAAATGATTAATGCGGTTGAAGTAGGTGCAACAGCTGAGTATTATACTAAGATAATTCCACAGATGATCAATCTAGAGCAAAAGAAATTATTTCTGGGTGCCTATGTTTCTTTGGTGTTTGGCCGAAGAAAATAATATATAAAACGAAAGAATAGTCTGCAATTTCGTTGCAAGACAGCTTTCAACTTCATACCTTTGTGCAGCAATTAAATAGCGATATAAATGTCTTGCGAAACCGGTTCAGGTAATCAAATTTCATCTATCAAAAAGCCTACTTGGCTCAGGGTTAAGTTGCCAATAGGCGAAGATTATAAGCATGTTCGCAAACTGGTGGATCAACATAAGCTTCATACGATTTGCGAAAGCGGCAATTGCCCCAATATGGGAGAATGCTGGGGTGCAGGAACGGCCACCTTCATGATTTTAGGAAATATTTGCACCAGAAGTTGTGGTTTTTGTGCCGTTGCTACAGGAAGACCCGATTCGGTAGATTGGGATGAACCTCAACGAGTAGCAGAAGCCATTCACTTAATGAAGGTAAAGCATGCGGTTATTACCTCCGTTGACAGAGACGAGCTTAAAGACGGGGGAAGCATTATTTGGTACAATACCATTAAAGCGGTAAAAGCATTAAATCCCGAAACCACGCTTGAAACATTGGTGCCAGATTTCAAGGCCCAAAAAGAAAATATACAACGCATCATTGATGCAGCGCCTGAAGTGGTGAGTCATAATATAGAAACAACCGAAAGGCTTACACGAAAAGTGAGGATACAAGCTAAATATTGGCAGAGTATGGAAACGCTTAAAATACTCAAAGAAGGTGGCATGAGAACAAAGAGTGGCATTATGCTTGGGTTGGGCGAATCAAAACAAGAAGTAGTTCAAACACTCCAAGATTTATACAACAGTGGAGTAGATGTGGTAACCATTGGACAATATTTACAGCCTACCAAAAAACACCTGCCTGTTGATCATTTTATTCATCCGGATGAGTTTGCCGAATACAGAGAGATTGGCTATCAGATGGGCTTGGATTATGTAGAAAGTGGTCCATTGGTTCGTTCTTCTTATCACAGTGAAAAGCATGTGATCCAAGGTTGGGGTAGAAATAAATGGCAGGAAGAAAAAGGAAATTTAGTTTAAAATAATCTAGTCTTCCCAAACCAATGCACTTGCACCTAAAATCGCTGCATCCGATTCTTTCAACTCACTAAAGATAAGCTTCACTTTGTTTTTAAATAGGGGAAGCAGGTTTTCTTCCATATGTTTTCTCGTAGGATTCAATAGCAGGTTGCCGGCTTTGGTGAGGCCTCCAAACAATACGATCGCTTCTGGAGAAGAAAACATTACAAAATTCGCCAATGATTCTCCTAAAATTTGCCCTGTGAATTCAAAAATTTCATTTGCAATGGGATCTCCTTGTAAGGCGCACTGATGAACGGTTTCACTGGTGATTTCATTGATACTAAAGTCTCTTAATAAACTTGCACGATCAGGATGAGCTGTAATTAACTCTATAGCAGTTTCTCTTACTCCAGTAGCAGAAGCATATGATTCTAAGCTACCTCTCATGCCAGTATTTTTATGCATTCTACCACCGGGTCTGATAATGGTATGTCCTAATTCACCTGCAAATCCATCATGACCTACTACAATTTTGCCATCTATTACAATGCCACTTCCTACACCAGTTCCTAAAGTGATGGTAATAAAATGCTTCATATTTTTAGTGCATCCATACATCATTTCACCCATGGCTGCCGCATTGGCGTCATTGGTAAGTTTGGTTGCTACGCTAAATTTCTTTGTAATTAAATCAGCAATGGGAATGATGCCTTTCCATTTTAGATTGGGGGCATATTCAATAGTACCCGTATAAATATTTCCATTAGGGGCACCCATTCCAATACCTACAATATTTTTGATGCCTCCAATTTTGTCTACCATGGGCATCAATCGGGCATATAACAATTCTATAAAATCTTCAACAAATTCACAATCATTGCTGGGAATTATATCTTGTTCAATAATTTTACCTTTGTTGTTTACTATCCCAAATTTTGTAGTGGTTCCACCTACATCAATGCCAATTGCATATTTCGATTCCATCTATTATAAATTAGTGCCTAATATATTTAATTAATGACCACTTCCTGAAGAAGCTACTTCATAATTAATACCTTGTTTCTTTAAAATTCCTTTTACTGCAATAGCAAAGAATGCTAAGTAAGCAAAGCAAACAACAGGGATCCAATATGATTGTTGAATACCTATTACATCAGCCAATTTTCCTTGAATGGGAGGTATGATGCCTCCACCCAATATCATCATGATTAAAAAGGCAGAGCCTTGTGTAGTATATTTTCCCAGTCCGGCAATAGACAAACTAAAAATGCATGGCCACATAATTGAACAGCACAATCCACCACTTAAAAATGCATAGGTGCCAATGGTCCCGGTTGTTTGAGTACCTACAATCATTGCTATTACACCTAAAAATCCAAAAATCATCAGCGTTCTAGCAGGTTTGTCATTACTTAAATAAAATGCAGCTATTTGTATTACAACACAAACCAAATAATAATACAAAGGTTTCATGTCGTATGCAGCAATCGTATTTACTCCAAGAATAATTCCGAATGCAATCAACGGAACAATGATTTGTAATAATAATTTTGATTGTTTGGATAACTTGAATGCCGACACCGCGCCAGCCCATCTGCCAATCATTAAACTTCCCCAATACATAGCTATGTAAGGAGTAGCTTCAGAAGCTTGTTTGCCTCCAAATGATTCTAGCTTTAATAATTCTCCCAAATTGCTTCCAATAGCGACTTCCACGCCCACATACACGAATATGGCCAGCATTCCCAATACCAACTGAGGATATTTCATAGCGCCCCATCCTTCTGATTTCTTAGAGGCACTTAGGTTTGAATATAACAATCCAACAACGACAATGGCCAAGGCGCCTAACAACCATTTTAAGCGATAGGCATTCATAGCATGAATGGTTTCCTCAGTTGCATTAGTAAGGTCAACTTTATAACTATTAAAAACAGGCGCAAACATCACAATCAATAATCCTGTCATCATTAAAAGAGTATACAATGCTTTGTTTGCTTTTTCTGTAGTTTCCTCCATAATACCTGAGGGTACTTTTTTCGAAAAATAAAACAATGCGGCGGCCGCGAGAAACAATCCTCCTACACATGAATATAAAACCACCACTTTACTCAAGCTCAATGCAGCAATTTGCTCATCTGTAACGGCAGCAGTGGTTCCAAATAAAGCCAAGGCAACTACTATAGGTCCAATGGTGGTACCAAAGGAATTAATGCCTCCTCCTAAATTGACTCTACTGGTAGCATTCGAAGGATCTCCTAAAGAGATAGCAAAGGGTTGCGCAGCGGTTTGTTGAAGGGAGAAGCCTAGTGCTACAATAAACAATCCTACCAGCATTCCTGAAAAGGTATTTGCATTCACCGCTATAATCATTGCGGCGGCACCTAATGCTGAAAACAATAAGCCATACACGATGCTGTTTTTATAACCCCATTTACCTACTAAATCTTTTCCGCCAAAAGAACCATATGCAAATAATGCCAAAGCGCCTATATAATATGCTGTGTAAAAGGCAAAATCAATTAGCTGACTTTGAAATTGATCAAGATCAAAGTAGTGCTTACAAAACGGTATAAAGATGCTGTTGCCAGCTGCGATGAATCCCCAGAAAAAGAATACAGTAACAAGGGTGCCTAGTGCACCGTAATTGGTGGGTATTATTTGAGAGGTAGATTTTCCAGTAGTTTGAGACATATTGTTAGGTTTAAGTATTGAAAATACCATTCTTTTTGAATTTTATATAAATAAATTTTTGAGGTATAATATCCTCGGCTAATCGGTATTATTTTTTAGCTATAGCATCGTTATACTAATTAAAGTTCTTTTAATTAGTATGTAGATATTGCATGTAAGTGCTGAGTGATATCCAGTAGCAAAAGTGGGGGGTATGTTTATTGTATATCTAAGTATTTATTGTAAGTAGTTACTTAATTAAAGGGTATGTAGAAGATATAAATAGGGATCTATAATGAATGATGGCTTTGAACTTGGTTAATTAAATACGTGTTATTTAATTATAATAAAACGTTCCATATAAGTTGGTCTAGCCATTTTCTCGAATCAGCATCACTACCAGTCATCCATCCTTTTGTTTTTTCTATGATAGTGGTATAAGCTTTATTTAAGTTAAATACATTTTTAGTGGAACTAGGCTCTATGATGTCTGTCTGGTTTTCGTTCTTTATAATCTTAATTGCCATCCATGAAGTGTACATTCTTGGGATGGTCATGCCCAAAATAGTACCAGGTAATCCGTTAATCGAACAAGGTCCTCCTGGAATCGTAATTTCATCAGTATAGAAAGCAAAAACGTAAATGCTGTCCATGATAACACCTGTTGCTTTTCTGCAATTGTACCCTGCGATTATTTTATTTTCATTGCTTAGCTTCCAATTTATTTTTCTCAATGAATCTGACACATTAAAAGAGCTTCCAAAAACATCTTTTTGCATATTGAAATAGTCTTTCTCGAAATCTACATACCAGACAGACTTTTCATCGCTTTGTCTGAAAAATTCAGGAAGTAAATCTTTGTTTTCCCAATGGTCAAATTTGTACAAGCTTTTATTCTTGGAAAAAGTATACGTATAGTATGCAGTCTTGTAATTTGGGAGCTTGTCTTTCATCATTTCTCCCCAAGAACTGCCTGACATGGTTTTTTTAACATTCGTCTTTACTTCATATTCAATCATTCCCTTGCTGATAAATTGTTGCGCAATTGAATATTGTGTCAATTGTATTGAAATAAAAAGTAGAATAAGTTTTTTCATAAAATGTTATGTTGAAATCGGTATTATTTTTTACTACTTGTGTTGTTGTTTTTAAAATCCCATGAAAAGCCAATCATAAAATATCTTTTCAACCGCTGGTTTCTTTCTTCAGTAAATACATTTCCATAAAAGTTTCTATCAATGCCTATGTTTTGATTAAGAAGATCTCTTGCCTTTGCAAACACAGTGAATTCGTTGCTTTTGAATGTTTTTTGGAGTTGAAGGTTCCAGATTTGATTGTTTAAATTAGCTTGTTCATTTTGTAGTTTTTCTCTTGAATAAAATTGATACTCGCTGATAATAGACCAAGTCTTTTTATAATAGACTGTTGCAGATAAACTAAGTTGATTGCTTTTGAATTGGTTGACAATAGATGACTGAGAGTTTTTATTGTAGTTGTAACTAAGGGTATTGTTGATTGAAATATCGTATTTATCTGCTTTGGATTTATTGAGGTCGATGGTTAATCCTGTATTCGCACTATTTGAATAACTTGAAAGGCTATTAATTACATCTGCAAATTTAGAAACATTTCCAAAGCCAGTGATATTTGCTCTTATGTCACTTTTCTTTAATTTAAATCCAAATCCCGACCAGATGGCAATACTCGTATTTCCATTGGTATTGATGGGTTGCGATACAGTGCTTCCCGTTGTAGGATTGATGATGCGATTGTTGGTGATCGCATTTTCTGTAAATGTCACATTAATGGATTGGTAGTGCCATTGATCTTTTAAGAAATTGTAGCCGTTGTGAGTGATATTGATGTTGTTGGCGAAAGACGGCTTTAAATCAGGATTCCCAATATATTGATTAAACAGATTGGTGTTATTTTGTAAGGGTTGTAATTGATTGATGGTGGGTTGGGTATTGTATCCATTATATTTTACTCTTAAGGAATGATTGCTTTTGTAGCTATACACAAAAGTTGCCGAGGGGAACAGGTTGCTGTACGATCTTTTATAATTTTTAGAAATGGTTCGGTCTAACAAATCGTATTGGGTAATACCTACTCCCGTTCCTATATTGAACTTGTATTTTTTATATGAGTAATTAAATCTGGTAGAGGGGGTGTGAATGAAAATGCTTTGTTTGAAATCATTAGTTAGAGAATCTACTGCTTCATCGTAATTATTGCTCAGTGATTTGGTATAGGTTTTTTGATTGTTTGTCCCTGCATTGTATGATAGCTCGTAAGCTACTTCCATTGCCCATCTTGAGCTTAGGGGCTCTGTATAGCTTATTTTAGAGGATATTTTATTGGATTGCTTCGTGGTAGATGTAAGTTGATCTACCAGCACAACAAATGGGGAAGCGTATTCATAAATACTATTAGAAGAAGTTAAGAAATTGTCTGCATCTGAATTTATATTGCTCCAATCGGTATTAATTGAAAGGGTTCGTTTCGATTTTTTAAATCGGTGTTTGAAAATTAAATTTCCCGTAAAAGCATTTTTTTCTGAGGTAATAATAGCATTGCGTGAGCTGCTATTTTTTAAATTAGAATTATCTCCAGTTGATTCTGAAACAATCCCTTCATTACTTTTTGTATTGTAGTAGTTTTCTCTTATGGTTAATTTAAGACTGTTACTAGTGTCTAGTTTTAGATCGTATATAAAAGTGTTTTTTATATTATAACGATTAACATTTGTGAGGGTGGTGCTATTTTCGTTTATGGTAGAATCTCCCAATTGAGTTTTTGTATAAGTTTTCTGTTCATTGGAATAATCTTGAAGATTGTATTTTGGAGAAAAATTGATTCCAGTTTTATCGTTCCACTTATTGCTGTATTGTAAACCTGCATTAATGTTCCTGATAAATCCATTTTCTGTATTTACATTGATTTCTTCATCTGAATTTCCAGTTTGGATGCTTGTTGCAAAGATTCCGTCCTCGTCCATCATTTCAAAATTATTGCCATCGTTTGCGCCATACTTTTCGCTGTCTTGCCAGCTTAATCCATCCTGACCAGTATTGCCGTTAAGGATAAAGGCAGATAATTTTCTTTTGCCTTTAAAAGAGCCAATCATTAAATTATTATTAAACCTATTAGTAATGTCTTTACTAATTCCTCCAGCTGCACTTGCTTTCCCAAAGTATCCCTTCTTTTTATCTTCTTTCAGTTTAAGGTTAATGGTTTTTTTAGTATTACCATCATCTATTCCTGTAAAAGCGGCTTGTTCGCTTTTCTTATCAAAAACCTGCACTTCTTTAACTGCATCAGCTCGAAGGTTTTTAACAGCCATGCCAGGATCGTCTCCAAAAAATTCATCTCCATCCACTAGAATTTTTTCAACCGTTTCACCCATTGCTTTAATAGTGCCATTTTTATCTACTTGAATGCCGGGTAATTTCTTTAGCAACTCTTCCACATTTGCATTAGCACTTACTTTAAAGCTATCTGCGGTATAGATGGTTGTGTCACCTTTGATTCTAATGGCTCCGCCCGTTTTTATAATAACGGCTTCAAGCAGACTGCTTTTAGAAGTAAGAGAAATAGGGTAAACATTGGGTGTTGTATTGGTAATGTTAATATCATCAACATAAT
>CANJJU010000050.1 GCA_947474815.1 Chitinophagaceae bacterium | reverse complement strand
CGGATGCATGACCATCAGAATTCCTTTTCCTGGAGGAACATTTTTTAATTTAAATGAACCATCAGGGTTTGATCTTGTAAAGGATTGTAAAATCGAATCTTTATCTGAAAGCAATAAAACGACGGCATTGTTTACACGGATATTAGAAGAGGTGTCGCTTAATACACCTTTAATTTCTGCATTTTGAGAAAAGCTAATCTGTCCCCCAAGAAGTATTAAGGATAAAATTACAATTGATTTTTTATTGAACATTGGCTAATAAATTAGTATTACCTATAATTGATTAAATGTACATTGATTGTAGATAAAGGCAAAACAACGAATCTATTAGAAAGGGTTAAGCTATTATTATACAAACGGCAGCAATATTATTACAATGGCATTAGATTAAGAAATTTGCATTGGTTTTGGCGTGATATTATAGAAGCTGAAATATCATGAAAAGTTGATTTAGGGATAGATGATTGCATATTGACAGACAAGGCCGATTAATTGAGAAATAAATAGTTAAATAGGAATAATGTATCTTATTGGGGAACAGGTGATTATATGAGTAAAAATACAGCAATACTTTCTGTTGAATAATAAAAAGGAAATCTATGAAATAAATATAGGTGTTTCATCGTTAACTTTAAGATAACCCAATAATAGGTATCAGTACTTAAAACGATCCTTTATGAAAACCCTTCTTCTCATATTATCTGCGTTTGCATTCAATGCTCTTTGCGCACAGAATTTGGATAGTGCTCAGTTTTATTTTCAAAAAGGAATGGTTGAAAAAAACGCAAAACGTTTTTTAACAGCTTCTCAATATTTTGACAAATCGATTTCTTTTGATGCATCTAATACAGAGGTGTTACTTGAAGATGCATTTACCTATAAGGAAATGAGAAAAATAGATCAGGCAAGAGCTCTTTTTTTAAAAGTGTATCAAATCAATCCTACTGATAAAATTGTTGTCAATGAATTAATGAACATTTATTTTAATTACAAACAGTATGCAAAAGCATTAGACTTTGCAAAAAAATGTAATGATTGTCAAAATGTCTATAAAATAAGTGGCATCAGTTATTATCAACAAGAAGATTATCCGGCAGCAGAAATAGCATTAAAAAAAGCATTGGCAATCAGTATGACGGATGCCGAAACGGTTTATACGCTCGCTCGTACTTATGTAGATATGGAAGAATACAATAAGGCTATTCCTTATTACGACTTGGCGGTTCATTTCAAAGAAGCAAAACCTTTATGGATGTACGAACAAGGAATTTTGTTGTATAATATGAGTGATTATTCAGGTGCAATGAATTCTTTTGTTGAGGCAGCCAATCATGGATATACTAGATCTAATGATTTCAACGAAAATCTAGGATTTGCATGTTTATATAGTGGTGAGTATGAGCAAGGAGAAAAACTTATCATGGAAATATGGATCAGAAAACCTGGTAATAAAGATTTATTAAGATCGTTGGCTGAAGTGTTGTATCAGCAACATCAATATGATAAAGCATTGGTGTATTGTCAAAAAATGTTAGAATTAGATGCTTCTGATGGAAAAGCATTGTATCAGGCAGGATTGTGTTTTATGAAAAAAGGACAAAAAGATAAAGGTCAACAAATGTGCGACAAGGCAATTGTCATGGATTCATCCCTTGAATCACTTAGAAGAAAAAAGGACATTACCTCATTATAAAGAGGCGTTTTTATGGTTAATTGGAAGGACAATAGGGCCAGCTTACAGTGTTGGTCCTATTTTTTTTAGATTAATTCATCATTAAAATATTCACACTTCTCTGTAGTATATTGAATGCGATTTCAGCCATCATATTTTCTTTATCCAATGTAGGATTCACTTCTGTAATTTCAAAACAACAGACTTTTCTATTTTGCATAAACTTGCTAATTAAGTCTTCTGCTTCTCTTTCTTTCAATCCATTGCTTACGGGTGTTCCCGTTCCTTTTGAAATAGAAGAATCCAAACTATCCACATCAAAACTTATATATATATCAGTACAGTCGCTTAAATAGCGCAATACTTTTCTACAAACATTCTCTGCGCCATTTCTTCTAACTTCGCTTGTAGTAATTACTTTCATGTCGTATTTTTCAATAAGGTGCTTCTCTTCTTTTTCAAAATCTCTTAAAGAAATGAATACGATGTCTTCTGGTAATACTTTTTGTTTAATCTTTCCTATTGTTTTAAGTTGATTCCAAAGCTTCACTGTTTTCTCGTCTAAATCGTGAACCTTGCTTTCGATGTTGTCTTCCGCAATCGCTGTTGCGAGGGGCATACCATGAAGATTACCAGAAGGGGTTGTATAGGGGGTATGTAAATCAGCATGTGCATCAATCCAGATTACTCCTAATTTGCTTTTAGGCTTTGCCATTTTAATTCCAGTGATAGTGCCACCTGCATTACTGTGGTCGCCGCTCAGGATAACAGGAAAGAAATTATTCTTCATACTGTCGCACACTGATTTGCTAATACGCTCATACATCGAAGCAACGCCTTGAATACGCTTTGCGTAGGGTGTTTGAATGGGCTCAAATAAAAGGTCGTTTTCTGTTTCTATTTTTTCAGAAGGGAAATGAACAAAAAAGTTACTCATAAAATCAAGTCCGGCAATTTTAATAGCGTCCACCCCAAGGCTAGCGCCTCTCGTTCCAGCACCAATTTCTGAGGGAACTTCTATTATTTTAATATTTTTCATTTGATGTATTTATTGATATCAATAAAACAAGCCTGTTAGTCTCGTTTCTATAAAACTTGAATAAGTTACAAATTTACACTATTCCTTTTAAAGGGTTATTACCCCTCATTGAACCCATGCTTCCCTTGACTACAAAACGCACAAACATATCTTCGCTATACCATCGTTGGGAGCGGGTCTTTTTTATCACCTCTGCGTGCTCTTTCATGCCATACGCAAAGGCTTTCATGTCTTCTTTACTTTGCCAAATGCTAAATGTAGCTTGTTTAATCCAGGGGATTTCTCCTATTCCCACAGAAGTAATATAGCCCTTTGCTGAATGCATTTTTTCTGCTACAGGAGCTACATGTTTCCAGAAATAAGACATTTTAGATAATCGGATGGTAGCTCTTGTTAATGTAGCAATTGGACCTTCATGTTCTTTTTTTTCTGAAAATTCACCAAATACCTTTTTCTTATCCCATAATCCATGCCCTTCTATTGGATCAAGAAACACAGTAAATGTCTCGCAATTGAAAAATTGAAACCAGCCACTGATGAATTTCCCAAATATAGAGTTATAGCTAGTAGCTTGGTGGTTGATATTTTTATTGAGGCGATGAGTAGCTAAAATAGCCCATTGCTGCAAATCAGGTATTTTATCAAATGTACCATTTTTGCCACAGCCCATTAATTTATAGAATTGAATTTCTTTATTTAAATACAAAGGCAATCTAAAGATGGCCATTGCTATAAAAGCAAATGGGATATACCAAGGTTTGTATCTAATGATGGTTAATGTTACTTGCATGATTTGAATGTAATTTAGACTAGTATTGTCTTTAATAAAAAAAACTCCACCTTAAAAAAGGGGAGTTTACTATAAAATATGTAGTGGCATTAAAATTGTTCTAACTTACTAAAGAAGAAATCTCCTTCAATAGCTGCATTTTCATTGCTATCACTTCCATGAACTGCATTTTCACCAATAGAGGTAGCATATGCTTTACGGATTGTTCCTTCTTCCGCATTTGCAGGGTTTGTAGCACCAATCAATTTTCGAAAATCTTCTACTGCATTTTCTTTTTCAAGGATGGCGGCTGTAATAGGACCGCGACTCATAAATTCAACTAGTTCGCCATAAAAAGGGCGCTCTTTGTGAACGGCATAAAATTCTCCGGCTTTCTCTTTGCTCAAATGGGTCATTTTCATGGCAACAATTCTAAAGCCAGCTTTATTAATCATTTGTAAAATGCCTCCTGTATTGCCTTTTTCTGTAGCATCAGGTTTAATCATTGTAAACGTTCTATTCGTCATGTTGTATAATTTGGCCGCAAATATAAGGCTCAATTAGGGTTTAACATTACTTAATTTGCGTATTCGCCAATTAAACTTACTTTTGCGCCGCATTTATGGAGTCAATAAGTAACATATATTCTCAAATTTCCACACCCAAAAAGATTGTGGTAACCATGCATCAAAAACCAGATGGGGATGCAATGGGTTCTACGCTCGGGCTCTATCATTTTCTGATACAATTCGGCCATGAGGTAACAGTCATTTCACCGACCAATTGGGCTTCTTTTTTAAATTGGATGCCAGGATGTAAAACGGTACTTGATTTTGAAAGAGATACAGTAAAATCAAATGAATTAATTGAAAATGCTGATTGGATTTTTTGTTTAGACTTTAATACGATGGCTCGTACTAAAAGAATGGAAGATTCTTTATTGAATGCGAAAGGAAAAAAAATATTAATTGATCATCATCAAGAACCTCAAACGGAAGTATTTCAATTTGGGTGCAGTGATACTACCAAAAGTTCTACAGCTGAAATGGTGTATGACTTTATCATTTCATCTGGACAAGGAGAAAAAATTAATGATGAGATTGCTCAATGTCTTTATGCAGGCGTAATGACAGATACAGGGTCTTTTAGATTCCCTTCTACCTCTTCTTCAGTTCATCATCTTGTGGGTGATTTATTGGCTCGAGGATTAAAGCACAATGTAATTCACGAAGCATTGTATGATAATTTTTCTGAAAACCGGTTGCGTTTTATTGGGAATGTATTACAAAATAGAATGGAAATGTTCTATGAGTATAACGCAGCATTGATCGCTATTCCAAAGGAAGATCTTATCAAATACGATATCAAAACGGGCGACACGGAAGGGCTTGTTAATTACCCACTCAGCATCGAAGGGATAAAATTGGCCGCTATTGTCATAGATCGTGGAGAAGAAAGAAAATGTTCTTTTAGGAGTAAAGGGAGTTTTGATGTAAATACCTTTGCAAGAAAATATTTTGATGGTGGGGGACATTTTAATGCAGCAGGTGGTCAGAGTAAAGAATCTTTAGAAGGGGTGATTGCTAAGTTTAAAAAAGCCATTGCAGAAAATAAAGATCAATTAAGTACTTATCAATTTTAAATATAATCAACATGCGTAAAATCTCTTATGTGTTAGTGTTAGCAGTTATATTATTTTCTGCTTGTAAACAAAACTTCAAAAAAGGCGAAATGGGGTTGGAGTATAAAATTATTTCCGATGGAAATGGAGCTACCATTAAGTCGGGGGAATTCATGCAAATGCAATTGCGTCAGAGTTACAACAATGGCAAAGTAGATTCTTTGTTAAATGATACAAGATCTACTAGTGGTCCTATTATTCAGCCCTTTGATTCATCTTCAATACCGCCAGCTTTTTTTAAAATCCTTTCTCAATTGAAAAAAGGGGATAGTTTGGTTCTTAGACAGCTCACTGATTCTATGTTTGCCCAATATCCTGATCGTATGCCTCCTTCATTTAAGAAGGGTCATTATTTTATTACTACGGTTAAATTGCTCAATATTTTTAAAACGCCTCAAGAAGCAGACAGTGCCAACAGAGCAGAAATGGCAAATACGCTTCGCAAAGATTCGATCAAAAACATCGAAATCTTGGCAAAAGAGGATAAGGAAATGCAGGCGTATTTTACAAAGAACAATATTACAAATGTTACAAAAGCTCCCTTGGGAACTTATGTGCAAATCATTCAACTAGGAAGTGGTCCAATGATTGATACCAGTGTAGTAGTGAAAGCAAATTATACGGGAACATTGCTAAATGGTAAAATGTTTGATAGCAATACAGATCCATCTAAAGGACACGTGGAGCCATTCAATGTAAATATGACAAGTGATAGATCTTTGGGCGGTGGCGTAATCAAAGGATGGAGCGATGGATTAAAACTTCTTAATAAAGGAGCTAAGGCTAAATTTTATATCCCTTCAACTTTAGGTTATGGAACGAAGGGAGCAGGCCAAGATGTTCCACCGAGCTCAATTTTAGTTTTTGATATAGAGGTGCTTAATGTTTTATCAAAAGAACAAGCAAAAGCAGATTTTGTGAAAATGCAAAAGGATCAGATGGAAAAACTAAATAAATACAAACAAGAACTAGCAAAGATGAAAGCTGATACAGCTGATATTAAGAAAAAGTAATTTTATTGATATATGAAATTGTGCCGCTCTATACTAGGGCGGCATTTTTGTATAATTCCATTAAAGTAATGGATTCTTTTGCCTCTTTTACATCGTGAACACGTAATATAGAGGCTCCATTTAATAAGGCCAAGCTATTTAAAACAGTAGTTCCGTTGATTGCTTGTTTTGAATTAATATTCAATGAGTTATAAATCATACTTTTTCTAGATAATCCAACCAATAAGGGCTTTTCAAATGACTTGAAGATGCTAAGACTATTCAGTAGTTGAAAATTTTGATTGGCAGTCTTCCCAAACCCAAATCCTGGGTCTATTATTAGTTCCTCGATCCCCGCTTGTGTGCAAAGGTTTATTTTCTCCTCAAAAAATGTGAATACTTCATTAACTACATCTTTGTATGAGATGTCTTGTTGCATCGTTTCTGGCCTAGTATTCATATGCATGCATATATAAGGCGTTTTTAAAGCCGCAACAGTGTCAATCATGGTCTCATCTATGTTTCCAGCACTAATATCATTTACAATTGATGCTCCAGCTAAAATTGCTTCTTTGGCTACAGTGCTATAATAAGTATCTATTGAAATGAGGGTATTGGGGTAATGATGGTGTATGTTTTCTATTACGGGCATTACTCTATCTAGTTCTTCTTGAGCGCTTATACGCTGACTACCAGGTCGGGTGCTTTGACCGCCAATATCTAATATGCTAGCGCCATCCTGAATCATTTGGTTGGCCCGCACTAACATTTCTGCTGGTTTATCATATAGATGGCCCTCAAAAAATGAATCTGGGGTTGCATTGATGATTCCCATAACAATGGGAGAGTCAAATTTGATTATTTTTCCTTTGCAGTGGAGCGTAAACATTGCTTTACTAATTGTATTTTTGATTCCCATTGACAAAGGTGCAGATAATACTTTGTTTTTTGGGACGTAATTTTTTTAGGTAATATATAAATACAGGTCATCTCATATTAATTGAGCTAATTAAGTGTTTAGGAAAATTATATAAAGTATGGCAACAAATGAGCAATTTGATCAGGTAGTGGAACATTGTAGAAGTACGTTTTTAAAAAAAACTGCAGACTACGGAACGTCTTGGCGTGTATATAGAACCATATCTGTAGCTGACCAGCTGTATATAAAAGCTAAGCGCATTCGTACCATTCAAGAAAAAAGGGAGCAGAAAATTGACGATGGAATTAAAAGCGAATTTGAAGGAATGCTTAACTATGCTATTATAGGATTGATTCAATTAGATATTCATGACGATAATTTGGAGCAATTGCCTGTAGAAACGGTTGCCGCAATGTATAATGAAAAAGTAGCGAAGGCAAAAAAATTGATGCTTGATAAAAATCATGATTACGGAGAAGCTTGGAGAGAAATGAGTCAGGAAAGTTTTGTTGATTTAATTCTTTCAAAATTGCTTCGCATCAAGCAAATCATTGCTAATGAAGGGAAAACATTGATTAGCGAAGGGATAGATGCTAATTTTTATGACATCTTAAATTATGCAGCATTCGGATTGATATTAATGAACGAAGGACTACACAATAGTTAAATAATAGAACTATGAAAATTGCCGTAACTATTACAAGGGTTTTAACCGGAGTATTATTTATTTTTTCTGGATTAGTAAAAGCAATAGACCCTAGAGGGCTTGCATATAAAATGCAGGAATTCTTTGAAGCATGGGCCCATGATGGTTTTTTGCCTACACTAATGGATCGTTTTAGTGATCATGCTCTTGCATTTTCAGTAGTAATGATTTCGTTAGAAGTGATAGTAGGCGCTGCTTTACTTTTTGCATGGCACAAGAAATTGACAACTTGGATTCTCCTTCTATTGATATTGTTCTTTACGTTTCTTACTGGGTATGTTTTATTTACAGGGCATATTAGAACCTGTGGTTGTTTCGGAGATTGTATTCCTTTAACCCCCCTACAAACTTTTTCAAAAGACTTGCTATTGTTATCAATGATTGTTTTTTTATTGATTAATAAAAAATGGATTCTTCCAATTGCAAGGCCTTCAATTACTGTTGCCATTATCTTAACCTCAACAATTCTTACACTATTTCTTCAGTACTATGTTTTAGTGCATCTTCCCATTATAGATTGTCTTCCTTATAAAAAAGGCAATGATATCGCAGCACTTAGAAAAATGCCGTTGAATGCAGTGCCCGATAAATATGAATATGCGTTTGTTTATATGAAGGAGGGGAAAAAACAACAATTTTCTGTTACGGCTTTGCCAGATAGTACTTGGAGCTTTGTGGAAAGAAAGCAAGAATTGATTGAAAAGGGAAAAAATAACACGCCTTTAATCAATGATTTTTCTTTTACTACTTTTTCTGGTAATGATACCACTGAGTCTATATTGAGCAAGTCGGGTGTATATTATATTCTATACATTAAGGATGTGGCTTCTCATTCAGGGAAGTGGTCGAATGATCAGCAATTGATTGCTCGTTTGATAGAAAATAACCAGCCTGTATTTATCGTTACTTCTCAAAGAAATGAAGTGATGAGTAAAATTGAAGCAATGTCTTTCAAAGATAAAACGCCTCCAATTTTTACGTGCGATGGAACTGCTATCAAAACTGCTGCCAGAGCAAATCCTGTTGTATATAAAATGAATGGCTCATTAGTGGAGGAGAAGTTTAGTTGGACTGATTTCAATAAGCTTAATTAAAATTGAATATTACGGGAAGCGTATTTACTGTTCACTTGATGTCTATTCATCAATCAAATTCATATTAGTGCTAAGAAAAATAGTCTATTCAATATTTATTTTTATTGGTGTTGCATTGGCTGTTTTTTTATTGTTTCAAGCCTTTGGCGATCCTGCAAGACTTATAGCCGGACAAACCGGTAATCAAAAAACGATTGATAATATTCGTAAAGATCTTAATCTAGATCTTCCTAAATGGAAACAGTTTGTCATTTATGTAAACGATATTTCTCCTGTAGGAGTTTACACTGAGAATGACATTCAAAAAAAGAATCTTAAAGGACTGTTCTTCGGGGGGGTACAAAAAGTAGGAATCAAATTGCCCTATTTAGGCAATAGTTTTCAATCTAAAAAGCCTGTTAGTGAAATTATTTTCAATGCATTTCCTACCACCTTTGTGCTAGCTTTTACAGCCATGCTTTTTGCTTGTATTATGGGTGTTTTTCTTGGGGTACTGTCTTCTTTAAAAAAAGACTCTTGGGTTGATAAGGTTTCTGTTTTTATTAGTATTGTAGGCGTTTCGTTGCCTTCTTTTTTTATTGCAATAGTAATAGCTTATCTATTTGGCATTGTATGGCATCAGTACACAGGGTTAAACCTTACAGGAAGTTTATACGAAATGGATGAATTGACTGGAGAGAAATACTTGTCATTAAAAAATCTCATACTCCCCGCATTAACACTTGGTATAAGACCATTGTCTATTATAACTCAACTTACTAGAAGTGCTATGCTAGATGTATTGGGTCAGGATTACGTCCGAACGGCCCATGCAATGGGGTTAAGTAAGAAAAAAATCTATTTAAAATATGCGCTTCGCAATGCATTGAATCCAATTGTAACATCAATAACAGGTTGGTTTGCAGAGTTGTTGGCCGGCTCCTTTTTTATTGAATTTATATTTGGTTGGAATGGAATAGGAAAAATTACAGTGGATGCATTGTCTAAGTTGGATTACCCTGTAGTGATTGGCGCTGTTTTGTGTAGCGCATTTATCTTTATCATCATTAATTTACTTTCTGATTGGGCGTATAGAATCATCGATCCGAGAATTGGTAAAGCGTAATTGATTTTTTATCATACTGCCCAATGGCGATAGTTAATTTCCTCTCTCAAATGTTAAGTTTCTGTTAGCGTTTTTATCTTTTTTTGGCATAAGATTTGGTAAGTATATGCTGTATGAAAAACTTTCAGTTTTAATTGGATTAGACTGTTAGGTGCCAATGTCCTTGAAAAACCCATCCTTACTCAACCTTGGTCCTTCTATCTTTCCATCATTATTAGCAGTTAGTTTTAAGTCTATTTAAAATAGGCAGAATTATATCCATTATTAATCCTTAATTAAAAACCTATGAAACGTACTATTTATCTTAAAGCATTGTTATTGTCTGTAATGATTGCTTTCTTCGGAATTGCTAACGCAACAAATTATTATGTTGATGCATCTACTACTGCCTCCTCTCAGAATGGAAGCTTACTAACTCCTTGGAAATCGATTAGTCAGGTAACGAGTAATATGAATTTGTTTATGCCGGGGGATATTATTTCTTTTAAAAAAGGAGAATCTTATTCAGGTCAATTGAATTTTGCTCGTTCAGGTACTGCTGGAAATCCAATAATTATTAATTCCTATGGTGCTGGAGCTGCTCCAAAATTTATTGGAACGGGAAATTCCATCGTCTCTCTATTTTATTTGTTGAACAGGTCTTATGTTACTTTTGATGGGTTGGATATTACGGATCCTTCACTAAGTGCGACGGACAGGTCTCAGCAATCAAAAATAGAACGAGTATTCTATATCGATGGTACGTCCAATAATATTATTGTTAAAAATTGTTCTATCTCTCTTGCGGGAGTTGGATTTTATTTAGTGGGCCCTAACAATACTATTGATAATTGTAAGATTTCTAATATGCGCATGGTAGTCAATACTAACAATGGGGGCTACGATGATTATGGGGCAAATGGAGTGGTTGTTTCAAGTGCAAATAATACTATTACAAACAATACTATTTCTGATTGCTGGGCAAATTCTTATGATTTTACTTATGATGGCGGAGCAATCGAGTTTTTTGGTGCCAATACAAATAATAATCTTATTGGCTACAACACCATGTTTAACAATAATGGATTAACAGAATTTGGAAGTAATAATGGGGGTACATCTTCTGGAAATAAATTTGTTTACAACAAACTAATAAATAATGCAGGTCTTTTTTATATCAATAACAGTGGCCCATTTGCTATTACGGTGAGTAATTTACAATTCTATAATAATGTGGTGATTGAAACGGCTGTTCAAAGATTAGTTGAAAATTATATGTTGAGTATGGCTTCCGCTTCTTCAAATGCAGGAATAGTTTCGTTAAAAAATAATATATTTTGGTTAACGACTGGAATTGATGTAGGAAAATCTTCCATGTTTACTGGTGCTCAGTTGGTTCATGAGAATAATATTTATAAACTTGGTACAGCTAGTGTTTTAAATTTCACTCAAACGAGTTCAGAGATTACTACTACTGCTACAAATATTTTTACAAATAGCACAGCTGTTGATCCAATGCAATGGGATTATTTGCCCGGAAGTAACAGCTCTGCAATTCGTTTTGGTCAAAACCTTGGAATTGTAAAAGATTTCGCTGGCAATATGGTTGCTTCTGTTCCCAATGCAGGAATTCTAGAAAATGCAGGGGTTACTTCACCCTTAACTGTAACAGCTACTCCAGGCAATATTTCTTGTAATGGTGGAAGTACGATGGTTACGGTAAGTGCAAGTGGAGGAACGCCTCCATACACAGGCACAGGGTCGTTCAGTGTGGTAGCAGGTAGTTATACCTATACAGTCAATGATGCCAATGGATTGATTCAAGCGGCTTCAGTAGTTGTGACACAGCCAACATCGATTACAGTATCTGTAAATGCAGGAAGTGTTTTATCATACGGAGGAGTTACAAACATTACCGTATCAGCAACGGGAGGCACGGGAGCATATTCATATAAGGTTAACAATGGCGCTTATCAAAGTTCTAATTTATTTAACGGGTTATCTGCTGGTAATTATACTATTACAGTAAAGGATGCAAATCAGTGTACTGCTACTAAAACAATCACTATCAATCAACCTGAAAGCAAATTTTCTGTAACAGCCACTGCTGGAAATATTTCTTGTAATGGAGGAAGTACTATAGTAGCGGTAAGTGCAAGCGGAGGAACGCCTCCATACACAGGCACAGGGTCGTTCAGTGTGATAGCCGGTAGTTATACCTATACAGTCAATGATGCCAACGGATTGATTCAATCAGCTTCAGTTGTTGTGACACAGCCCACAGCGATTACTGTTACTGTAAATGCAGGAAGTGTTTTGTCATACGGAGGAGTAACAAACATTACAGTATCCGCAGCGGGAGGTACGGAAGTTTACTCATACAGACTTGATAATGGAGCTTATCAAAGTTCTAATTTATTCAACGGAGTATCTGCTGGTAGTTATACTGTTACAGTAAAGGATGCAAACCAGTGTACTGCTACTAAAACAATCACTATCAATCAGCCTACCTTAAGTCCTTTAGTAATTAATACTTCTTCTGGAACTATAAGTTGTTATGGAGAATCTACTACTGTTACAATTGGTGCGAGTGGAGGGTTGCTTCCTTACACTGGTGTAGGAACGTTCACAGTATACGCAGGAGTGAATACTTTTATTGTGAGTGATGCTTCTGGGTTAATGCAAACCGTAACTATTACTATAGCTCAACCAACTGAGATATCAGTAAATATTATTCAATCTATTTCAAATAACAATCAGAGTAATCAAACGAACATAACAGTAGTGGCGTCTGGGGGTAGTGGTAATTATACTTATAGTCTTGATGGGGGCAGTAGCCAAATAAGGCCAATATTTAGATCTGTTAAACCGGGCAATCATATTATGACTGTTAAGGATTCTAACGGATGTACCAAGAGCATAAGTTTCACTGTTAAAAAGAAAAAACATCACAATCATTTTGCAATTAGTTTAAAAAATAAGAAAGATGTTAGCTGTAAAGGTGCATCTGATGGAGAATTTGAGTTGATAGAAAATGGGGGAGAATCTCCTTTTACTTATACCATTCAGAATACAGATAAAAAGATTAGTAATAAGCTTACAAATCTTTATCCTGGAGTGTATAATGTAATTGGTACTGATGCTAATAATGAAAAGGATACCATTACTGTAGAGATTCTTAATAGTAATTATACATGTGAAACAATTGGAAAAGGAAATAGTATCAAAATAAGCACCTATCCAAATCCCAGTGCAGGGGCGTTTAGTTTAACATTAGAAACAGAATCAAATGAGGATGCTTATGTAGAAGTATTGGATTTGTTTGGGAAAAAATTATTTCAGACTAGAATGTTGCACAATCAGAAAATATCATTTGGAACTGAGTTAAGGCCAGGCAGTTATTTTGTAAGATTGGTACAAGGCCAAAAAACGATTTCTCAAAAAATTATTAAGCTATAACAAAATTTAAAAAGCATTTTTGTCTCCTTTAAAAACACTATATATAGTTAAAAAAATAATTTTAATATCTAGCCATACATTCCAGTTTTCGAGATACCAGAGATCGTTTGCTACCCTCATTTTAATTTGAATGGGGTTAGTAATTTCTCCTCTATATCCTTTGATTTGAGCCCATCCTGTAATGCCTGGCTTTAAAAAATGTCGAATCATATACTCGTCAATTATTTTGGAGTAATCAGATGTGTGTTTAACCATGTGAGGCCTTGGCCCTACAATGCTCATTTCGCCAATGATTACATTGATGAATTGGGGGAATTCATCAAGACTTGTTTTTCGTAATATTTTTCCAATTTTGGTGATTCTTGCATCTGATTTTGTTGCTTGTAGATTATCTGAGTCTTGATTTATTTTCATGCTTCTGAATTTGAGGCAATTAAATGGCTTGTTATTTTTACCTGTTCTTTTTTGTGAAAAGAATATAGGCCCTTTTGAGTCAATTAAAATTAGGAGTCCAATTAAAGGGATCATCCATGATAAAAAAAATAAAGAAACAAATAAGCTTATGGTTATATCGAGCATTCTTTTTTTTACTCTATTCCCCACGTCTTCTAATGGTTCGTTTCTTAATGACAAAATAGGAAGATCTCTAATATAATCTACCACAATCGGTTTGTTTAAAAAAAATGACAAATTGGGAACTATTTTAAATCGAATACAAGCTTTCTCTGCTTGATTCATGAGCGAGTATATATGTAAGTTTTGTTCTGGAGTAATAGTTGAAAATACTTCTTGAACATCAAGTTTTGTAGCGGTCTTAATGGCTTCTTTCAAATTACTGAGAATAGGGTAGTGTGTAAGTTCACTGATTTTAATTTCATCTTCTGCAAATCCTATCAAATTACTATTGATTGCATCTTCTTCAAAATAAGAGGCTAGCTTTGCAGATGTTTCATTGTATCCAACTATCATTACTCTATTGAAAAAATAAAATCTCTTTTTGAAGTAATTTCTAATTCCAACATATATAAATCTGTTAAAAAGTAGGCTAATAGCAAATAGCAGCATAAATATTAATATAAAGTATCTTGATATTTGTTGTGATTTTACAAAGAATAAAAAAGACAAAACGCTTATAATCCAAAGTAAATAAACCTGAAGAGTGTGTTTGATAAATGGCTCAAAATGAATGATAGTCTTTTCAATATATAAGCCAGTCAAGAATATTGTAAATACCCAGCAAATATTGATTGTAACCGCCAGAATTAAATAATCATATAGGACGTAATGCTCATTGATAAAACTTAGTAGTATAATAGCAATTATATAAGATGTATTTAATAAAACTAAGTCAAGTAGAATAAGACATATTTGTAGGTATCGTCTAAACAGCTGGTTCATTCATTAGTATATTATATTCTTTTTTAATTATTTCATCTTTATATATCGAATTAATTTTTTGCACAATCCTTTTCGATGTTTTGCCGTCCCAAAATATTGGCACGGACCCTTGTTTCCATTTATTGTCAATAATTTGTTGGATGTATTTTTTTAATTTTACTAAATCATTCCCAATTAATTCGTTTGTTCCTATTGTCACAGTTTCGGGCCTTTCTGTAGTGTTTCTCATTGTCAAACAAGGAATGTGTAAGTATGTAGCTTCTTCTGTAATTCCTCCTGAATCGGTAATGATGCCTTTGCTATTTTTTATTAAGTATATAAATTCTAGGTATCCTTGAGGGTCAACCATTATTATATTTTTATAACTCAATTTCTTTGAATCTATTATATTTTTTGTTCTAGGGTGAACTGGAAATATAACAGAAATGTCTTTTGTAAACTGACTGATAGCTGACAACAGGGTATCTAAATTTGAAATATTGTCTACGTTTGATGGTCTGTGGAGTGTTAATAAGAAATAATGTTCATTTTCTTTTAAAAAAGATGGCCTTCTAATTTTTTCTATATTTTGTATTAGCGTATCAATCATAGTATTTCCAACTAAATGTATTCGATTTGCCATTATATTTTCAGATTCGAGATTATTGCTTGCGGTGGTAGTGGTAGTAAAAAAGTAATCTGATATAGAATCTGTTACCATTCTATTGATTTCCTCGGGCATATTCATATCGCCTGATCTTATCCCTGCTTCTACGTGGGCCACGTCTATACAAAGTTTTTTTGCTGTTATTGCACATGCCATTGAAGACGTTACATCGCCTACTACTATTACGATGTCGGGTTTATTATTAATTAATTCCTTTTCAAACTTTATCATAATTGCAGCTGTTTGCTCAGCTTGCGATCCGCCACCGCATTCCAGATTAATATCGGGATGAGGGATGCCCAATTGTAAAAAAAACTCACTGCTCATTTTTGGGTCATAATGTTGCCCTGTATGAATCAATCTATATTCTACATTATTTCCTTTTTTTTTCAAATGGTTGAGTTCTTTAATGATAGGAGCTATTTTCATAAAATTCGGTCTTGCTCCAGCTACAATTGTTATTTTCATTTGTACTTGATTTATAGATATTCATTTATTCTTATTCCATTTCTTTTTATAATATAAGCTGGCACTCCAACAACAACACAATTATCTGGTACGTCTTTTACTACTACTGCATTTGCTCCTACAACCACGTTATTACCTATGGTTATTCCTCCAATTATTTTTGCTCCGGCATTGATGGTTACATTTTCCTTAATAATTGGGCTATCTTCTTTATTTGAAAATCCTATTGTTACTTGCTGATTTATCCAACAATTTTTTCCAATTGATTTTGCCGCAATAATTGTAGAGAAACCGTGTTGAACAAAGAGGCCTTCTCCTATAACTTGTGTTGTGATATACAATGATGATAGTTTTGGATAAATTAAGTTTAGTAAAATTCGAATTTTTCCTATTCTATAATAAAATATGTTTCTAAATTCAGGGTATTTATAGATTAAATACAAAAGCCCCATTTCTGTGTTTAATTTTATGTCGTATACCTTTATCCATCGATTGATATCAGTTTTAATTAAGCTTTTGTTTTTATTTAGGGTATACGTTAGATAAAATGGTGTATAAAATAGTATCAATAGTATTTTTTTAATTAGTTCTACAATATTTATTGATGTATGATTCATGTTGTCATTTAAAATACTAAGTCAAACTCATTATGGTATAT
>CANJJU010000049.1 GCA_947474815.1 Chitinophagaceae bacterium | reverse complement strand
TGCATCTATATTTTCTAAAAGGCTTCTAATTCCTTTTCCTAAAGCATCTTTTTTTTGTTGCATAAGAATTACATTTTTTGTTCCAAAGGTTTAAGACGTTTCAAATGTTTAATAGGTTTGATATCGGTAATCAGTCAACTCTTTTAACTAATTCAACCTATTGAACCTTTGACCCCTTTTAAACGAGCCTTTAGGCTCATCCCAACACCTTATCTTCCTGTTTAATTTTAGTCATATTGTTTTTCTGCAAAATCTCTTTGGCTAGATTAAGGTAATTCATGGCGCCTTTACTATCCGAATCGTATAAGATAACTGGTTTGCCAAAACTAGGGGCTTCGCTCAATCTTGTATTACGGTGGATAATGCTGCTGAAAACCATTTCATCGAAATGTCTTCTTACTTCACTTACAACTTGATTGCATAGACGCAATCTTCCGTCGTACATTGTCATTAGTATTCCTTCGATTTGCAAATTTGTGTTCAATCTATTTTGAACAATTTTCACGGTGTTCAATAATTTCCCTAATCCTTCCAATGCAAAAAATTCTGTTTGAACGGGTATTACTACGCTGTCTGCAGCAGTCAATGCGTTTACCGTAATCAATCCAAGGGAGGGAGAACAATCAATGATGATGAATTCGTAGTCGTCCTTTAATGGCTCTAGTATTTTTTTAAGTACATTTTCTCTGTTGGGGTAATTGATCATTTCAATTTCTGCACCCACCAAATCGATGTGTGAAGGAATGATATCCAAATGAGGAATAGCGGTTTTTAATATTACCTCTTTTGCCTCGGCCTCATTCACCATACAATCGTAGAGACTTTTGGTTACGTTGTGAAGGTCAAATCCCGTTCCGGTAGTACTATTTGCTTGCGGATCTGCATCTACTAGCAATGTTTTGTATTCCAGTATTGCCAAACTTGCAGCCAGATTTATGGCAGTTGTTGTTTTGCCTACGCCTCCTTTTTGATTTGCTACACCTATTATTCTTGCCATATTCTTGTATAAATGCTTTTATGGGCAAAAATCGGTGTTTTTCTGCTTAAAAACGGCGAAACTTTTGCACGTTTGCCTTGTTATAATCTTGATAAATGCGTTCCTTCCGCTCAAATCCTGTTATTAGGGTCTGAAAGGGGCATATTAACCTATGTTCTAATAAGTTAAAAAGAGAGTAACATCCCATTTTAGTTCTTATTATTGCGTTTTAAATGTGCTGGAAACATTCAAAAAAGTAGGAATTACTTGGGCATATTTTAAATTAATATCTAAGCTTCATTTATGAAATCGCCAATAGGGGTTATTGTTTTTTTATCCATTATGTTTTTGTTGGATTTGTATGTTTTTCAGTCTGTGAAAACAGTCGCACAATCAGTATCTCCCAAAAATAGATCGGCCATTGTGTTTATTTACTGGTCCATTTCGGTGTTGTCTTGTGTAGGTTTTTTGTTGTTTGTATACACCAATCATCATTTTCTAGGTAAGAGTATTCGAACGTATCTTTTTGCTACTATTATGGGATTGTTTTTGGCAAAGCTGATGGCAATATTATTTTTTGTTGCTGATGATGTTCGCAGAAGTATTCAATGGACTTTCGGTAAGCTTTTTTCCAATAATACTATTACTGAAAATGCAAATGATTCAATCAGTCGTTCTGCATTTATAAGTTGGCTGGGCATTGCTGCAGGCGGCAGCTTGTTTGGAAGTTTGTTGTATGGATTTGGAAATAAATACAACTATCAAATTACCCATCAAAAATTACAATTCAACAATTTGCCTTCGTCATTCAAAGGGTTAAAAATTGTACATATCAGTGATATTCATAGCGGAAGTTTTTTAGATAAAAAAGCTGTAGAAAGAGGAATAGAAAAGATCATACAACAAAAAGCCGATTTAATTTTATTTACTGGCGACTTGGTAAATGACATGGCTACAGAAGTGGATTCCTTTAAAGATTTGTTCTGTCAATTAAAAGCGCCATTAGGAGTGTATTCCGTTTTAGGCAATCATGATTACGGAGATTATGTGCAATGGCCTATAGAAGGGATTTCAAAAGAGCAAAATCTTCAAAACCTACAACAAGTGCATGCAGATTTGGGTTGGAGATTGTTGATGAATGAGCATGTGGTTATTGAAAAAAACAACGAACAAATAGCCTTATTAGGAATTGAAAACTGGAGTGCAAAAGCACGATTTCCTAAACATGGCAAAATGAATGAAGCCCATGCTGGCACAGAAAAATATCCTTTTAAAATACTATTGAGTCACGATCCAAGTCATTGGCAGGCAGAAGTGTTGCCTCACTACAAAAAAGTTGATTTAACCTTAAGCGGGCATACACATGGAATGCAATTTGGCTTTGAAATACCGGGCGTTAAGTGGAGTCCCATACAATATTTATACAAAGAGTGGGCTGGCTTGTATGAATCAGCAGATCAGAAGTTATACGTTAATCGAGGATTTGGATTCCTTGGATATCCTGGCAGGGTAGGTGTCCTGCCAGAGATAACCGTGTTGGAACTCATTTAAAATTAATTGTAATTTCTTCTTTCTCTTGGAGCGTAATTGCGTTTTCTTCCTTCGCTTCTTCCATCACCTCTTCCTTCATCGCTTGGTCTTTTAAAACCGCCATCAGCTTCGTTCATTCTCACTACGCGATTGTTGTATTTTTTACCATCAATTGCTTTTATCATTCTATCCGATTCTGATTTGTCGATTTCTACCCAGCTATTCATTTCTCTCATATCAATTTTCCCCAATACTTCTTTCTTAAGATTGCTTTCATCTAAAATGAATTGTAAAAAACTTGCTTTGTAGAATCCGTCTTTGGTTCCGAGGTTGATAAACAATCTAGTGTATCCATTGTCTCTTCTGTTGAAGGTTCTTTCTTTTCTACTTCCGTTGTCTTGTGAAGACATATCATTGCCTCTCGACCTAGAATCTAGTTTTGTATTTAAATCATCTGCATTATCGTAATATTTCAAAAAGTGATCAAATTCAAGTGCAGCTACTCTTTGAAGCACTTCTTCTTTTGATACTTTTTCAAATTTTTGAATTAGATCTGGCAAGTAAGTTTCGTAATCGCCATGTGAAATATCTGTTTGGATTAATTTGTCCATAAAATGGAAAAATTGTTTTCTACAAACATCCTTTCCGCTTGGGATATCAAATTTGTGAAATTTAGCATTCACCATTCTTTCAAGCTGCTTGATTTTAAAAAGCTCTCTTGTATGGCAGATTGAAATACAAATACCGCTTTTTCCTGCTCTTGCAGTACGTCCACTTCTATGGGTGTATACTTCCATGTCATCAGGAAGTTCAAAATTGATTACGTGTGTGATGCCGTCAACATCAATCCCTCTAGCTGCTACGTCGGTTGCAATCAGAAGCTGTAAGGTTTTATTACGGAATCTTCCCATTACCTTATCACGCTGTTGTTGTGTTAAATCACCATGAAGCGCTTCAATGTCGTAACCGGCTTTAGACAAACGTTCAGAAATTTCTTGTGCATCTGCTTTGGTACGTGTAAAAATAATTCCATACATACCAGGATTGAAATCGATTAAACGTTTTAATGTTTCATAACGATGAGGAGCAGGGGCAACAAAATACTGATGATCAATATTAACGTTTCCGCTATTCTTTTTTCCTACAGTAATTTCTTTAGGATTCGTCATGAAATTTTTTGAGATAGCTCTCACTTCAGGCGGCATGGTAGCACTGAAAAGCCAGATACTTTCTCTATTGATGGTGTTTTTTAAAACAAAATCGATGTCGTCTCTAAATCCCATGTTGAGCATTTCATCTGCTTCATCCAATACAACATATTTTACTTTCTGTAAATCAATTGCTTTTCTTTCGATCAAATCAATCAATCTACCTGGGGTAGCGATCACAATTTGTACTCCTTGTCTAAGGTTGCGTATTTGCATCGTGATAGAGGCTCCACCATATACGGCTTCCGTATTTACTCCTTTAAGGTGTTTTTTAAAAGATTGTAAATCATTCGTGATTTGCAAACAGAGTTCTCTTGTAGGGCATACAATTAATGCCTGAGGAAAACGTTCGGCAGGATTGATTAATTGCATTAACGGCAAACCAAAGGCAGCCGTTTTTCCGGTTCCCGTTTGTGCTAATCCAACAAAATCTGTTGTTCCAGATAATAGCACTGGAATAGCTTGTTCTTGAATAGGGGTTGGCGTAGTAAAGCCAAGATCAGTAATTGATTGTACAATTTCGGGTTTGAGGCCCAATGCTTCAAATGTGTTCATTATGTTTTTTTATTAATTAAAGACCCATATTGCATCATGCAATACTTCTATGTGGTCAAAAAAAGATTTTTTTGATGGTCACATGTTATGCTTCGGGCCGTTGGGAGAGATACCTATTAAGTAGAAAATGGCTTTAAGCCAGTAGTCAACAGCAACTGAGCATGTCATGTAATTCTCAGTTATTCAATATTCGCCGCAAAGGTACGCCTTTATTTTCAATAAAACAAGAACGTAGTAGAATCAGTGAGTTTAACGTAATATTCATTGTATTTCTATTGATTCGTTGGTATATTTAAAGTATAAATGTTCCTTTTGGACGAAATTGTCCTGCTTCACTCATAAAAACACCTACTTATGAAAAAGAAATTCATTTTATTGCTGGTTGCATTTTCCTTTTGCAGTACCGTAATGATGGCACAGGGTTTTCAATTTGGGGTTAAAGCCGGAGCTGATTTGCAGAAAATCGAGGGGAAATTATTAACTCAATCATTTTCATTTGGATACCATGCGGGTGTGTATGCTCAAGTATCAATCAATAAAACATTCAGTATTCAACCAGAGCTATATTATAGTGAAGTAAAGTTGGATACGGCCAATGATTTTTCTACTGTCTATCATTTAACCGATGCGTCGTCCATAAAATTTGGGTATATCAATATTCCTGTGTTGTTGAATATTAAAGCAGGCAAAAAATTTACTTTACAAATGGGGCCAAGATTTGGTATTTTGGCCAATACCAACGCATCTTTATTAAGCAATGGCCAAGATGCAGTTAAGAAAGGGGATCTAGCATTAGTGGCAGGAATGAAATTTTCTTTTTCCAGAGTAAATGTATATGGTAGATATCAGGTAGGTGTTTCTAATGTAAATGATGTTTCCAGTCAGGAAAAATGGAAAAGTCAAACAGTACATCTAGGGATAGGATTGAGGATAATTTAATCAGGGGCGAAGGGTAGTGTAAGTGCCGTCATCGTTCATCTGAATAACTGTACTAGGAATGCCTGGCTCCTGATCGTCTTGTCGATGTTGAACTATATAGTCAACCCCGTTTTTAATTTTATTATCTATGTCTCCAAAAATGCTTGGAGGCGGGTATCCGGATACGTTAGAAGAGGTAGATACAATCGGCTTTCCAAAAGCGTTTATTAATTTCTTGCAAAATTCATCTTTCACTATTCTAATTCCAATGCTGCCATCTGGGTTAATAGCATTTTTTGCTAGGTTGATTGCATTCTTGTAAATGATTGTGACAGGCTTAGAGATGCCTTTTATATAATCGTATATCTTTAATTCTTCTTCTTGGGTATAATGAAGGATATCTTCCTCTTTGGCTAGTAAGATAATCATGCTTTTTGCTTCGTTTCTATCCTTTAATTTATAGACAGCTGCAACAGCTTTTTCGTTTGTTGCATCACAACCGATTCCCCATACCGTATCTGTAGGATAAAGAATGAGCCCTCCTTCTCGCAGGGTTGTTAAACAAGCTTGTATGTCATCATCAATGATCATGCATCAAATTTAAATAAACATCCATTACTTTGGCGGCACATTTTTCCGCATCAAACAACTCCGCTTGTGTTGCGCTTTTTGCTCGAAGAGTACTAGCCAATGTCTTGTTCTCTACAATAGACTGCATCGCCTTTGCAATTTCTGCTGGCTGAGACGGATTTATATACAAAGCTGCCTCTCCACCCACTTCAGGCATACAAGAAACGTTTGAAATGATTACAGGAATATTGCTCGCCATGGCTTCTAATATCGGAATCCCAAAGCCTTCAAATATTGAAGGATAAATCATGGCGGTTGCCAATTGATAAATAGCAGGAAAGTCTTTAAACTCTAGTGATTGATTTTTATCAATGCTTTCGTATAGAAAAATGATTTTGTTGGAGAGATTGTTTTTTTGAACGAATGCTTTCACTTCACGGAGGTATTTTCCACCCTTGCCAATTACAACAAGAGGAATGGGATTTGCCTCAGGTAGCATGAGCATTGCCTTGCAAATGGATAAAAGATTTTTTCTTTCAATAACAGACCCCACATATAAAAAGAATTCATCCGGAAGGGTGTATTTTTTTTTGATTGCATTTTTTTCTGCATCAGCAACTGGTTGATAAAAATTTGCATCGCAGCTTTGATAACAAACAGTTATTTTCTTTTCATCAATTTTGTATAAATCGATAATGTCTTGTTTGGTTTGTTCGCTGATGGCTATAATGCGATCGGCATGTTTGCAGGCGTTTTTAAATTTGTATCGATAAATAATTCGGTCTATTCTATTGAACTGCTCGGGGTATCTTTCAAAAATTAAATCATGAATGGTGACTACTGATTTGATGCCTGTATATTGAATGCCGAAAGGTATTTCGTGGCTCAATCCGTGATAGATATCGATCTTGTAATTTTTTAATTCATTTTTTACCAAGCAGCTTCTCCACCATCCTTTGATTTTTTGTAAGAAGAAGCCCTTCGGGGTTACTACATGACAATGGGGGTATGCTGCCGCATTGAATCGAGTGGTTATTTTAGGAGCTATTAAATAGTAATCGTTTTCCACAAACTTCTGGGCCAAGGATTGCACCAAGGTTCGGCTATAGTTTCCTAAGCCGGTATTGTTTTGGTAGATCCTTTTAGCGTCAAAAGCTATTTTCATGTATGGTGTTTTTCAAAACAAATATAATTCCAATAAATTATAACGAGTTGGTTAAATTATCAGAGAAGATAAGTAAGTTCGTAAAAATTTTTTGTATGGATTTGAAGTTTTTAATTGAAGCGGCTTGGAGTAATCGCGATTTACTTCAAAATGAAACCTACCAGCAAGCTATCAAAGAGGTAATGGAACAAGTAGACAAAGGAAAACTAAGAACTGCTGAGCCTATGGGGGATGGATGGCAGGTAAATGAATGGGTTAAGCAAGCTATTCTTTTGTATTTCGCCATTCAAACTATGGAGACTCACGTATTGCCGCCTTTTGAATTTTACGACAAAATGAAATTGAAGAGTGGGTATAAAGAATTGGGGGTGCGCGCTGTTCCACATGCAGTAGCTAGGTATGGAGCTTTCCTTGGAAGGAATGTGGTTTTAATGCCTTCTTATGTAAATATTGGAGCGTATGTAGATGAAGGGACGATGGTTGATACTTGGGCAACTGTAGGTAGTTGTGCTCAAATTGGGAAGCATGTGCATTTAAGTGGCGGAGTAGGGATAGGAGGCGTATTGGAGCCATTACAAGCAAGTCCTGTGATTATAGAAGATGGTTGTTTTATTGGTAGCAGGTGTATTGTGGTGGAAGGGGTAAGAGTTGGCAAGGAAGCCGTATTAGGTGCTAATGTGGTATTAACGCAATCAACTAAAATTATTGATGTGAGTGGCAATGAGCCTATTGAAACCAAAGGATATATTCCTGAAAGAAGTGTAGTGATTCCTGGAAGTTACACAAAGAAATTTCCGGCTGGAGAATATCAAGTAAGTTGTGCGTTGATTATTGGAAAAAGAAAGCCTAGTACAGATTTAAAAACGAGTTTGAATGACGCCTTGAGAGAGTTCAATGTAGCTATCTAAAAGTAAATTGTTTCATTATTAAAAAAGCTCCAATTCAATTGGAGCTTTTTTAATTTGTATCTATTTGTATTTGTTATCGTTCAATATTATTTCGAAACCGTAAATACTCTTGATAAATTAAATCCAAATCTAATTTCGCCTTTGCCCCAACTATTAGAAGTTTGAGTAATGAAGGCTTTTTCATTCATGCCTGTTGCATTTGAAAAATGCAATTGAAATACGTGACCGCCGGTTTCAATATCAAATCCGATTGACAAGGGATTTTTCATTTTTGATAGCATCGATTCAGCATTGTTGTCATCATCTTCCCCCACTGCTTTTACGATGTAATGATAATCTACTACGAGGGCAGTGCGCTTAGATAATTTATATCTTGCGCCTATTCCTAAAGCATATACATCATTAGGATCGGTAGATAGTGGAACAATGTTTAAATGCACCATCGTAGGGGCCAATTGGGCACTAAATTTTTCATTGAATTTTCTTCCCACTATTACTTCATTATAAAAAGCCATACGGCTGGTAAAATAGTTTTTTCTAGTTGGATCTTGCCATGGCATGGTGCTAATGGTAGCTCCAGATACTAGTACAACAGAAACGGGTGAAGATCTTTCTCCTCCCACAGATTGTTGAATAGGTCTGTATTTAACAAACCCATCCCACTCTTTATTGAAAGTGCTTCTTCCAATTCCTACTGTTAGGTTATTTAAAATGCCATAATCAAAACCAAAGCGCATGGTTGCTTGATCTAAACCAAAAAGGTTTGAAAAGCCAGAATTTACAAGACCAAAGCGATGCAGAATTCTTACATCCAATACGCCTTTGCCAATAAATTCAATTGAATGACCATTGACCACTCTGCTTGATTTGAATGCGTTTTTAATGTACTCTTTTGGATTGTCTCCTTTATCAACCATAGACAAAAGATCATCTTGAGCGAATACTGAATTTGAAAATAATAGTATTGCTACGCTGCTTATTAGTTTGGATATTTTTACAGACATTATAGTTATTATTTTAAAAGGGAATAATTACAATTGATTTTTATTTTAGCATCTTTTGCTAGTTTGTCTTTTACAACACCAGGGATACGGATGCCGTAATCCTCTAGTACAACAACAAAGTCTGAAGTAGCCGTAACCGTTTCGCCAGAAATTTTCATAGTGCCTTTTGCTGCAACTTCTTTCTTCACACCATGAATTTCTAGTGTGCCTTTTACATCAACAGGGTAGGAGCCATCTTTAGAAAAATTTACTTTATCTAGATTGGTAATTTTTCCTGTGAAAGTAGATTTGGGGAATTTGTCGCTCTCCATGTAATTTTCATTGAAATGATCTTGCATCAGTTGGCTCCAGAATTCAAATCCTTTTACCATTATTGAAAACTGAATTTGTCCTGAAACAGCATCAAATGCAGAAATGGTAGATTTGTTAGTAGCAGATATGTTTTCAACTCCTGTGCCTGCATCAAAAAACGCTGTCCCAGTTTTAGTAGAGTAGATTTTTTTTTGCGCAGAAACTTGCAAGGTGCTCAAAGCAATAAACGAGTATAGAATGATTTTTTTCATACTAATGTTATTTGAAGATTATTTGTTTAGAAAACAGCTCTTTAAAAAAATATTTTTTTCAGGAGGCAGTAAGCTCATTGCTTCATCATCGGCCGAAGGAAAATCGAATCCAACATAAATGCCTTTGAGAGAAGCTTGTTTGCCTAAAAGAAGGAAAGGCTTGCATTTAACGAAAGCCAAGCTATCAAAACTGAAATTGATGAAGGCAGATTCGCCACATTCCATTGTAACCGTATAGTCGATTTCTTTTACTTCCTTGATGACGCCTTCAATTGCGATGTTCTGGTCCATTATCTGCTTCGTGAATGTTGTATCTGAAGTAAGCAATGATAGCAGTTGAGTGCTTTTATAAGTCGCCTTTGGTGCAGAATCTTCTGCAGTTGCGGGTTTGCTAGTAAAAAGATTCACTACAGAAAAAAAAGCTTTCAGTGTTTTGTTGGGCGCTATCAAATAACTGCCAATAACAGTAATGATAATCACTGCAACAACAATCATTAATTTTTTCGTCCAATTTTTCATAATAATATCAAGTGTAGTGTAAGCGACTTATTAATTAGTGTAAAGGTGTCCAGCTGCTATCCAGTCTGTGATGGCTTGTTTTTCATTATTGGTTAAGTTTACGCCCGTTTTATTAAATGGCATTCGGTCGTTTGCTACTGAAGCATCATTGATGGCACTCCAATGACTGATTATGCTGCAATCATTATCGAAATTATAACTGCCACCACTTCCTCCATTTGTATGACATGTACTTCCGCTACATCTTGAATTGATGATTACTTTAACACTTGTGTAAAGAGGACCTTGGATGGATCCTGCAACGATGCAACTTCCGGGATACAATGTTTCATCTTTATCGTAGTAGCAACTTTGAAATCCAAGAATGATGATTGACAAAATGAAAATCGCTGTTAGTTTTTTATTCATATAATTTAATTAAACTAAAGTTATGAAGTATTAATTGGCAAATAAATGTCCTGCATTTACCCAGTTGGTAATAATAGTTTGATTAGCAGTGGACAATCCCCCTGGAGGCATTGTTCTTAACGTACGAGGTGTTACACATGATCCTTTGATTTGACTCCAATAAGATACAATGCTACAATTGCTATCAAAGTTATATCCGGCTGAGCTTCCTCCGTTAGTATGGCAGCCGCTGCATTGTGATTGAATAAGTGATTTTACTGCAGTGAAAAGAGGACCGGCTCCTGTAATGCTTGTAGAATAAGCATTCGAATTAGTGCAATTATTTGGATCTTTAACAGTAATGGTATAGGTACCGCTTGCCAATCCAGTGAATGTTGGACTCGATTGAAAGGTAGTGCCATTTTTGCTATAAGTATAACCAGTACCAGTAGGGGCAGTTACGGTAATAGATCCGGTGCTTGTTGAACAAGTGATATTTGATTTTGAAGTAGTGATGGTCATTGAAACTGTGCAAGGAGCAACAGAACCCAATGCTACTAAAGTAGAATATGCACATTGATAGTAGCCAGTTTTTGCATAAATAGTATAATTGCCTGCAGCCAAACTACTAAATAAATTACTTGATTGATAATTGGTGCCGTCTTTGCTATAGGTAGTTCCTGCACCCGTTGGAGCCGTTACAGTGATTGTGCCATTGCTTTGACCAGTAGTAGGATCTACATGAGTAGTGGTTACATTTACTGTTGGAATGGTAGCACAAGGATCAGCAATATTTCCAATTGTTACATCGGTAGTTCCCGTACATCCATTTTCATTTTTAGCAGTAATCGTGTAAGCGCCGCCTAGTAAACCTGTGAAGGTTCCATTGCTTTGAAAGGTTGTGCCATCAATACTATAGGTGAAAGTTGTTCCGCCAGCAGTTGCCAGCGCTTCCACAGATCCTTTGAGCCCATTCAATGTGTCGGGCTTAGAAGTAGTAGTGATATCGATTGTTACACCCTGGCAAGTAATTGGAAGTTCATGTTTACAGCTGATAATAAAATAAGAGATTAATGAAAAAGAAATCATTAACATCATTGCAAAGCTTTTTTTCATATCGAGTTGCTTTTTAGCGTGTTTAAATTTGTAGCGATATTTTTTAAATATTCTCAACAAATATTCTTTTATTTTTTTACAACTGAAAATTTAGAAAGCCAAAATTCGTAGGTTAACACAATGTTAACGTATAGAAAAAAAGTAAATAAATAGCGGAGGATTAAGCCTGGTTAAAGCTTTCGTATATTTTGCCAGTAAGGTTTGTTTCTTTCATTTTACAGGCGATGAGAATCATGTTTTTAAAAGCGATGGCTTGAGAGATACCATGTCCAATGATCACAGGTTTGGCTACACCTAAAACAGGCACGCCGCCATATGCTTCAAAATTAAAACGCTCAAAGTGTTCGTCTTTGATATTTCTGCGTTTAACAATATCGTATACGCTTTCAGCAAGTTTTAAGACTACATTTCCAGTAAATCCTTCGCAAACCATTACATCGGCTTTGTTTATAAGGATGTCTCTTCCTTCAATGTTGCCCACAAAATTGATATGATGATTTTCTTTTAACAAAGGGTAGGCTGCTTGTGCAAGAATATTACCTTTCCCTTCTTCTTCTCCAATATTAACCAATCCCACTTTGGGTTGGTCTATTTTTAAAATATGTTGCGCAAACAATGATCCTAAAATAGCAAACTGATTAAGATTTTCTGGTTTGCAATCTGCATTTAATCCTACATCTACCAATAATCCTAATGATCCATCTTCTCTTGGAATGTAAGCGCCAATAGTGGGCCTTATTACTCCTTCAATGGCTTTGATGCTAAACAAGGCGCCCACCATCATTGCGCCTGTATTTCCTGCGCTGATGAATCCATCAATTTTTTCTGAAGCAAGTAAGTGAAATCCAACGGCAATGGATGACTGCTGTTTTTCTTTAAGGGCTTTTGTGGGGTGTTCGTGCATCTCAATCACTTCTGGAGCATGCACAATTGTATAAGTACTCGAAGGGATAGTAGTCTTTGACAGATGCGCTTGAAGAATAGGTTCGTCTCCAATCAGTAACAGATGCACTGGGTTGGTATTCATTTCTGTAAAAGCCGCAACTCCTTTTACCGCTTCCAGTGGTGCAAAATCACCTCCCATCATATCAATACCTATTCTGATCATTTAGAGTACTTTTAAAATTAAAAAATTCCAAAATTCAGATTGAATCAAATCAAACCTACATTTTGGAATTCATATTTTCTATTTGAAAATACTAAGCTCTTGATGGTGCTTTTTCTGCAACAACTTGACCTTTATAATACAATTTACCTTCGCTAACATGAGCACGATGACGAACATGAATTTCACCTGTAGCTGAATCTTTGCTTAAAGTAGGTTCAGTTGCTTTATAATGTGTTCTTCTCTTTGCACTGCGTTGTTGCGAATGGCGCCTCTTTGGATTTGGCATGACTTTTTATTTTATTTTATTAATAGTTAATTTTCTTTAAACTTATCTAATCCTTTCCAGAGTGCATTTGCATTGTGGTCGGTATATTTTATTTCCATTTGTTTGAGTTTCTCCAGTACTTCATTGTTGCACTTAGGTCCACCCATCTCTTCTTCGCTACACATTCTTTGTAGTGGAATACTTAACATTACAAATTCATATATCCAATCACTCACGTTAATATGACTTTCTGATTTTGATATATAAAACACATCGGCGTCTTCTTCCTGCTCATTCATTTCTGCTGGATCATCAACAAGTTTCACCAGCATTTTAAATTCATCCCACAAATCCATTGTTAAAGAATTACCACATCTGTCACAGGTAACATCTGCTTTTCCGCCTACTTCAAATTTAAGTAGCATAAAACCAGTGTTTTTTTCCAGCGACAGCTTCACATTCGTTGTGGCATTTACAAAATCCTGAGCGCCTTTCTCTATAAAGAACTGATCATTTAATTCATAATTAAACTGATGAACTCCGGGCTTCAATCCCACAAAAGCAATCTCAAATGCTCTTCTGTTAGCCATTGTGTACAGTTTAAAGGAGGGCAAAGGTAATGGATTTTTATGAAAAAACAGGCCTTCTTAGGTGCATTTTGAAGAGAAAAGGGTCAAATCCCCCCTCATTATGTAAATTTATAGTCATGAAACCTTCAAAAAAGTACTCGATTGCCTTCATTTTGTCCCTTTTTTGTATTGGTATTCATTTTTATAGCACTAATCATATAAAGGTAGAAAATGTCTATAGTGAGCGATTTTTCCCTCCTTTTTCATCCATATTACGATGGGGCCTTGGAAGCATCCCCTTTAGTACAGGAGATATTTTATATGGATTTTTTCTTTGCTGGTTGATTGTAGGGGTGGTGTCTTTTATAAAAAAAATGATTTTTGATAAGAGCATTTCAATTAAAGAATATTCAAAAGAAGCAATGCTATCTTTTTATGTTTTATGTACTGCGATATATATTGTTTTTAATATTTTTTGGGGAATCAATTATAATAGAAAGGGAATTGCGTGGCAATTAAATATGCCGATAGAAAAATATAAAAAAGAAGAATTGGAGGCACTTAATTCTTTATTGTTGATGAAAGTAAACGCTGCTAAAAAAGTATTGAAGGATAAAGGAGAAGGGTATTCGAGCACGCAACAATTATTTACTAAGGTTACTATTGCATATGATACGGCTTTCAAACAATATTCGTTTTTGCATTATCATCATGCCTCAATCAAATCTTCTATGTGGGGTTGGTGGGGAAACTATCTTGGGTTTTCTGGTTACTATAATCCGTTTACCGGAGAAGCGCAAGTTAATACATGCATGCCCAAATTTTTACAGCCATTTATTGCTTGCCATGAAGTGGCTCATCAATTGGGATATGCCAAAGAAAACGAAGCGAATTTTGTTGGATTCATCGCAGCAATATCTTCGAAAGACACGCTGCTACATTATTCGAGCTATCTTGATTTGTTTATGTATGCCAATAGGAATTTATATTATGTAGATTCCGTTACAGCAAAAAAATATCGCGAAGTACTTTCGGTAGATGTTCAAACTGATATTGCCGAATGGAGTAAATTTAACAGTGTGCATCAAAATCCCATTGAGCCTATCATTACTTGGGTATATGATAAATATTTAAAAGGGAATGAGCAACAAGGAATGATGAGTTACAATCAGGTGACTGCTTTATTGATTGCTTATTATAAAAAGAAAGGCGATTTATAATTAATTTGATACAAAAATCAACAGACATGAATCAAGTATTAAAATGTACCGTTGCCATTTTAATTCCACTCATCGTGGGAGGAATCAGTGGTTTTTTTACTACGCAGTCTGTGCAAGGTTGGTATGCTACTGTGAACAAGCCTTGGTTTAATCCGCCTAATTGGATTTTCGGTCCAGTTTGGACAACATTGTACATCATGATGGGGGTAGCCTTTTTTTTAATCTGGAAATCGGAAGCGGATATTGATCTTAAAAAACAAGCCATGCTTTTTTATTTCGTTCAGCTTGCCTTGAATTTTTGTTGGTCCTTAATCTTTTTTTATGCTCAACAACCTGGGTGGGCTTTTCTGGAGATTATTGTAATGTGGGGCATGATATTATCCACTATTATTTGGTTTGGAAAAATATCTTCCCCTGCAGCATGGTTATTGGTCCCATACATTTTTTGGGTAAGCTTTGCAGCTATACTTAATTATAGTATTTGGAGGCTAAATGTATAATGGATTAAAACTTATTCTTCCACATCATGCTTTCTACTGGTCGATTGTGTTGGCCGCTGTATTTAGCATTTTTCTTCTCATTGTATTTTACTTCAATTTCGCCGTCAACAGGAAAGTAGATCAGTTGTCCAATTGGCATTCCTTTATACACTCTTACGGGTTGTTTTACTGAAATTTCCAATGTCCAATTGCCACAAAACCCTACATCTCCTTTCCCTGCGGTGGCATGAATATCAATTCCTAAGCGTCCGGTAGATGATTTGCCTTCTAAGAAAGGTACATGAGCATGCGTTTCGGTGTATTCTTCGGTAACCCCCAAATAGAATTTAGTGGGCAAAAGGAGTATTCCTTCCTCAGGAATTTCAAAATGCTCTATGGTATTGTGTTTTTTTGCATCCAATTCTTCGTTGGAATAAGTAGCAAGGTATTTGCCTAAATGCACGTCGTAGCTATTACTGCCCAGGCATTCGCGATCGTAGGGAACTATTTTGATGGAGCCTGTTTCCATTTCCTCAAGAATTCTTTTATCACTTAAAATCATTTGTAACGTGGTTATTTGTTATTTTGTAAAAATATATTTTTAGATTTTCATTTCTTACTTTTTGAATAGTATATGCCACTGGTTTATCAACAAAATATTAACGAGCACACAAAAATAGGTGTTTGGCATATAGCTGAGCCTGAATCTTTCTATTTGAGTAGGGTGTCGTTACGAAATAGAATTGCACATCCTGCAAAGAGATTGCAACATCTAGCTGGAAGATTGCTGTTAAAAGAGTTATTCGTCGATTTCCCTATTGAGCTCATTCAAATTTCGGATACTAAAAAGCCGTTTTTATTAAATGATATTTTTTATTTTTCAATTGCTCATTGTGGTGCATACGCTGCCGTGATTGCAAGTCGGAAAAACAGGGTGGGGATTGACATTGAAACACCTACTGTAAAAATCAACAACATAAAAGATAAATACCTGAGTGAAAACGAACAGGATTTATTAAGTACTTTAATGTTGACTACCGAACAGCAATTAACTTTTGGCTGGAGTATCAAGGAGGCGATGTTTAAATGGCATGGTGATGGCGGGGTTGATTTTAAAAAACATCTGATCATTGATGAAGTGATACAGCATCAAGATAAATGGATTGCTCATTGTTTTTTTAAAAAAGAAAATGCTATACAATTAGAATTGCATAGCATTTATATCAATGAGTGTTTTTTAACGTGGGTGGTTACCTGATTTTTTTAATTTCTACTGTCCATTCTCCGCCACTGTATACATGAAATATTTCGGAAAAGCTTCCTTGATTTAATGCAAAAGATACTTGCATCAAGCTGTTCATATAGGCGAGGGGCTTGCCTGTTGGTACTTCCCCGAATGTAGAAGTATAGGGCATAGATCCTTCATACATTTTTTTATTTTTATTAAAAATCTTTACGAGCAGAATGTCTCCCATTTTCACGTCAATCTTTTGTAGAAGACTGTCAGGGATATTTGTCCAGATATTCCCGTATTGAATGTCTAAAATAGGAATGGTTCCTTTGATGAAGTCTTTCTCAATAAGGGGTGCTTGATACGAAATAGAAATGACTGTTGGCGGCAGTAATTTTCCAATTTGCTCGAATTGAATCTTACCGGCAGCTAATCTTGCAGCGGTATAAGCATATACATCTCTACCATGAAAAGTATATGATTTTTCTGAGCCTGCTCTGCGATTAATCGCTTCATCAATTTCTCTGATAGCTTCTATACCTTCAGTTTGTGCAATGAGTGTAAGTGTTCCATTGTCGGGCGAAACGATAAAATGACCCGCTTTCGTTTGGAGTACCACCGATTTTCTATTGGTCCCCACACCTGGGTCCACTACAGAGACAAATACAGTTCCCACAGGCCAATACGGAGTGGTTTGTTCTAGTCTGTAAGCGGCTTCCCATATATTGTAAGCAGGAATTTCGTGGGTTAGGTCAAATAGCTTCAAATTTGAATCAACTTTCATGGCTACACCTTTCATAGCAGCAACAGCGCCGTCTTTTAATCCAAAGTCTGATTGAAATACAACTATTTTATTTTGAGCAGATGCAAAATGAATAATAAAAAAGCTAATT
>CANJJU010000048.1 GCA_947474815.1 Chitinophagaceae bacterium | reverse complement strand
ACATTTACTTCAGCCGCAACAGGAACCAATATTGCTTACCAATGGCAAGTCAGTACAAACGGCGGATCTTCATGGTCTAATGTAGCTTCTGCCGGAAACGGTGCAACTTATACGCTGAATAGTATTACAGCCGGACTAAACAATAGTCAATATCATGTAGTCGTAAGCGGTACTTGTACGCCAAGTGTGACTTCTTCGAACGCAACCTTGAATGTGGTAAGTCCAGTTACAATTACATCAGGACCAACTCCTTCTTCTGCAACTGTATGTAGCGGAGATGATGTAAGCTTCACCGTAATTGGAAGTGGAACAAACATTCAATATCAATGGGAAGAGAATATTGGAGGTGCAGGATTTGCCAATATCACTGGAGCAAATGCAGCTACACTTAACCTGAACAATGTAACAACAGCAAGAGACAACAGTACTTATAGAGTTTCGTTGTGGAACAGCACTTGCCCGAACCCTACCATTTCTCCAGTTCCAGCCACTCTATTTGTTAACCCTTTACCAGTTATAAGTATCACAGGCGCTCATGAAATGGTGCCAAGTCAACCTATTACCATTACCAATAATACTCCTTTAAGTACTTACGAATGGTTACTAAGCGGCACCACTGTTTCAAACCAAGCAGCATATACGGTAAACGAATCCACTCCAGGATTATACGTTTATACTGCTGCTGGAACGGATGCGAATGGATGCAGCAACTCTGATACATTCCATGTAAAAATATTGAGCTTGGCATTTATCTATCCTAATCCTAGTAATGGGCAATTTTCTGTAAGTTTTGAAGGATTCCCTATTAATACGAGATCAAGAATAGTAATGTACGATTCCAAAGGGTCAAAAGTATTTACTCAAGAATACCCTGCTTCAACTTCTACTTATTTAGATGTAGATGTAAAGGCTCGTAAACTTAGCAGAGGGACTTATATGTTAGTATTGTTTGACACTTCCGGCAAAAAATACGGAACCGGAAAAGTGGTCATTGATTAAAGAATAAATTACCCCTACAAAAAGGCTCTTGAGATATCAAGAGCCTTTTTTAATGAATAACAAAGATTAATCCAGTTTTGCTTCAGGTAATACCAGCAAGGGAATGTGTGAATGGAAAATCATTTGCTGCGTTTCGCTTTTAATAAACAATCTTTCGAGCAATGAATGATGATGAGGATTGATACACAATAAATCAATTTTAAATTCTTTAATAAATTTATCCAATCCCTTTTCAATTTTACTTGATCGGGGGAATTCATATATAGGATGAAGACTTTTTAAATCTTGGTTTAATTTTTCTGAGTAATACGATAATTCCGACACCTCATTTAGTACTTTTTTAAGAATAGTGACAATGAAAAATTGAGCATGGGATTTCTCTCCTATTTCAATTACCCATTTTGTAATAGCATCTTCTGCCGAAAAAGTTCCGTCATATGCCAATGCAACATTCCTGATTGTTGAATACATTGAGAATTCAGGGATCACCAATACGGGCACATTACTCAATTTTATCAAAGAGATCGCCGTTGTGCCAAACACTTGCTTTAAAACATTGCTTGAGCCTTTCATGCCACAAACAATTAAACAGTCTTTATATTTTTTAGAATAAGAAACAATTGATGGAGCAGGATCGCCCTCGTAAGCAATGATTTCAATAGGCTGAAAATCAGATTTTCTTAGGGAGAGTACTTCTTTTAATAACCTGTCTTCTGCAGCATCCTTGAATTCTTTTGAATCAATCTCCATTAAAGAACCAGGAACAATCAAAGGTATTTTATACGCATAAAATAATACAATTTGAGCGCCTAAAATACTAGCTAGCTCCACTCCATATTTAGATGCATTAAAAGAAGCAGCAGAAAAATCGGTGGCAATTAATACAGTTTTCATATACCAATGAAGTTACTCAGCATTATAAACACAATCAATGAGATTGGTTTTGGATGTTCAAAATGCAAATCATAGAAAATGAAAATGTTCATTATAAAATATCAAAATAATAATGGATATTTACTCACTAATTACATAAAGTGAATACAATTTTAATCATTGCACAAATTCTTGGATATATTGGCACTGCATTGCTTGCTATGTCGCTGGTTGTAAGCAACGAGCTTAGATTCAGATGGCTAAACACATTCGGCTGTTTAATATTTATTATTTACGGCATTCTGATCAATGCCTTTCCTGTTGTACTAACAAATGGGCTATTGTTAGCTATCAACGGATTTTATCTGTACAAAATTTATCAAAAGCATGAGATATTTGATATCATAACGTTTGACGGAGAAGAATTACTTATTAAAAAGTTTTTGCAATTTTACCAACAAGATATTCTCGACCATTTCCCTCAATTTTCATCAGAAAACACGAATGGTCAAATTAAATTTGTTGTACTGAGAGACCTGGTGATTGCAAATATATTTATAGCTTCCCTAGATGAAGAGGGGAATGCTCTTGTTAAAATTAATTATACTGTACCCAAATACCGTGATTTTAAAATAGGAAAATATATATTTGACGAAGAGAAAAAAATACTCATGACCAAAGGGGCCAAAACAATTCTATATAAAAACTTAACCCACAAGGGCCATATTAATTTCTTACGAAAAATGAATTTCACTTCACAAGAGCAGAATAACAGCTTTTCAAAAAAACTATAATATGAAATATCGTATTCCATTTTTATTACTAGCCTTTTTATTGACTTTTTTTGCCGCCAATGCACAACAATCTGACAGCACACTTCACTACCCTATTTTAATAAAATTTCAAAGCCAATGTTGTGGAGTTCCTGATGAGAAGCCTTTATTAACGGCTATTAAATTGTTTAAAAAGAAATATCATATAAAAAAAATTACCGCCTATCATATTGGCCCAATGGGAAGAGAAGGTGAATATTATATAGGCCTTCCACTAAAAGAGATGAATCGATCTCTCAGAATAACATTGATTAAAAAAATAAAAAAAGTAAGTGCTACAATGAAAGAAAAGGGCAATGTTGAATGCGAAGAAAACGCAACCATCAACAAAGCTAAACTTCCTGTAAGAGCAACAATAGAAAAAATTAAGTTTTAACTTTTACAACTCCAATTACTAAAATATAATTACGCCTATTATGATAAAAAACCTATTGAATGACAAGCCTACGAAGTTATTTATATTCATCGCTTCGTTTTTTGTTGCCAATGCACTGATTGCTGAATGCATTGGAGGGAAAATATTTTCTCTTGAAAGTCTTATTGGTATTGCTCCATCAAATTTCTCCCTATTTGGAGAATCTAATTTATCGTTCTCACTCACTTGCGGAGTATTGCTATGGCCATTAGAATTTATTATAACCGATATCGTAAATGAGTACTACGGACCAAAAGCTGTTAAAAGAATATCTTATATAGCTATTGCTTTAATCGCCTACGCCTTTTTAATGTTTTATTTTGCCATCAGCGTCACTCCTCCCGATTGGTGGATTACCTCAAATACAGAAAAAGGAATCCCTAATATGCAACAAGCATTTTCAGGGGTATTTGGACAAGGCATGTGGATTATTGTGGGAAGTCTGATGGCTTTTTTAGTCAGTCAGGTTATTGACGTAACCGTCTTTCATAAAATAAAAAAAGTTACAGGAGAAAAATGGATTTGGCTAAGAGCTACAGGATCTACTCTTGTATCTCAACTAGTAGATAGCTTTGTTGTTCTTTTTATTGCATTTAAACTTGGCAGCAACTGGACTTGGCAAACAGTATTGGCTATATGTCTAATGAATTACATGTATAAGTTTACCATGGCCATCATACTAACACCCCTTATTTACTTTATAGAATCTAGGATAGAAAAATATGTTGGACACGATGTAGCTAAAAAAATGAAACGATCAGCCATGGGTAAAGAAGAGGAGATTTTTATAAATATACCTACTGCAGGATAACCCTTAAGAAAAGAAAAAGTAATACAATTGAAGAATAAGCATTATGAGATTGAATAGCAACATCCAATCTGCTATGATCTTAATTTTGCCGGAAAATAAATAAAACAGAGATATTAAAAAAAATAGACTGTTCACCAAGATAGCCCCATACCCTAGCACAACCACGGTGCTTTCTAAGGGCTGAAAGGAAATGGCGCCATTCATATCTCCCTTTATTCTTTTGGACAATTCTATATACCTCAGAATTACGGAGAGGATAAAACACCCATTACAAATCACAACAAATTTTATAAAAAATCGCATACAATATTATTCTCTGTTTTTGCCTGCAAGCATCGGTACAAATGAAAAATCATCAAAGGACTCTTCTGTTAAAGTGCCGTCTTCATTTTTGGTAACACGAAGCATTTTTTGAATATCTCCTTGATCAAGCGGAATAATCATTATTCCGCCTAGCTTTAATTGGTCTACTAATTTAGGAGGAACAATTGGCGCCCCACAAGTCAAAATAATTTTATCAAAAGGAGCAAAATTAGGTTCGCCTTCAAAGCCATCTCCGAAAAAAAATCTTAATGTAGAAACGGGATATTTCTTTTTGAATACATAATCTTTTGTTTTTTCATACAGCGGATGCTGCCTTTCAATCGTAAATACTTGGGCCCCCATTGCAGCCAATATTGTAGACTGATACATACTACCCGTACCTATTTCCAGAATTTTATCAAAGGGCTTTACATTGAGTAACTGAGTTTGATAGGCTACCGTATAAGGATGAGAAATGGTTTGTCCACTTTCAATAGGAAAAGCCTTGTCTTCATATGCAAAATGATCGAGCGCTGTATCTAAAAAAAAGTGTCGGGGTATAGTATTCATAGCAGTAAGTACCGCCTCATCAGTAATCCCTTTTTCACGTAAGTTTTCAATCAGTTTTTTTCTCAGTCCTTTATGCCTGTATGTATCTTCAAATTTTCTCATATCAATTCTTCTACTAATTTAATCCCATCTCTTTTATAATTCTATTTATTTTGTCATCAAGCATTTTTTCTTTTTCATCAAATGCTGTGGCATTATCAAGCTTCGTATTTACACTAAAATAAAACTTGATTTTAGGTTCTGTACCACTAGGTCGGGCAGAAATCTTAGAATCATCTTCCAATAAAAATTGCAACACATTGCTTTTAGGCAATTCAATTTTCCACGAACTTCCATCACTTAAGTTCTTTCCAACTTGCAATTCATAATCAAGCAATGATTTAACAGCAATGCCATCAATGGTTTTCGGCGGATTGTTGCGATACTGCTCCATCATTGAAGCAATTTCAGCCGCTCCATTCATGCCCTTTTTAGTGATGCTTACAAGGGTTTCTTTGTAAAAGCCATACTCCACATACAAATCAACAAGCTTTGCAAATAAACTACGGCCTTTATTTTTCTCATAAGCAGCCATCTCACATAAAATCGTAACGGCACTAACAGCATCTTTGTCTCTTATATAATTTCCTATCATCAAACCAAAACTTTCTTCTCCCCCTATGATATAATTTTCTTTGGCCTCTTTTTCTTTAATCAAAGAGGAGATCCATTTAAATCCTGTAAGTACATTGTAACAAGCCACTTCATTATTTTTTGCAATCACATCAATCATATCGGTAGTCACGACTGTCTTAATAACCATGTCATTTGCCTTTGCAATACCTTTCACTTTTCTAGCTTCAATCATATAATTAAATGCTAGCAAAGCCGTTTGATTGCCATTCAATAATATCCAATCTCCTTTGTGATTTTTAACTCCCACACCTACACGATCTGTATCAGGATCAGTCCCTAATAAAATATCAGCATCCAATGCTTTGGCTTGTGCAAGGCCAATACTCATCGTTTCGGTTTCCTCTGGATTGGGATAAATCACCGTAGGGAAATTGCCATCAGGTATGCTTTGTTCTTTAACAACATGAACATTGTCAAAACCATATAATTTCAATGCATCCGGAACCAACATAATTCCAGAACCATGAATGGGTGTATACACAATTTTTAAATCATGCTGTGCTTTACATACTTCCGGATAAACGCTCAAACTTTTAACCATGTCTAAATACAATTCATCCACCTCCTTTCCTATCATTTGAATCAGATGTTCTCCTCCCGTCCATTTCACATCATCTACTGAATGTATTTTTTCAACTTCTTTGATAACATTTTTGTCATGAGGAGGAACCAATTGTGCCCCATCATCCCAATAAGCTTTATACCCATTGTATTCCTTTGGATTATGACTCGCCGTACAAACGACACCACCTTTGCACTTTAAGTGCCGAATGGTGAAACTGAGTTCTGGTGTGGGTCGAAGACTTTCAAATAAATAGACTTTAATACCATTAGCAGCAAATACATTGGCGGTAATCGCTGCAAAGTCTTTGCTGTTGTTTCTACAATCGTACGCAACCGCAACGCTAACTTCATCTTGAAAAGAATTTTTAAGATAATTCGCATACCCTTGCGTAGCCATTCCAATAGTATATTTATTCATACGATTGGTACCTATTCCCATAATTCCTCGAAGTCCACCTGTGCCAAATTCTAGTTCCTTATAAAAAGCATCTGCCAACTCTTCCTTATTGTTTTGTTGCATGTTTTTAATCGCCTCTTTGGTGGCCGCATCATAATTGCCATTCAGCCATTTGTCAACTTTCACTTGAATATTATTATCCATATAGTATGATTAAGTTCTTCAAAAATAAATTATTCGTAGCTTAATAAGACACTTTACTGCTATTTTTGTTTTATGAATATTGAATCTGCGCTCATCTCATCAAATAAAAGGGCTTATTCAAAAGAAATGTACGCCATTATGGACATAAGAAACCGACTTATTCATTTTCTTTTATTTCTATTGTTCAGCACCCCTCTTATTGCACAGAATGATTCTATTCAGAAAATTTCACCCCCCTCATTTAATACTTCTGGCCAATCTGATACGATTAAAAAGAATTTAATAAACGAACAAAAAATAGATTTTTTATACGATAGAAAAAAAGTTGAAAAAATTGCCCTCATTAATGCTGGATTATACGGATCAAGTATGGCAGCGTTGTATGCTGCTTGGTATAAAAATTACCCAATGGGTAAATTTCATTCATTCAATGATTTATCTGAATGGCAGCAAATAGATAAAATCGGTCATTTATACAGCGCATACACCATGGGGCGATTCAGTATGGAAATGTGGCGACACACCGGAATAGAAAGAAAAAAAAGAATATTGATTGGCGGATTAAGTGGTGCAGCTTATCAAACAGTTATTGAGATATTGGATGGATTCAGTTCCGAATGGGGATGGAGCTGGGGTGATATTGGTGCTAATATATTAGGGAGCGGATTGCTAATGGCTCAAGAATTTGCATGGGACGAACAAAAAATCCAATTAAAAATTTCTTTTCATAGAAAAAAATACGATGAAGCCATTCTAAATCAACGAAGCGATGTGTTATTTGGAAAAAGCAGTGCGGAACGTTTTTTAAAAGATTACAATGGGCAAACTTATTGGATGAGTGCAGGAATAAAATCTCTTTTCCCTTCATCAACATTACCTTCATGGCTGCAAGTATCTATTGGCACTGGAGCCGAAGGGATGTTTGGAGCAACAGAAAATATTGGGAAAGACAACAATGGGAATGTCACTTTTTCACGACCCGATATCAAACGATACAGACAGTGGTATTTTGCACCAGACGTAGATTTAACCAAAATAAAAACAAAAAGAAAGGGAATTAAAACGGCTCTGTTTATTTTGAATAGTTTGAAATTTCCGATGCCATCATTAGAATATTCAAACAATCAATTCAAATGGAACTGGATATCTTTTTAATATAAAAATACTTATTCAAGCCAAGCTCCTGCAACTTCTTCATGCTCTACTTTTACAATAATATTCTCCTGTTTGGTAGTAGACACTGAAAGGCCCACATAATCAACTGCGATAGGGAATTTTTTGTATGTTCTTTCCACTAATACCAAGGTTTCAATCTGCTGAGGCAATTGATTTAACAAAGGCTTCAGCGCATACAACATGGTGCGCCCGCTATTAGCGACATCATCAACCAACAAAATACATTTGTTATTAAAATCGAGCTCCTTACTTAACACAATCTCAGCAGGCGACTTTTTATTGAGAGACAATTCAATTAACACAATCTTACCCGAAAAAACATCTTTTAAGTAAGAAGCAATTTTTTGGGCAATTACTATTCCATTCTCCTTAATGCCAATTAAAATAAGTTCCTTTTTTTCATGATTTCTTTCAGCAACTTCTAAGGCTAATCTGCGCAGTTTTTTATCTGCGGTTTCTTTATTTAATATCATATACCAAAAAATTGATTTAAAACTTAAAGTTCCGAAAATATTTACTAGTAAATACGAAATACTTTACCTTAGCCCTCATAATATTTTATGATGCAATATTTACAACAAATCGCCTTTCTAATTCTTGCAAGCTATTCTATCTGGCTTTTCTCAAGAAATATTCTTCAAATCAAGAAAAATATATTCATTGGGAAAGACGAAGACTTGTCGGATAATGCTCCCCTTCGCTGGAAAAATGTTTTATTGCTGGCATTTGGACAAAAGAAAATGTTTCGCAATCCCACGGTAGCAATCATGCATTTTATTATTTATGCAGGCTTCATTATCATAAACATAGAAGTATTAGAAATAGTATTAGATGGGATATTGGGCACTCACCGAATTTTTCTTGGAACCTTAGGGTCATTCTATCATTTTATCATCAACTTTTTTGAGTTCTTAGCAATGGGCGTTATTGCAGTGTGTGTTATATTTTTAATTAGAAGAAATGTTTTAAAACTAAAAAGATTCATCAGCAAAGATTTAAATGGCTGGCCTAGGAGTGACGCTAACTATATCTTAGTAACAGAAATTATTTTGATGAGTTTGTTTTTGACAATGAACGCTTCCGACAGAGCCCTTCAATTACAGGGCAGTGAACACTATCGTGAAACAGGCAATTTTATTTTATCAGGAATCATTGCTCCAATTTTTCAAACCTTTTCTACTGCTCAATTGATTTTAATAGAAAGAAGCTGCTGGTGGATACATATCATTGGCATATTTGCTTTCTTAAATTATCTTCCTTATAGCAAACATCTTCATATCCTTTTGGCATTCCCCAATGCCTATTATGCAAGATTATCTCCTATGGGCGAAATGCACAATATGGAGAATGTGCAAAATGAAGTAAAGTATATGATGCAGCCAGAGCTTGCACCAACAGGAGAATCTCAGCCAATGAAATTCGGAGCAAAAGACGTAATGGACCTAAGCTGGAAAAGTTTATTAGACGCATACAGTTGTACAGAATGTGGAAGATGTTCTACCGCATGCCCTGCAAATCAAACGGGGAAATTATTGAGTCCTCGAAAAATCATGATGGATACGAGAGACCGATTGGAAGAAGTGGGCGCGAATATTAAACTCAATGGCAGCTTTAAAGATGACGGAAAAACCTTGTTAAATAATTTTATTTCTGTTGAAGAATTACGTGCTTGTACTACTTGTAATGCTTGTGTACAGGAATGCCCTATCAGCATTAGCCCACTTGATATCATCATTGAACTTCGTAGAAGTCTGATTATGGAAGACAGCAATGCCCCACAAGAATGGAATGGCATGTTTAGTAACATTGAAAATAATTTCGCTCCGTGGAAGTTAAGTCCAGATGATAGAGACAAATGGAAAGAGGAACTATAAAAAATCTGTTGATTCTACTACTACAGATTCATTTTATCTAAGGCGGCTTTATGACGAAGCATTTTCCAAAGTTGGATAAGCGCTGTAGTAGCAAATATCCCTCCGATTATCCAATTGAGATACTGCTCACTATGAGCAATTCTTTGCACGGCCCATTTCCCTCCAAAAATAAACACCGCATTGCCCATCAATGTGCCAAACCCAATTCCAACAATATAGCTATTGTATTGGCCATTAGAAGGAGATAATATTTTTTTTGAAAAGAGAATGGCACTCCATCCAAACCAAAAGGGAATTTGAACTGGATTAATCGCACACATTAACATCCCCAGTACAAAGCGATTTAAATTATTATTTAACAACACATTTTTTGCTTCCCCATTCTGATTCATGGCTGCAATGAAACTTCCCACAGCAAGAGCAACAATGATTGCCAATGTAATCCATTCCATCACTTTCATTAGCTTGACTTGTTTTCTTACCCAGTCTATCCCTACCAGTGAAATTCGTACATATATCATTTCAATCACCAACGATCCAATTGAAAAGTACATTGCGTGCTCTATGCTTTCCTGAATGCCTATTTGCATGGCGGCAACATTCAATGTTCCCAAAGGCAAGGAACCTAAGAAGCTTATCATCATTCCCCACAAGAAAACTTTAAACAGTTTATGCATGTCCGAAAATTATACAATTACTTTATCTGCATTTCTCATTACTTTAAATAGTTTTCTTGTTTCACGCAAGAAAGAAAGCCCCTTGAAAAGCGGCCAGGGCTTGTGACCATTAGCTGCATTATAATTACTAATACTATATAATGCTTTCCAATGTTTCAAAATTTCGCGGTAGGCATTTATCAAAGAGTAGCCAGTATCATAAATATGATTAGGCTCTGCTCCGCAACCATTGTATTCTAAGATTAAGTAACCTTTTCCTTGTTTTAATTTTTCAATGCTCTCACACATGATATCGTATCGGCCATAAAAAAAATCGTTGATATTATGGCTAATTTCATCAAATACAATTGCAAGACTTTCGTCAATATGATCTTTTAAATCTACAAAATGTGCACCTCGATTGTGATTGGCCGCATAGCTTAAAACATATTTTTCATCTGCAGGTATAATTTCATTCCATCGGGCTGCATGCTTTTTATACAACTCTTCCATTCTTGTTGATCCTTTTGGATGATGCTGTACCAATTGCTCAAGTGTTCGCTTTCCATCTCCTACAACCTGCATTGGGATTTTATGCAAAAATCCTGTAACTATTCCCTTTTCTTCTTTTGGATGACGGATATAGAATACACTCACTTCCATAGGGTACTGAACCATTTTTTGTACAATGTATTCAACAGGGACTTGGGCATGATAATCTTCCAGTTGGGCAGGATGATCAATTTTTCTAAAAAGAATCCCTTGACCGCCTACTTCTGGCTTCACAATTAAAGGAAACCCTATTTGCAAACTTTCTATTTGTTGTATTATAGTTGTAAAATGATTGGTAGGAAGTACATTAAAAGTAGTGGGATACAAATGCACCGGCAACAAATCGTACATTTCTTTCTTTGGCTCACCTTCTAAGCCCCCAAAGGTAATTTTAGGGTTACTGGGAGTAAAAAACCATACCGACCCAGATCTTAGCATGTAATATATCCAAAAGGGCGCCAATGGTGCATAAATGAGGTTAAATGGCCAGGCCTCCCAATGAGTGATTTTTTTGATGATCTTTTTCAATGAATCGATTATTTTTCAAAATTAAAGGCAATCAAACAAACATCAATCATTATTTCTTATTTACTTTGTTGTAATAAAATTATTTGAAGATGCATGTACCTACCATGGCAGAATTTTTGGCAAGTGGAGAACAACCTGAAGTATTGTTCTGGGTTGGCTGCGCTGGAAGCTTTGATCAAAGAGCTCAAAAAATAACGAAAGCATTTGTCACCATCTTAGATAAGGTTGGAATTAAATATGCCATTCTTGGAAAAGAAGAGCAGTGTACCGGAGATCCTGCAAGACGTGCTGGAAATGAGTTTATGTTTCAAATGATGGCCTATCAAAATATTCAGATTTTAAATGGCTACAATATCAAAAAAATAGTAACGGCTTGTCCGCATTGTTTTAATGTTATAAAAAACGAATACCCTATTCTGGGAGGAAATTATGAAGTAATTCATCATGCTACTTTTCTTCAACAATTGATTGACGAAGGAAAAATAAAAATGAATGAAGGCGGGGATTTTAAAGGTAAAAAAATCACTTATCACGACAGCTGTTATTTAGGTAGAGCAAATAATATTTATGAAGCACCTAGAAAAGTATTAGAAGCAATGGACGTTGCACTAGTAGAGATGAAACGTTGTCGTAGCAATGGTCTTTGTTGTGGTGCAGGCGGTGCCCAAATGTTTAAAGAGGAAGAAAAAGGTGAAAGCAGAATAAATATCGAACGCAGTAATGAAGCCCTGGCAACAGGAGCCACCATCATTGCAGCTGCTTGTCCTTTTTGCAATACGATGTTAACAGATGGCGTTAAAAACAGCGAAAAAGAAGCAGATGTTCAGGTACTTGATATCGCAGAATTGGTAGCAGCCGCATTACAATAAGTATTCAAATAAAATATTAATGGATTTACAATTCCAAGAACATCTTCCTGCTGATTTTCATCCTCAATCAAGAGTATGGATTTACCAATCCAGTAGATTTTTTTTATTAAGTGAGGTGTTTCAAATTGAAACCATGTTGACTGATTTTGTAAGCAGCTGGAATAGTCATGGGGATCCAGTTAAAGGGTATGCAAATCTTTTTTTTGGAACCTTTATCGTATTGATGGCAGACGAAACGGCTACAGGAGTAAGTGGATGCAGCACCGATAGTTCGGTAAGAGTAATAAAAGAAATAGAGAAGAAATTCGACGTCAGCCTTTTCAACAGACAATCACTGGCATTTGTGATCAAAAATACTATACAGCAAATACCGCTCTCTCAGGTAGATTATGCATTAGAAAACAATTTCATTCAACCAGATACCCTCTATTTTAATAACACCGTTTTGACTAAAAAAGAATTAGAAGAAAATTGGATGGTTCCATTGAAAAATAGCTGGCTGAAGACACATTTAAATTTTTAATAATTCCTATAAGTAACTGATTGTTAGTCTTCTATTTGAAATTTTACATTGATCATTTTCTCTGTCATCCTGTCACATGTAGCGCCTTTTGTCTTATCTTTGCAACTTAAAATAATTCGTTTTAGATGCAGGAATTGATGTTAGATAAAGTTCATGATGAATCAAGACAAGGGGAAGCCTTTGCTGCAAATATTACCCATAATCAACAATTCAGTAAGCATTTTTATATCGAGAGCTATGGCTGCGCAATGAACTTTGCCGACAGTGAAGTAGTTGCCTCTATTTTACAGGAAGGAAACATTGGAGCAACAACAGATATTGAAAAAGCAGACCTTATCCTCATCAATACTTGTTCTATTAGAGAAAAAGCAGAAGAAAGAATAAGAAAAAGACTCACTGAATTTCGCAGGCTTAAAAAACAACAACCCTCACTTATTATTGGCATCCTTGGTTGTATGGCCGAAAGATTGAAAGAAAACCTGTTGGTAGAGGAAAAATTAGTAGACATCGTTGTAGGACCTGATGCATACAGAAGCTTGCCTCAATTAATTGAAGAAGCCACGACGGGTCAAAAAGCCGTGAATGTATTACTTAGTAGAGATGAAACTTATGCAGACATCTCCCCCATCCGACTCAATAGCAATGGCATCAATGCATTTGTAAGCATCATGCGCGGATGCAATAATATGTGTTCATTTTGTGTAGTGCCATTTACTAGAGGAAGAGAAAGAAGCAGAAGCGCAGAAAGCATTATTGCAGAATGCGAAAATCTATTTAATGAAGGATATAGAGAAGTTACCTTACTTGGACAAAATGTAGATAGTTATCATTGGATAAATAACACCACAAACGATGTTGTAAATTTTGCTCAGCTACTAGAAAAAGTAGCTATGGTCTCCCCTTTGCTCAGGGTGCGATTTTCAACTTCTCATCCAAAAGACATCACAGATGAAGTATTGTTTACAATAAAAAAATACGATAATATTTGTAACTATATTCATCTGCCTGTACAAAGCGGAAGCTCTAGAGTGTTACAGATGATGAACAGAACTTATAGCAGGGAATGGTACATTGCAAAAGTAAATCGCATCAGAGAAATCTTGCCCGATTGCGGACTTTCTACCGATATGATTACTGGCTTTTGTACTGAAACAGAAGAAGAACATCAGGAATCTCTTAGCTTGATGGAATATTGCCAATACGATCTTGCTTATATGTATTTCTATTCTGAAAGGCCTGGAACGCTTGCTGCCAGAAGATTTACAGACGATATTCCTTTAGATGTAAAGAAACGTCGCTTACAAGAAATGGTTGACTTATACAGAATTCACTCTTTACAAAGCATGCAACGAGATATTGGCAAAACATACAAAGTACTTATAGAAGGAGTCTCTAAAAAAAATGAAGCAGAACTTCATGGAAGAAATGACCAAAACAAAGTAGTGGTATTTCCCAAAATGAATTTTAAAAAAGGAGAATACGTAACTGTTAAAATAAATACTTGTACTGCAGGTACACTTATTGGAACAGCAATCATATAAATGTATTTATGGATCAACAATCAATCAAAAACAGATTTGGAATCATTGGTAATGCACCCGCGCTCAACCATGCATTGAATGTTGCGGTGCAAGTTTCCAATACAGATTTAAGTGTGTTAATCAATGGAGAAAGCGGTGTGGGTAAAGAAGTTTTTTCTCAGATTATTCATTCTTTGTCAGCCAGAAAACACAATCCGTTTATTGCAGTAAACTGTGGCGCCATTCCAGAAGGCACTATTGATTCCGAATTATTTGGACATGAAAAAGGATCATTTACTGGAGCAGTCGATAGCCGTAAAGGTTATTTTGAAACAGTGAATGGCGGCACCATTTTCTTAGATGAAATTGGCGAGATGCCCCTTGGTACGCAAGCTAGATTATTGCGTGTTTTAGAAGCGGGTGAATACATTCGTGTAGGTAGCAGTAAAGTTCAAAAAACAGATGTTAGAGTCATTGCTGCATCAAATAAAGACTTATTAGAATACACAAACAAAGGAAAGTTTAGAGAAGATTTATACTACAGACTTAATACCGTTCCTATTAGAGTGCCCGCATTGCGTGATAGAAAAGAAGACATTCTTTTATTGTTTAGAAAATTTGCAACAGACTTTGCCGATAGATACAAATCCCCTTCTATCCAATTGAATGATGAAGCAAAAAATATATTGATCAACTATCAATGGCCAGGAAATGTGAGAGAACTTAAAAATATTGCAGAACAAATTTCCGTGTTAAGCAAAGACAAAAGCATTAACGGCGAGCAGTTGAAATCATTTTTACCAGAACACAATAACACCAGACTTCCTGCAATCAGCGGAGGCCCCGGTACAGTTAGCCAGGCTGAATTTGCAAACGAAAGAGAGATCTTATACAAACTCTTTTTTGATATGAAAAAGGATGTAAACGAATTGAAAAAGATGTTCTTTGACCTTGTTCAAAATCCATCTATGGGACAACATGTTCCTGTATATGCACATGATGGAGGAAATGTAACATCGATAAAAGAAATCAATCCAACGATGACTTCTGCTGCGTTTAGCAATACTACTCCCTCTGTTATTTTACGGAATGACCAGCACAACAATATTCAGCAACATGAAGACGTAGAAGAATCCTTAAGCATTGTAGATAAAGAAAAGGAATTAATCATCAAAGCACTTAAAAAGCACAGAGGAAAAAGAAGAGATGCTTCTGTTGACCTTGGCATTAGCGAGCGAACACTCTACCGAAAATTAAAAGAATACGATATCGAACATTTATAGAAAATAAAAGTATCATGATCACAAGAAAAATAAAAAATAAAAAAATATATACTTATTTGATAGCTATTGTATTGGTTAGCTTTTTCAATTTTGCTACCTGCAAATACTCTTTCAAAGACACGTCCCCTATTCCTACTGAAGTGAAAACATTCAGGGTGAATTATCTTGAAAACAAAGCACAATATATCAATACACAATTGAGCCCGCAGCTGACAGAAAAATTAAAACAAAAAATAATTAATACTACCAGACTACAACAAACCAATAGCGATGATGCTCATTACGATATTAGCGGTTATGTTTCTCAATACTATACAAGCACTATTAGTATCGCAGGAGTTAATTCAACAGGCAATAGGCTAACGGTTGGGTTTCATTTGTCATTCAAGAATAGCCTTGATGAGAAAAAGAACATAGAAGCTGATTTAATCAGAACTTTCGATTTTGATGCGAATCAAAGTTTATCGCAAGCAGAATCAAGTCTCAATAACGATATGGTTAAAAATATTGTGGACGAGATTTTTAATAAAATATTTTCAAATTGGTAAAAATCACTACCTTTTAGCTTTATAATATGCCGCATCAAAACTTATTTAAAAATATTTTTCAAGAAAATCTTCAGCAAGAGGATTACTCTTCTTTATTGAATGAATCAAAAAAATATCCCTATTTCAGTATTCCTCATTATTTTCTTTTAAAAAAAACAGACAAAAAGAATGACGACTATACTAGAATAGCAGGAAAAGCTGCTGTGCATTTCAATAACCCCTATCTACTAAATCTTAGACTCAACCAAACAAAAACAATTGGGGCAGCCAAAGAAGAGAAGCATTTTAGTACTGAAACAACCGAACAAGAACTCGTATTCGAACCACTCTATACTACAGATTACTTTGCTTCTCAGGGAATCAAGCTTAGTGAAGAACAACAATCTGCCGACAAGCTAGGCAAACAACTTAAAAGCTTCACCGAATGGCTAAAAACGATGAAGAAAACAAACGGAAGTAAATTACCTGAACATTCAGAAACAGAAGACCTTTCTATTCAAAACTTAGCTGAAAAGAGCAACAAAGAGGCCAATGTAGTGACAGAATCAATGGCCGATGTGTATATTCAACACGGGAAAACCCAAAAAGCCATTGAAATTTACCAAAAATTAAGTTTGCAAAATCCTTCTAAAAATACTTACTTTGCAGAGAAAATTGAATCTATAAAAGTCAAATAACATGTTAGCATTATTCGGAATTTTAATCATTGTAGCATCTGTAATACTTGGTCTGATTGTATTAATACAAAATCCCAAAGGAGGCGGCCTTTCTGGCACTTTCGGAGGCTTTAGCAACCAATTAATGGGCGTTAAACAAACAACAGATGTACTTGAAAAAGGCACTTGGATATTTGCTGCGATTGTAGGTGTTCTTTGCTTGGTTTCTCCAGCATTTGTTCCAAAAGAAGGATCAACTCAAGGTGATGATCTTATTAAAGACATCTCTACTAAACCACAGCAAAAAGCTGCTACTCCTCCAAATACAACTACCCTACCAGGCGCTAATACAAACGCCTTAGATAGCGGAAAATAGTAATATTCTTTGTTAAAAATATTCTGCCCCGCAATCAATAGCGGGGTTTTTTATTTTACTT
>CANJJU010000047.1 GCA_947474815.1 Chitinophagaceae bacterium | reverse complement strand
TTTTACATTTCAAAATGGAGACTCAATTCCTGAAGCAAAAACAAATGAGCAGTGGATAAATGCAGGAGAGAAAAAAAAACCAGCTTGGTGTTATTATAATAACGAAGCTAAAAATGGAAGTATTTATGGTAAGTTGTACAATTGGTATGCTGTAAACGATTCTCGAGGGCTGGCTCCGGCTGGATATCATATTCCTAACTCAACTGAATGGGGTATTTTATTTTCCTATTTAGGAGATAAGAAGGCTGGAAAAAAAATGAAAACAAACTACGATTGGCGTGTTAACTCACTCCGCCCTGATTTAAAATTACATAAAGGCACAAACAGTAGTGGTTTTTCGGCTCTTCCTGGTGGCCAAAGAAGCGGAATGTACTCTGACTTTTATTCTGTTGGATTAATTGGTGATTGGTGGAGTTCAACTGGCAGTTATTATAATGCTGATGCTTGTCACCTATCCTTTTGTCACGACGATGCCTATGTTACTAGAGATTTCAGTAATCTTGGTTCTTCTGTTCGATGTATTAAAGATTAGTACTATGCGATTTTTAGGAAAATAATACAACAAGTAAATTTTTATTAAAAAAAATAGGGACTGAAAAGAAATGATATCTTCCCAGTCCCTGTTTTATATTCTTCGAATTATTTATCTCTTAAATGACTTTTGTTTTTGCTATATCCAAAGTAAATAACAAAACCAATTGCTAACCAACCAAACAATCGAAGCCAATTGGTCCAGCCCAATCCATAGATCATAGCTGAGCAAACAATGATTCCTAAAATAGGGACTAGCGGCACCAAAGGAGTTTTAAACTCTCTTTTTAATTCAGGATTTGTTTTTCTTAAAATAATAACCGCTGCACAAACAAGAATGAATGCAAACAATGTTCCAATGCTTGTCATGTCACCTACAATATCTCCAGGAACAAATGCAGCAAATCCTCCTACAAGAATTAAAATAATCAAATTTGCTTTATAAGGAGTATTGAATTTTGGATGTAATACGCTAAACGCTTTTGGCAACAAGCCATCACGACTCATTGAATAAAATACACGACTTTGTCCAAGTAGCATCACCAAAATAACAGAAGAAAATCCTGCAAGGATGGCAACTGTTACTAATTTTCCTAGCCATGCATAATTTGGCATAAAGGTGTTAATTGCTGCAACAACAGAAGCTTCTCTTCCGTCTGTTCTAAAAAATTCAACAGGAGCAATACCTGTTAATACATGAGCAAATAGAATATACAAAACAGTACAAACTGCTAATGAGCCTAAAATTCCTATAGGCATAGCTGTCTTTGGATTCTTGGTTTCTTGTGCAGCAGTACTTACCGCATCAAATCCAATAAATGCAAAAAATACCACACCTGCTGCTCCAAGTATTCCTAATATTCCCCCATAACTATGATCAATTCCTTGGTGATCAGTATAGATTGACTGTGCTGGAATATAAGGAGTATGATTGGTTGTTTGTATAAATCCCCAACCCAATACTATTATAAGAATAACAATAGATACTTTGGTAATGACAATCAATCCATTTACAAAAGCAGATTCTTGCGTTCCTTTGATAAGCAATAGACTTAATAAAGTAACAATCCCCAATGCGGGTAAATTGATAAATCCTGTATGAATTATTCCTGCTGCATCTGGAATTGATTTTTCAAATGGGGAGTGACACCATTCATATGCAATAGGTTTTAAATGCAAGACTTGCACCAGTAAGTTGTTTAGATATTCGCTCCAGGCAATTCCTACCGTAGCGGCTCCAACAGCATATTCCAATACTAAATCCCATCCAATAATCCATGCTAACAATTCACCCATGGTAGCATAAGTGTAGGTATAGGCGCTTCCGGAAATAGGAATAGAAGAAGACAATTCAGCATAACATAGACCGGCCAATGCGCATCCAATAGCTGCAATAATAAAGCCAATAGTTACAGAGGGGCCTGCATTTTGTGCGGCCGCTGCGGCGGTTCTAACAAATAATCCAGCGCCAATAATGGCCCCAATTCCAAGTGCTACCAATGAGCCTGCTGTTAAAGTGCGCTTTAATCCCTTTTCAGAATCGGCTGCTTCATTTAGAAGCAAGTGCATTGGTTTTTTAGTAAATAAACCCATATCAGTTAATTGGTTTTTTGTGAATAATTATACTGAAAAATAAGGATAAATTCATTCATTATTGCAAAACTTTATCAACTGCTTGAATTATTCATTAAAATCGCCTGCTATCCTTCTCATTCGACATTAAATATTATATTGCAACTATAATCAATTATATGCAGTTAGAATCAGCTTCTACTAAAAAGCCCAATAGACTTACTCTGTATATCGTCATTGCTATGGTATTGGGTATTGTGGTAGGTTTTTTCATTAATAAAAATGCTTCCCCTGAATTTATCAAAGACTTTGCTCCTAAAATTAAATTATTAGCAACTATTTTTTTACGGTTGGTCCAAATGATTATCGCTCCGCTGGTATTTGCCACTCTTGTAGTGGGGATTGCCAAATTAGGCGATTTAAAATCAGTGGGAAGAGTAGGAGGAAAAGCAATGATTTGGTTTGTTTCTGCATCTCTGTTGAGTTTGACCTTGGGTTTAATACTGGTTACCATTACTAAGCCAGGTGTAGGGGTAAATATTGCCAATGCTGATCTAGAAGGGGCTAAAGATTTAATGGGTAAAACAAAAGAATTCTCTTTAGATAAATTTGTTGAGCACGTCGTTCCCAGAAGTGTTATTGAAGCCATGGCTTCAAATGAAATTTTACAATTAGTTATTTTTTCTATTTTCTTTGGAGTAGCACTTACTGCCATTGGTAAAAAAGGCGAGCCTATTATTAATGCATTGGATTCATTAACCCATGTGGTATTAAAAATGGTTACTTATGTAATGAGTATTGCTCCCCTTGGCGTATTTGGTGCTATGACAGCAGTGATTGCAACGAAGGGGTTAGGGATATTAAAGACCTACGCTTATTATATTGGATCATTTTATTTAGGACTCGCTGTACTGTGGATGATATTGCTTTTTGTAGGATACCTGATTTTAAAAAAGAGATTACCTGTATTGTTACGCCGTATCTCTAATCCTATGACGATTGCTTTTAATACGGCAAGTAGTGAAGCGGTTTTTCCTAAATTGGTAGAAGAAATGGAGCGGTTTGGTTGCAAAAATAAAATAGTTTCTTTCACATTGCCTTTGGGTTACTCTTTTAATTTAGATGGCAGCATGATGTATATGACATTTGCTAGTATGTTTATTGCACAAGCGTATAACATCACTTCAATAACAGATCATCTTGGAACGCAAGTGGCTATGCTGTTGGTATTTATGCTTACCAGTAAAGGAATTGCAGGAGTACCAAGAGCTTCATTGGTAGTGGTATTGGCAACAGGGTCAATGTTTGGAATTCCACCTGAAGGAATAGGGTTGGTACTGGCGATAGATACATTTTGCGATATGGGAAGAAGTATGACCAATGTATTGGGAAATGCGCTGGCAACCGCCGCTGTTAGTAAGTGGGAAAATGCTTTAGAAAATAATTAATTCAAATCAACAGCATGCACGATTTTATTTTATTAAGTTTTAATTGGATGCAATTATTACAACCTCAATGGTACATCGAGAATGGAGGATTGTGGTTTATTGCATTTGTTGTTTTTGCTGAAACAGGTTTATTTGCCGGGTTTTTTCTTCCTGGAGATTCATTGCTTTTTGTAACAGGAATATATAGTAACGACTTGATTATTTCTGGATTGGGATTTACTACCCATAGTTCATTTATTAATATTTTATTACTGGTGTTGTTGATTTCTTGCGCTGGGATTATTGGAAATTATGTGGGGTATTGGTTTGGTAGGAAAAGTGGTCCATTCCTTTTTGAAAGAAAGGATACTTTCTTTTTTAAGAAAAAATATTTGTATCAGGCAAAAGATTTCTATGAAAAGCACGGTGGTGGGGCGATCGTGATGGCAAGGTTTTTACCTTTCGTAAGAACATTTGCTCCAATTGTGGCAGGGATTGTGCAGATGGATAAGAAAAAATTCACCTTTTATAACATTGTAGGAAGTTTTACATGGGTTTTTATAATGATTATCTCGGGGCATTATTTGCAAAGAATCATTTTAACTTCTTTTGGTTTTGATTTGAAAAAACATTTGGAGGTAATTGTAATTGGTATTGTGTTGGTCACTACCGCTCCAGTCTTAATAAAAATGCTCACAGGAAAAAAGAAATAATTGAGTTCGTCTCCCCTTTTATGAATAATAATAAGTCAATTTTTAGTATCGCTATAGTAGTTGCTGCTTTGGGCTATTTTGTAGACATATATGACCTTCTTTTATTTAGCATTATAAGAATGCCTAGTTTAGAATCTTTCGGATTGTCTTCCGAACAAGTGAAGATACAAGGAGAAGGAATTTTAATCTGGCAAATGGTAGGTTTATTGCTCGGTGGAATTATTTGGGGCGTAATGGGGGATAAGAAAGGTAGATTGAGCGTGTTGTTTGGATCAATCCTTTTATATTCTCTTGCCAATATCGCCAACGGTCTTGTTCAGAATGTGGATCAATATAAATGGGTGAGGTTCATTGCTGGCCTTGGATTAGCAGGGGAACTCGGTGCTGGCATTACATTGGTTTCGGAGTTGGTAGCGAAAGAAAAAAGAGGAATTGCTACGTCATTGGTTGCGGGAATTGGCTTGACAGGGGCGGTTTTTGCATTTGTGATTAAGCAGCATTTCGATTGGCGAACATGTTATTTTATTGGGGGAGGAATGGGCATATTATTATTGTTTTTACGTATTTCTGTTTTTGAATCTGGCATGTATCAATTAGTTAGAGATTCTGCTATTCAAAAAGGAAATTTTATTCAGCTCTTTACTAACAGAAGTAGATTTAAAAGGTATATATTAAATATTTTAATCGGCTTGCCTACATGGTTAGTGATAGGGTTGTTAATCACTTTTTCCAATGAGTTTGGAAAACAAATGGGAATAAAAGAAAAAATAGATCCAGGTAAGGCTGTTATGTATGCCTATGTATTGATTTCCATTGGCGATATAGCAATAGGATTCGTTAGTCAGTGGTTGAAAAGTAGAAAAATGGCGTTGTATATTTTTTATGCCATCACAATATTTTTTATGGTATTGTTTTTTACTGCACAATGGAACGGAACCGCCAATGGCATGTATTTTATTTGTGCAGGATTAGGTTTGGGGACAGGCTTTTGGGCGATTTTTGTAACCATGGCAGCGGAGCAATTTGGCACCAATTTAAGAGCCACGGCCACCACCACCATTCCGAATATGGTCAGAGGAATGTTGGCTATTATTATCCTTCCTTTGTTTAGATATCTAAGAGACTTTACAAGTTATTACAATGCTGGTTGGATTACCGTTATTATTATAATGTCGGTTTCTATAGTTGCGCTAGTATACATTGAAGAAACTTTTGGCAAAGACCTTAATTTCGTAGAACAATAAAAGTTAATCGTTGGCTAAAATTTTAATTATTCGTTTTTCATCTATTGGCGACATAGTGTTGGCTAGTCCAGTATTTCGTTGTGTTAAAAAACAGTTGCCAGATGCAGAAGTTCATCTGCTTACAAAGGAGGATTTTAAAATTGTTACACTGCACAATCCTTATATTGATAAATTCTTTTATTATAAAAATAATTTAGATGAAATCATAGTTGAATTAATGCTAGAAGAATATGATGTTGTAATTGATTTACATAATAATATCAGAAGCAATAAGGTTAAAAGGAGCTTAGATAAGCAGTCTTATACCATTAATAAGCTATCTTTTCAAAAGTTGATGCTTACTAAGTTTAAAGTAAACTTAATGTCTCAGGAGCAGCACATTACTCAAAGAAGTTTACAAACGGTGTCCAAACTTGGTGTAAAAGATGATGGAGCTGGGTTAGACTACTTTATAACTCCCTCAGATGAAGTCAGTTTGCAAGATATTCCCGCCCCACATCAACTTGGATTTATTGCTATAGTGATTGGAGCCAACCATAATACCAAGAAAATGCCTATTCCAAAATTACAGGAACTGTGTGCTAAAATTAATTATCCTATTATTTTATTGGGAGGCAAAAATGAATATGCTGCTGGTGATGCGATTGCATCTGTTGATTCGGTTAAAATATACAATTCTTGTGGAAAATTCACATTGAATGAGTCCGCCGATATGATCAAGAAATCTAAATTGGTTGTTTCTCATGACACGGGTTTGCAGTATGTCGCTTGCGCTTTTCAAAAACCTTTGTTTGCCATTTGGGGAGGGACTTCTCCAAAGCTTGCTGTTGAGCCATACTATGGATCTTCTTTTCGTAATCAATCATCTATTCCTTTGTATGAAAATATTTCTTTAAATCTTTGGTGTCAGCCTTGCAGTAAGTATGGAGGTAAGCGTTGTCCTTTAGGCCATTTTAAATGTATGAACAATCATGATATTGATGGTCTGGTAAAAAAGGTACACAGCCGTTTGGGAAAATAATTTTTTTAAGGATTTACTATCAATACCGGAATCTTTAATTTGTGCCTCACCTTATTGATCGTAGTTCCGTAAATAAAGTCTTTTATACCTTCATGTTTGTGCGCTCCAATAATTAGTAAATCAATTTCTTCTTCTTGTACAATTCTGATAATTTCTTTAGCACGTTCTTTATAGCCTAGTATGCCTCTAGCTTTAAATCCTTTTTGTGAAAGTTCATTCACCAGAAAATTAAGCTGTTCGGCATCTTTCTTAGTTTCGTAATCTGCTGTTTGATCTCCATGTAAAATTGCGGATGGGCTTTCTACAATATGAATAAGAATAAATTCCTTATCCATGCTTGATTGTCCAATTGCTGCAGACATTAGAATAGCATCGTTTTTGCTAAAATCCAATGCCACGGCTATTTTCTTATAAGTTGGAATGTTTATGTTATCTAATCCGCTTGCTTCTGAGTGCATATCAATGGACGTGTCTTCTGACGTCTTTCTAATCAATGGAAACAAAATAGAATAAACCAGCAAAGCGACAAAGCCGATACAAGCAAATATGATCAATAATTTTATTGTTACATTATGGCTAGTATTAAAATAGACCGTAATCTCATCAATTAGCATATGTGCATTTAGAAATATTAAAACACTTGCCATTAACCATGCTACTACTTGAATAGAAGGCTTAATAGAAAATTCTCCCATAGTTTTTTTATCACTGACAAAATGAATGAGTGGAATGATGGCAAATCCCAATTGTATACTTAATATTACCTGACTAAAAATAAGCAGGCTAGTAACTTTTGTTTCTCCAAAATAATAGATAATCAAAAAGGCGGGTATTATCGCGAGCAACCTTGTAATCAGTCTTCTAACGATGGGGTTAATACGAAGACGAAGATATCCCTCCATTACAATTTGTCCCGCTAGTGTTCCCGTTATGGTTGAGCTCTGTCCAGATGCAATCAATGCTACTGCAAATAAGATGGAGGCTATAGATGAGCCAAGAAGGGGCGACAATAGTTGATGCGCTTCTTTGATATCACCAATATCCGTGCGACCAGTTTTAAAAAAGACAGTTGCTGCAAGTATTAAAATCGCTGCATTGATAAAGAAAGCGATATTCAGTGCAATCGCGCTATCTACTATGCTCCATTTGATAGCTTGTTTGATTCCTTTGCTGTCCCTCACAATTTTTCTTGTTTGTACTAATGCGGAATGTAAATACAAGTTGTGGGGCATCACTGTAGCTCCTATAATACCAATACTGATGTATAAGGCAGTTTCTTTGGGAATCGGGCTAATGATTCCATTGTGGTTGTATAAATCTGCTGCATTGGGTAAGGAGGGGATAAATCCTTTTATTATATCGTAAAAAGAAGGATTTGCAATAATGATATTAAATAAAAAACAAATGCCAATTACAATAATCAATACTAATATAAATGCTTCAATTTTTCGCATTCCCAATCGCTGTAAATACAATAATAAAAATGTATCTAAAATAGTTATAGAAACGCCCATTAATAAAGGGAGGCCAGTTAGTAATTGAATGCCTATGGCCATTCCAAGGATTTCCGCAAGGTCTGTTGCCGCAATCGCAATCTCAGCAAATATCCAAAATATAAAATTAATTACTTGTGGGTATGTTTCTCTGTTGGCTTGCGCAAGATCTCTGCCTCTTACAATGCCTAGCCTTGCACTCATGCTTTGTAATACAAGTGCCATTAAATTACTAACCAATAAAACCCAAATGAGAGAATAGCCATACTTACTTCCACCGGCTAAATCGGTAGCCCAGTTACCTGGATCCATATATCCAACGCTCACCAAATAGGCAGGTCCCAAAAAAGAAAAAATCTTTAGCCATTTCTTGGTTGGTTTGGTTGTATCAATGCTCCCATGAACCTCACTTAAAGATTTTTCATGTGTGGACTCTTGATTCATTAAGTAGTTATGTTATTTAGTACAAAGCAGTTTACTAGAGTAATACAAATTTAGCTATTAATAGCGGTAGCATAAATAGGGATTTTTTTATACAAATATGCGATTGTCTTACAATTAAAGCTACATTTTTAGTATCTATAAAAAATAAATAGGAATGATGCAACTTGCTTTTATCATAAAATGTACACCTAATAATCAACAGTTTAGTTTCATATGGTAAACTGTTGATTATGCGATAAAAGGTTAAATAGCTACATAGTTGTAAAACCTAAAGTATAACAAAATTTATTTATTAGAATTCACTGATTAAAAATTTCTATTCTATTTATAAGTTATAGTAGTGGTGCTTTTAGCGCTAATAGGATTAGATTGTCCGTTGAATTCAATTGTGTCATTTACATCAGCAGTAATCTTTCTATTGCTAACAAGTCCGGTACTAATGTCAGTGGTAATCTCCACATCAGACTTTACATTGGTAGTTACATTAGCAGTCATTCCTTGCATTTCTTGTTCTGATGTTCCTTCCATCGTCTCTTTAGTAGTGATGACTGCAATTTTTTTATCAATTGATTGAATGGTGTATACTTTTTTTGAAGTAATTCCTTTAACTGTAGTAGATGTTTCCCAGCTATCTCCAGTTTTTTTATTTGAAGGAATAATAAGGAACGCATCTTCAGTTCCTTGTTTTTTGTTACCTCCTTCGCCCATTAATGAAGCCGCGTTGCCACTAGCTTCTTCTGAGTTTGCTTTGGTTGCAGTTGCCAAGCCGGTTTGCTTGTTAAGCATAAATGTATCAGAAACATTGAGTTGGTCGGCTACATTTTTTCCTACTTCAGAGTCTTTGTCTTCAGGCTTATCGGAATCGTAATGTTGGCTTTGCCCCATTGCTTCCATATCTACTTTCATTTTGGTAGTAGTATTTGTAAGGATGTAATTAGTTGCATCTTCTCCTATTACTATTAATTTATTCTGAACAGTGGTGCTACTCGTCATGGTCATACCCATACCGATATCTGTATTAGAAGAGGCGGTAGAATTGATGTTAATTTCCTGTCCTTTTTTTAAACTGATGCTTTTAGGAGATTGAGCAAAAGTAATTCCTGTTGCAAGTATGCAAACTGCAGATAATATTTTTTTCATTTGATTGATTTTTACGATAACAAATATAAATATTACTTTTTTAAAAGCTGGGTAATTAAATGGCATAAAAAAAGGCTACTTAAAAGTAGCCTTTTTGCATAAATGACGTTTATTTATCCGATAACTGTTACATTAACAGCGTTCATTCCTTTTTTGCCATTTTGAAGTTCGAATTCAACTTTATCGCCTTCTTTAATTTCATTAATTAAACCACTAACGTGTACAAAAGTTTCTTTGTCTGAATCGTCGTGTTTAATAAATCCGAATCCTTTTTCATTGTTGAAAAACTTTACGGTTCCTTGATTTTTGTCCATTTTTTTTTGATTGTATTGTATTAATAAAGCACAAAGGTACTGTTTTTCCCTATACTTTCTTGTACTTATTAAATAATATCCTTCTATCTATTGTCAATCAATGTGTTATAAGTCATATTGCTTTCAATTAGAAAGCAAATTTTTAGTTCTCGGTATCCAAATAGGCACTTACAGGTTCGCAGGTGCAAATTAGGTTTCGATCGCCATATGTATTGTTTACTCTAGCAACGGAAGGCCAAAATTTATTTTCTTTTATATAGCTTAAAGGGAATGCAGCTTCTTGTCTGCTGTATGGATATTCCCATTCATTTGCTGTAATTACCCTTTGGGTATGTGGCGCATTTTTAAGAACGTTGTTATTCTTATCGGTTGATCCTTCTTCCACTCCTTTGATTTCCTTTCTGATACTTAGTAATGCATCGCAAAATCTATCTAATTCTGCTTTGTCTTCACTTTCAGTAGGTTCAATCATGATTGTTCCTGCCACTGGAAAGCTAAGAGTGGGGGCATGAAAATTATAATCCATCAAGCGCTTGGCAACATCTTCTGCTTCTATTCCTGCTGTTTGTTTAAATGGTCTTAGGTCAACAATGAATTCATGTGCACAGGTTCCATTTTTTCCAGCGTATAATATTTTATAATCCTGTTGCAATCTTGCTTTCATATAATTGGCATTTAAAATGGCCATTTCTGTACTTCTCTTCATTCCAGCTGCACCAAGCATTTTTATATAGGCGTAGCTAATTAATAAGATACTTGCACTTCCATAAGGAGCGGCACTTACTGCATTGATAGCAGTGTCTTTATTAATTAGTGAAACATGTCCTGGTAAATAAGGGGCTAATTTTTCATTTACACAGATAGGTCCCATTCCTGGGCCTCCTCCACCATGAGGAATTGCAAACGTTTTATGTAGATTTAAATGGCAAACATCCGCTCCTATGTTACCGGGACTGGTTAGTCCAACTTGCGCATTCATATTGGCACCATCCATATAAACAAGTCCTCCGTTTTTATGAATCAATTCGCAAATCTCTATGATGCTTTCTTCAAAAACACCATGCGTGCTTGGATAAGTGACCATCAATCCAGCTAGATTGTCTTTATGTTTTTCGGCTTGTTGTTTCAAGTCCTCTACATCTATGTTTCCTGCCTCATCACATTTTGTAACAATCACTTTGAAGCCCGCCATTACTGCAGATGCCGGATTGGTACCATGAGCAGAAATAGGAATAAGAATAATGTTACGATGGCTTTCATTTCGATGTTGATGATACGCCCTGATTGTTAGTAATCCTGCATATTCTCCTTGAGCGCCGCTATTGGGCTGTAAGGAAGTTGCTGCAAATCCAGTTATGTTGGTTAGCCATTCTTCTAATTCTTTAATAATTTGGGCATATCCTTTCCACTGATTGCTTGGTGCAAATGGATGAATACAGCTGAATGCTGGCCAGCTTACAGGAATTAATTCCGATGCAGCATTTAATTTCATCGTACAGCTTCCCAATGAAATCATAGAAGTATTTAAGCTCAAGTCTTTATTTTCCAAGCTTTTCAAATAGCGCATCATTTGCGTTTCACTTCTATGTGTATTGAAAACAGGATGACTTAAAAAGGCAGAGCTCCGAATATTCGAAGAAGGGATATTGCTCAGCGGTTTTTCTGAATCAATATCAATTAGTTTATAGTCACTGTTACGAATAGATGCAAAAATATGAAGAATGTCTAATATGTCTATTTTAGTGGTAGTCTCATCAATGGATATATAAACATGATTTTCGTCGTAAGCAAAATTTATTTCTTTTGCTTCTGCATTTATTTTTATTTGCTGAGTGTGATCTGTTTTTATTTTAAGGGTGTCAAAGAAGTAGTGATTTTCGTTTTCATAACCCAAAGAAGATAAGCCTTTGCTAAGTGCATGGGCAAGATGGCTTGTTCGTTTGGCAATATTCTTAAGCCCTTCTGCTCCGTGATATACAGCATACATAGCCGCCATATTTGCTAGCAATGCTTGGGCAGTACAAATATTGCTGGTTGCTTTTTCTCTTCTGATATGTTGTTCTCTTGTTTGTAATGCCATTCGCAAGCATCTGTTACCTTTTACATCAACACTAATGCCAATAATGCGGCCGGGTATATTTCTTTTAAACTCTTCTTTGGTTGCAAAGAATGCGGCATGTGGTCCACCAAACCCCATAGGTACTCCAAAGCGCTGCGCATTTCCGATGGCAATATCTGCTCCAAGTTCTCCTGGTGGAGTAAGTAGACACAATGATAATAGATCGGTTGCCATAACAACCTGCGCATTTACGTTATGAACATCATTGATAAATGCTCGATAGTCTGCTATTAAACCATTTTTATTGGGGTATTGAATCAGTGCTCCAAAAAAAGTATCGTCTAATTTAATGTGTTTGTAGTCTCCAAAAACCAATTCAACCTTAATAGGCGTTGCTCTTGTTATAAGAATGTCTTTTGTTTGATTGAAAATATTTTGATCAACAAAAAATTTAGGCGCAGTGATGTGATCTTGGTCTTTGTTTTTATGATTAAAAAGCATTGCCATTGCTTCTGCGGCAGCGGTGCCTTCATCCAATAAACTTGCATTGGCAATAGGCAAGGCTGTAAGATCGCTTACCATTGTCTGAAAATTTAGTAAACTTTCTAAACGTCCTTGAGCAATTTCCGCTTGATAGGGAGTGTACTGTGTGTACCATCCTGGATTTTCAAATACATTTCGTAAGATTACACTGGGCGTAATGGTATTGTAATATCCCTGACCAATATAAGATCGGTAAACTTTATTTAATGCGGCAGTTTTTTTTAATTCAGAGAGGTATTCGTGTTCACTCATGGGTCCGCCGGATTCCATTGGTTTTTTTAGTCTGATGGAATGCGGAATGGTTTTATCGATCAATTCTTCTAGAGAATTTGCTCCAATTGTTTCAAGCATGCTATTCAGCTCCTGATCGTTTGGCCCAATGTGTCTTGAAGAGAATTCGTTTTGTTGCTGTTCAAAAAGATTCATAAGTTATAATTTGTTGTCTTCAGCTATGTGTAATAGAAGAGTGGCTGAAAAAGACATTGATAAAAAACCAATAATGTTGCCGCAAAATTACAATAAGACAGCTACATTTAATGCGGTTAAGTTTGTTAGTTTTGTCTTGTGGAAAACTGTAGAACAATTTAATCTTCAACTTTTAACAAATGAGCACAGAATTACTGCAGAACTGGCAAAAAAAGTCAGCAGATCACCATAAAGACTATAAGCGATTTCTTCAAAAAGCGAATAAAAACAGCGTATTGAAGCAATTGCCAGACTTGAATGAAGAAGCGTACAATAAAATTGATTGTTTGTCTTGTGCAGCTTGCTGTAAAAGTTACTCGCCTCGATTTAAAACGCCTGATATTAAGCGCATTGCCAAGCACCTCAGTTTAAAAGAAGGTCAATTTATAGAACAATATCTCCATTTGGATGAGGAAGGAGATTATGTTGTAAACTCAAAACCTTGTCCATTTTTAGGGAGCGATAATTATTGCAGTATTTATGAAATTCGTCCATCTGATTGTGCAAGATTTCCTTATGCTGATGAAGATGTTATTTTAAAACGGCAGGCCCTGACTTTGAAAAATGCTACTTTCTGTCCAATTGTTTATTTTGTACTAGAAAAACTAATGGTAAGTCTTAATAAGTAAGGGTTGTAGAAGATTGAAATTAATATTGCATTTTTCTAAGAGAGGGGGCTCTAAACCAGGTGGCAATGACTACTCCAATAGTCATGCATCCTCCAAAAACTACCGAAGGGATTATGCCCATTATTTTAGCTGCTACACCACTTTCAAACTGTCCTAGTTCATTGGAAGAATTAATAAACATACTGTTTACAGACATTACTCTCCCTCTTAGTTCATCGGGAGTTTTTAATTGAAGTATGGTTCCTCTGATGATAACACTTATTCCATCCATACATCCGCTAATGAGTAAGGCGATGAACGACAACCAAAATAAATTTGAAAGCGCAAAAACAATGATGCAAATTCCAAACCCTGCAACTGCATAAAAAAGAATTTTTCCTTGATTTCGCATCAGTGGTCTTATGGTTAAGATAGTAACAGTAAAAATTGACCCAATGTCTGTGGCAGCGTTTAGCCATCCAAATCCTATGGGGCCAATATGTAAAATATCTTTTGCAAATATGGGTACCATCGCAACGGCTCCGCCAAACAATACTGCAAATAAATCTAATGACAAGGTTCCTAAAATCTCTTTTGTTTTAAAAACATACTGAATTCCTTCTTTTACGCTTTGCCACGTTTTTTGTGTAGTGGTTACAAAAACTGGTTTGGGCAATAAGTTTTTTAATAATAAATATCCTATTAGCGTAAAAGCGAGTACTACAAAAAAAGTATTGTGAATGCCCATCCATGCAATAAAAAATCCGCCCAATGCATGTCCCATAATAGACCCAATAAGCCAAGTGGCTGAACTGATAGAGGCGCCTGCAGGCAATAGGTCTTTTGGAACAATCTGAGAAATCATTGATCCGAATGCGGGCCCAGAAAAAGCCCTAATGGCACCTGTACAGGCAATCACAGTAAAAATCAAATAGGCGATGGTCCACGAATCTAAATGATTGTTACAATAAGAAGTTGACAGTAAAAGAAGTAGCACAATGCAAATAGCATATAGCAATATTGTTTTTAATAGTAGTGTTCTTTTTTCATTTTTATCAATATAATGCCCCGCATACAATGCAAGTGATAAAGCAGGTATTACTTCCGATAATCCAACTAGTCCTAATGCAAGCGGACTATTTGTCAATAAGTATATCCACCAACCTATAACCGTTCCCGTCATACGCAATCCCATAATGAATATAAAACGACCTCCAATAAAGTACTTGAATTCTTTAATTGATAAAGGGGCGTATGGATTTTTGCTCATTTGATTATAAAAGATATTAGTGCAATTGGTTATCAATCATATTAAGGCAATGTAATATAGTGCTGGCCATTTTCGTACTCTTGATTGAGTGCATCTATAATAACTCGGGTGTGTTCTTCGTTGTGAATAAAGTCGGCATTTGACGCATCAACAAAAAGGGTTTTAATGTTATGCTGTTTGATATACTGTATGTAAGAATCTTGCAGCGTAGTCAAATAATCATCAGGGATAGCCTGTTCGTAACTTCTGTTTCGCTTCTTGATATTTTCTTGTAGCTTAGTAACAGGACTGTGTAAATAAATTAATATATCTGGTTGAATAATCTGAGGATGAATGATATCAAATAATTTGTTGTAAAGTCTGTATTCTTCTTCTGGTAAATTGGTTTTTGCAAAAAGTAAACATTTTGTAAAAAGGTAATCTGAAATAGTAGCATTTTGAAACATGTCTTTTACCTGCAATAATTCCTTCAGCTGCTTATATCTTTCAGCCATAAAAAACAACTCTAAAGGGAACGCATATTGTTCTGGATTTTCATAAAATTTTGGCAGAAAAGGGTTCTCCGCAAATTCTTCTAAAATGAGCTTTGAATTGTAATGTTTGCTTAAGATCTGAGCCAAGGTAGTTTTACCCGCACCTATATTGCCTTCAATTGTTACAAAATTATATTTCACGAGTAATTGTTATTAGTATAATGTCCTATTCCGGCTGCAAAATAAGTTGAAAGCAACAAAGCTGATTATTTTTTTTTCACCATCAGTTTATCAGTGCATTTTATCAGTAATTCATGGATTGTTTTGTTGAATACGGGATGAATGAAAAGGGGAGAAAGCTCATTTAATGGAGTTAAAACGAAATTCCTTTCTTGTAATAGTGGGTGAGGTACCACAAGCGACTTTGATTGAATGATGTCTTTATTAAAAAACAAGATATCAATATCGATGATTCTAGGAGCATTTTTTTTAGTACGGATCCTTCCCATTTGTTGTTCAATTTCCAAAATTGCTTTCATGGTATCAGAAGCAGTGTTGGTTGTTTCAACCACTATTACTTGATTCATAAAATCCTCCTGTTTTATATTCCCCCATGCCGACGTTGAATAAATAGAAGAGGCTCTTTTGATTTTTCCAATGTTTTTTTGAATAAGCTTTTTTGAAAGGACAAGGTGCTTCATTGAATCACCCATATTGCTGCCTAATAATAGATATGTTTTGTTCATTTATATAAATATGCAACGGTTATTAAATGGATACAAAGTTATGAACCTAATGGGGCATTTATCATAATCAATTTGGTTAATAAGAGGTATGTTTTTTATCTTTAAATCGATTCCTAATGTAAACTTATTACGCTAGCTTTACAATATTAAAACACCACTAAAGAATGAAGTACAATCAGCTTAGGGCTATGTGGGCAATTACAAAGGCTAGTTTAAGGTCAATTACAAGAAGCCCTTCTGCAATGATTTTTAGTTTCATATTCCCTTTTATTTTTATTCTTGTTTTTGGTTTTATTGGCAATAATGGAATACAAAAAACCTACACAGTTGTAATTGACAGTCAATCGGATACTTCTAATCAATTATACAGCGCCATCATTCATTCCAAAGAAATTAAAGTGGTTTCTTATTCCAATTCCTCAGAAATGAAAGCAGATTTGGCTAAAGGTAAAATAGCGGGCGTTCTTTATATTAATAAAAAATTGTCCTCCGAAGGGGCTCCTTATAAGATTCAATTAAAGAGTACCTCTTCAAGTAATGACCAATGGCCTCAGCTTAAAAGAGTAATAGATGATTTGATCAATGAAATAAGCGATCATTATTATTCAGGAAGACCTAGCTATGCAATGTTTAACTTTAATCCTCAACAAGATATAGAGCAAGTAAGAGAATACAAAACCATTGATTTTATTCTACCCGGACAACTCGGATTCTCTTTATTAAGTGCAGGTGTATTTGGGGTAGCATTTATGTTTTTTAATTTAAGAAACACACTCGTATTAAAAAGATTTTTTGCAACTCCCATCAACAGAACATTTATTATTCTGGGAGAGGGGATAAGTAGGGTATTGTTTCAATTAACAACCGCTTTGGTAATCATATCGGTTGGGTATTTTTTCTTTGGCTTTACGTTGATCAATGGGCTTCAAACTTTTTTCGATATGATGTTGCTTAGTTTTGTCGCATTGCTTGTATTTATGGGCTTTGGATTTATTGTGAGTGGGATTGCTAAAAGTGACAGTACGATTCCTCCATTTGCTAATTTGATTACCCTTCCACAGTTTTTATTGGGAGGCACATTTTTTTCTATTGATTCATTCCCAAAATGGCTGCAACCTGTCTCTAATGCAATGCCTTTAACACATGTTAATGAAGCAATGAGAAAAATTTCATTTGAAGGACAAAGCATTTGGCAAGTTTCCACTGCCAAAATTGAATTATTTCAACAGGTGTATAATATCCCTGTGTTAATTATTCTTTTAATGTGGGCTGTTGTTGTTTAC
>CANJJU010000046.1 GCA_947474815.1 Chitinophagaceae bacterium | reverse complement strand
ATTATTTGTAAGGTTGAAATTGATGTTGAAATCCAGGTCACCCAGACTGTCATCATTGCTATTGCTATCCGTTATTGACCAGGTTCCGCTGTAATTATTGATTCCATTGCTTGCATTTAATATCCCCGTGTTTCCAAATGTAAAATTGTACCCGGTAAAGTTATTTGTTTCGTCTACTCCAGAGTCAATAAACTTGGTTATTCTCCAACTTCCAATTTGAATGTTAGTTTGTATTTGGTTTTGAGTAAAGTTATTTGGAGGGTTGTCATTTTTGCTGCATGAAACAAAAGATAAAGTCAACATCAGAAAAAATACGATTAAATTTTTTTGATTGGTTGTTTTCATAAAATGTTTATTAGGTTATTAAAAATAGACGTTTAGTTTTTTACAATAAAAAAATTAAGATTCATGACTTTCAAACGCCTTCATCATAAAAATAGCCGCCTCTGCAAATTCTTTTCCTTTGTTCATGCGGTCAAGGGCAGCTCTTTCGTAAGCCAATTCTTCTGTTTGTGTAGTTAGTACACCATATATAATTGGAATGGAAGATTGGGTGGCCAATGTACTGATACCGTTGGTTACAAATTGACAAACATATTCGTAATGATCTGTATCTCCTTTTATAATTGCACCAATAGTAATAATCGCATCGTATTTTTTTGAATCCATTAGTTTTTTAGTGTAACCCACTAATTCAACAGCACCCGGGCATTCAAAGGTTTCAAATGGGCTGCTGAGTTGAGTTAGATGTGCTACGCAACCCTTTTCTAATAAATCAGTATACAATGGATTAAATGTTGCTTTGATAATGGCGATCATTATTTAATATTTATGCTGTGTTTTGCAATCGATAATTTTTCTTGTAAATATTTTTGATTGTGTGGATTTCCGATTGATGGAATTTGTAATGTATTAAATGTAAATCCTGCATGTTGAAGGGCTGCTATTTTTTCAGGATTATTGGTTATCAATTGGAAATCATTTAAGTTCATTTTTTTTAATATCTCAATGGCATCTTGATAGGTTCTGCTATCTTTTGAAAATCCAAGAGATTCATTTGCTTCGTAGGTATTTTGTCCTTCTTCCTGCAGTTTGTATGCAGCAATTTTATTACCAATCCCAATACCTCTGCCCTCCTGATCTTTTAAGTAAATGACTGCTCCATTCCCATTGGCTTCTATTAATTCGAGCGATTGATGCAATTGGCTTTGGCAATCACAGCGACTGCTCCCAAATATATCTCCGGTTTGACATTCGCTGTGTATTCTTACAATTGGTTTGTTGGTAGATATCTTTTTTGAAAGAACAGAATGTTCTATGCCTGATAAAACGTTCTTATAAATACTGATGGTGAAATCTCCAAAAGTTGAAGGCAAATTGGCTTCGGATACCAGTGTAATAAAATTTTCAGTTAGATTTTGAGACGGAGTTGTAGTGATGTTTTCAGTATGTTTTCTGTATTCAATAATTTGCTGAATGGTAATTGCTTTTAATTGATGAGTAGCAGCAAATGCAATCAATCCTTCTCTTCTAAGCATGTTTCCATTTTCATCCATTACTTCACACATCACAGCAGCTGGCTCGTGACCTGTTAGGATGCACAAATCAACACTTGCTTCTGTATGTCCCGGTCTTACAAGCACTCCATTGTTTTTTGCTACCACAGGAAATAAATGTCCTGGTTTTATAAAGTCTGTTGATTTGCTTTCTTTAGAAGCAATCAATGAAGCCGTGATAGATCTTTCTTTTGCAGAAATACCCGTAGTGATTCCAAAGGAATGATTTGCATCAACAGAATCATAAAAAGCGGTACTGAATCTGTCTTTTGAATTGCTTGTAACAGGATGTAAGTTGAGTCTTTGAGCAACTTGTTCTGCCATTGCTATACAGATCAATCCTCGGCCATGTACTGCGCAAAAATTTATTTTTTCTTGAGTAGCAGCATCTGCAGGGAAAATAATATCTCCTTCATTTTCTCTGTTTTCATCGTCAATCACCAAAACGGGATTGCCCATTTTAAACGATGCTAATGCTTCTTCGATTGTATTAAACACTTTAATTAATTTCTTTGGTTAATAACTTTTCTGTGTATTTAGCTAAAATATCAAACTCGATATTTACCTTATCTCCCACTTTCAATGTTTTCAAGTTTGTTTTTCCCAACGTAACGGGAATAATACAAAGTTCTATTGTATTCTTGATTGTATTGTTTATTGTTAAACTAACCCCGTTGATTGTTACAGAACCTTTATACACTACATATTTAGAAAAAGGTGTAGGAAATTCAATCGTAATTGTCCAGGCCTGGTCAGTTGTTTTGATATTAATTATACTAGCTGTTGTATCTACGTGCCCCAACACATAATGTCCTCCCATATACCCATTCACTTGCAAGGGAAGTTCAATATTTACAATTTGCCCAATCTTATAAAATTGAATAATCGTTTTATCAATGGATTCTAATGAAACAAAGAAATGCAGGTTTTCCTGGTCGATTTTAATAACCGACAAACAAGCTCCGTCAATAGCTACACTATCTCCCAGAGATACTTTAGAAGAAATTATAGGAGCATTTATCACTACAGTCCACCCTGTTTCGCTAGGGTTGATTGATTTTATAAGCGCAGAATGTACAATTCCTGTGAACATCTAAATTAAAAGTTTAATTTTAGCGCCACAAAGATAAGATGTATGAACCATCAAAGTTATCTAAATAAGGCATTTATATTGGCTAAAATGGCGTCTCCTAAGCAGGTAAGACCTAATCCTTTAGTTGGTGCTATTGTAGTAGATAAAAATGAAGAGATATTGGGTGAAGGGTATCATCAGCTTTGTGGTGGACCTCATGCGGAAGTTTTTGCCATTCAAGCAGCGTTGAAGAAAACGACTGATTTATCAGAAACGACCCTTTATGTTACATTAGAGCCTTGTTCTCATCATGGCAAAACGCCCCCTTGTGTAGAGTTGATTATTCAACATAAAATCGGAAGAGTAGTCATTGGTTCTGTTGATCCCAATCCTATTGTTTCAGGTATTGAATTATTAACGAAAAGCGGTGTGGAAGTGGTATTGATGCCTTTGCCTATTATTGAACAAATGAATGCAGTATTTATGACGAATCAACTTAAGAAAAGACCTTTCATTCAACTCAAGATAGCTTCTACAATTGATGGAAAAATTTCAGATCAATTGGGGGCTAGTAAATGGATAACCAATCAAAAAAGCAGAACCTTTGTACATGAAGTATTAAGAGAGAATACAGATGCCATTTTAACTACTGCAAAAACAGTCATCATTGATCGGGCAACTTTAGATATTAGAAAAGAAAATCAGCCGGCAAAGGAATTAAATACTATTATAATTGATAGAACAGGAGAACTATTAAAATCCGAAAACCAACAGTTGCCTATATTTTATAAAAGAAAGTTGTCAAAAATATATTTACTTACAGACACTTCGCAAATTAGTCATCAGTATACATTGCCTTCTCATACAGAAATAATTGATGTAAGATTTGATCATCAGCATATGTTACAACTAGATGGATTGGGTGAAAAATTAATGGAGAAAGGAATACATCACATTATGACTGAAGCAGGATCGGTGTTAAATTCCTTTTTAATAGATAATAATTGGGCAGATGAAATGTATTGTTTCATTGCTCCTCTCCTTTTAATTGATGATAAGTCTAAGTCGATGTTGCATACTCAAAAGGTAGTAACATTGGATAAAGCACATAAGCTTACACTAATTGAAACTCAAATATTTGATGGAGATGTATTGTTGCGATATAGCTTTGGAGCATCAGTTGTCTCCTAAGATTATTATTTACCACTTCTCAATTCGCTGCTGCCAAATGACATGGGCAATAATAAGCTGGCTTTTTCTATAATCATTACTTCTCCTGTCATCCCCGACAATATCAATCTAATAGGATGATTGGTTCTGTCCTCGTACTCATGAATGCTTTGTCTGCACATGCCACAAGGAGAAACAGGGAAATTGCTGTCTCCATTTAAGTTGTGATAAGCAATAGCCATTGTTTTAATGGGAACATTGGTATGTATCATAGCGGCAGAGGCTAATAAAACTCTTTCTGCGCAAATACCAACAGGATAAGAGGCATTTTCCTGATTGGTTCCTGAAACGGTAGCGCCATTTTCTAATAAAGCCACTGCCCCTACTAAAAATTCACTATAAGGAGCATAAGCTTTTTTTGTTACTTCTCTTGCAGAATTAAGTAATGATTGATCGCTTTCGTTTAGTTCATCAATTGATTTGCACACATCAAATTCAAATCGAATTTCTCTTTTTTGCATAATTGATTGTTTAGATAAAAAATCCTCCTGTGTCAACAGAAGGATTATCTAAGTTAATGAATATTAATCAAATTAACTACACTTTATAAAGATTATAACATGATAAATGGCTTAAAACAACTCACCTTGACCATTGTCTTTTTCCTTTTCTTTTACATCCCATTCCATTTCTACGGACTTACTAAAGTCGATTAGTTTGGAACCAACCGCTTTCCACCCCATTATCTCAACCAGTTTAGTCACCTTGAATTTTGCTTTAGTGATTTGTTGTCCTCTGCCACTTTGCACTTTCAACACGGGCTCTTCTGCTGTAGTAACGGCTTCTAGGTGATTGTCTTTCCCTTCTTTGATGAAAAAGAATTTTGTATTCAGTGTAGTTGTTTCAATTTTAAAACGTTTGATATTGTATTGAAGTTTTTCGTTATCAAGATATACAGCCGTAATTGTTTTATCAGCATTGTATTTTTCAATCAATAATATTTTTTCGGGATCAAAACGTTGTGTTAGTTCTTGATCAACTATTTCATAATTGCCATCAGTATAAATGACCAAAATTCGATCTTCGGCATCAAACATTCCTAAGTATTCTCCTTTGTCTTCAGAGTTGAGTCTGCCGAATTTATTATCAAACCAAAGTTTTTTGGCACTTAAGGTAGATTTTCCTGCTTCTTTAAATTTGATTGATTTGATTGGGTACTTGGTAACTTGATTGCCCATACTTCCTCTTGCTTTTATTTCAAGTTCTTCAAAATAAAAGTCTAATTCTTTGTTTCTTGCACTGCAATTGGGACTTAATAGAACTTTCACAATTTCGGCTTCCCCATTTTGATTGGCAGAAAAATAATGGACTTTACTTTTTTCTGTTCCCTTAGTTAAATCGTATTCTTTGTCTCTTGTGATGCCTGTTACGTTGAATCGCTTTGCATAACTCACGCCTGTTTTACCATCTACATAAATTAGATTGTAGGTGGTGCGTTCATCACTTTTTTGAAATACGGCTACATGCAAAATGTCTTTGCCAATAAATACCTTGTCTGATACCCTTACCACTTTCATGATACCCCCTTTCGTAAAGGCGATGATATCATCTAAATCGCTGCACTCTGTAATAAGTTCGTCCTTTTTTAAGGAAGTTCCTATAAATCCATCTTCAAAATTTGCATATAGTTTGGTATTGGCTATTGCTACATTTTTCGCTTGAATTATATCGAATAACTTGATTTCTGTTTTGCGTTCTTTTCCTTTCCCGTATTTCTTTAAAAGATTTTCATAATAGGAAACAGCAAAATCCACCAGGTTCCCAAGATCATGCTTAACTGCTTTTATTTCTGCTTCCAGATTTTTTATCTGTGCATTGAGCTCGTCGATATCTAATTTATAAATTCTTCTTACGGGCTTTTCAGTTAGTTTAACTATGTCTTCTTTGGTAATGTCTCTTTTGAGTTGTTTTTTAAATGGATTAAATGCCTTGTCAATAGACTCAAGCACTTTATCCCATGTTTCATGCTTTTTCTCGAGTTCTTTATATATTTTTTCTTCAAAGAATATTTTCTCCAATGAAGTATAATGCCATTTTTCCTGCAGCTCAGCTAATTTTATTTCTAATTCTCTTTTTAAAAGGTCTTTTGTGTTGTCTGCCGATATTTTAAGTAATTCAGTTACCGTTAAAAACTGTGGTTTATGATCTACAATTACGCAGGCATTGGGAGAAATACTTACCTCGCAATCCGTGAATGCATACAAAGCGTCGATGGTAATATCGGGAGAAATTCCTGCTGCCAGTTCAATAATAATTTCAACATCAGCGGCTGTATGATCGGTTACTTTTTTAATTTTAATTTTACCCTGATCATTTGCTTTTACTATACTTTCCATGAGTTGGGTAGTCGTAACACCAAATGGAACACTTCTTATTACAAGGGTTTTTTTATCCTGCTCTTCAATACTAGCCCTTACTCGAATCTTTCCCCCTCTCTTCCCTTCAGCATAAGCATTGGCATCCATGCTTCCTCCCGTTTGAAAATCTGGAAGTATTTCAAATTTCTTTCCTTTTAAATATTTTATGGATGCATCAATTAATTCGCAAAAATTATGGGGAAGAATTTTTGTAGCTAGTCCAACTGCAATACCCTCTGCTCCTTGTGCAAGCAATAGAGGGAATTTCATTGGCAATGTAATAGGCTCATTCTTTCTTCCATCGTAGCTCAGCTGCCAATTGGTTGTTTTCGCATTAAAAGCTACGTCTAATGCAAATTTGCTTAATCTTGCTTCTATATATCGAGCAGCTGCTGCATCATCTCCCGTTCTTACATCGCCCCAGTTTCCTTGTGTTTCAATGAGTAAATCTTTTTGCCCCATATTAACAATGGCATCTCCTATACTTGCATCACCATGAGGATGATATTGCATGCTTTGCCCAATGATATTTGCTACTTTATTAAATCTTCCATCATCCATTTCCTTCATGGCATGAAGAATACGACGTTGTACTGGCTTTAATCCATCTTCTACTGCTGGAACTGCTCTTTCTAGAATAACATAACTAGCATAATCTAAAAACCAAGTTTTATATTGACCGCTAACACCCGTGTCGCTATGAGTATATTCCTCTTTTGTTTTTTTTGTAGCCATTGATTGATCTTAACAATTTTATTTATGCTGATTATGCCTTAGAATGATACTTTATTTCGAAATCTTTCATATTAGCAACTTTTCCTTGTACATCATACAGTCCCATTTCAATCATGGCTTTTAATCTCCATAACAAATAGGCTTCGCTAATAGTATGTTTCCCTTTTGAAAGAAAATTGTGTATTATTTTACTAGCTTTTTGCCAATCAGGCATGATGTATTTTTTCAATTCGCTATCATAGAATTCGTAATCATGTTGAATGAGTTTCTTTCCTCCTTCTAATACCCTGATTCCTTTGTTGTCGGAACATAATTTTGTCCATTCATCAGGATCGACTTCAAATTCACTGAGCGTAATTTCTCTTGCAAGTTTTTTAGCTTTTAAAAATTCTTTTGCTGGAATTTCAGATAAACTATTGGGGTAAAAGATATTTCCCTTCTCATTGATAAAAGGTAAATTATTTAGGTATAAAATAAATATTCGACCTTGTAATTCTTTTACATATTGCAAAAGCCAATAATAGCCACAAACATCCTGGCTATTCTGAGCAGCCCATATCCAAAGGGTTTCTTCATTATTTGTATTCAACTTCTCTAAAGTTTCTTCAATTGTTTTATTGTCGTTGTGAATTAACTCTTCAGATGTATGTTTAAAATCTCCTCCTTCCAATAACGTCTTCCACCATTGGTTTCTTTCTAACAAGCCAGCTTCGGAGTAAATATCATTCAATGGTCCAACAGCAAAATTGTCCTTAATTTGAATAATTTCTCCTTGTAAGGTTTCGTCGATTTCAATGGCAGACTGAAGAATGGCAGCATCTGCTTCGCTAAAAACTATATGAATCATAAAGTGAAATATTATTTAATGTGTATTAGTATCGATTATTTATTCTTCTATAATGTCTAATTCTACTTTTAGGTTTTCTATAATAAAGTCTTGGCGTTGGGGTGTGTTTTTGCCCATATAATATTCCAAGAGATTCTGCACATGTTCCCCTTGTTCCATGATAACCGGTTGTAATTTTATATCGGCACTAATAAATCGAGCGAATTCATCCGGACTAATTTCTCCCAATCCTTTAAACCTTGTTATTTCGGGTTTGTTACCTAGTTTTTTTGTAGCTGCTTGCTTTTGAGTTTGGTCATAACAATAAATCGTTTCTTGTTTATTTCTCACTCTAAACAATGGTGTTTCTAAAATATATACATGTCCATTTTTTACTAAATCAGGAAAGAACTGAAGAAAGAAAGTCATCAGTAGTAATCGAATGTGCATTCCATCGACATCGGCATCCGTTGCTATTACGATGTTATTGTATCGCAAGCCTTCGTATCCTTCTTCTATATTTAATGCATGTTGCAATAAATTAAATTCTTCATTTTCGTATACCACTTTTTTTGTAAGGCCATAACAGTTGAGAGGTTTTCCACGCAAGCTGAATACGGCTTGGGTATTAACGCTTCTTGCTTTGGTAATAGATCCACTAGCACTGTCTCCTTCTGTAATAAATATGGTGCTTTCTTTTTGCTTTTCAATTACTTGATCTTTGTCTTTCCCTGTTGGCTCATCGTTGTAATGAAACTTGCAATCTCTTAATTTTTTATTATGAAGATTTGCTTTTTTGGCTCTTTCATTTGCTAATTTTTTAATCCCAGCCAATTCTTTTCTTTCTCTTTCATTTTGCTCAATTCTTTTTTTAAGAGCATCAGCAGTAGTTGGATTTCGATGAAGGAAATTATCTAGTTCTTTCAATAAAAAATCGCCCACAAAATTTTTCATGCTAGGGCCATTCTCATATACGTATTGAGACCCCAATTTTGTTTTTGTTTGACTTTCAAATACTGGTTCTTGAACCCTTACTGATATTGCAGCACAAATACTCCCGCGGATATCAGACGCATCGTAATCCTTCTTAAAGAAATCCCTGATGGTCTTTACATATCCTTCTCTAAAAGCAGCCAGGTGCGTGCCTCCTTGAGTAGTAAATTGTCCGTTGACAAAACTATAGTACTCTTCTCCATATCCATTTTCGTGGGTAAAGGCAATCTCAATATCCTCTCCTTTCAAGTGAATGATTGGGTACCTGATTTCATCTTCATTGGTTTTTCTTTGAAGCAAATCTAGTAGTCCATTCTTGCTTACAAATTTCTTGCCATTCAAATTCATCACAAGTCCAGCATTCAGATAGCAATAATTCCAAAATTGGTTATCTAAATATTCTTGAACAAAATGAAAGTTTTTGAAAACTGTTTCATCTGGAATAAAAGTTACAAAAGTTCCATTGTCCTCTTTTGTAGTAATTTCTTTGTGTTCTTTAGTTAGCACACCTTTTTCAAATTCAGCCGTTTTCTCTTTTCCTTCTCTATAAGCAGTTACCTTAAAATAATTACTTAACGCATTAACAGCTTTGGTACCTACTCCATTTAACCCTACGCTTTTTTGAAACGCCTTGCTATCGTATTTTGCTCCAGTGTTTATTTTACTTACTACATCCACTACTTTTCCTAAAGGGATTCCTCTTCCATAATCTCGAACAGTAATTGTTTTGCCATCAATATTAACATCTACATGCTTCCCATGACCCATAGTATGCTCATCGATACAATTATCAATTACTTCTTTGAGCATTACATATATACCATCATCTGCACTGCTACCATCTCCCAGCTTTCCAATATACATTCCTGGTCGCAACCGAATGTGTTCACGCCAATCGAGACTCCTGATACTATCTTCGGTATATTCTGATTTTTCTTTTTCAGCCATTGTAATGTGTAGTTTTCTTTTATGCAAAAAATGCTAAAAGGTAAATCTTCCTTTAAACTTGCGAATTTAGGCGAATGAAGGGGTTTTACTGTTTATAGATTTATCCACAAATCAATCTTTATGTGCGTAAATTTTAATATTAGGTCAAATTAAATATTTTTTAGGATAAAATAGAGCTTATTTTCTTTAGTATAACTTACAAATAGTACATATTCATTAGTTTTGAATATATTTTAACCCATTAATTGAATTCTTATTTATTTAGAAACCAATAAAGACAAGATTGCAGCTTTGGCAATTAGCCGGCAGGAAGAAAATGATGCCTTCCGAATTTTTGTAAGAAATAGAAATAGTAGCGTTGTAGACCAATTGGTGGCTGATATTAACAAGGAAATAGAAAAACGCATAGATTGTACTCAATGTGGTGCTTGTTGCAGAGGATTGATGATTAATGTAACAAATGATGAAGCAACTCAATTATCTAAACATTTAGATATGTCAACCAGTGAGTTTAAACACAAGTATATTGAAGTAAGTAATGGCGGGCAGTTTATCATAAATACCATCCCTTGTCATTTTCTTAACGACAACAAATGTACGGTGTATGAAAATAGGTTTAATGAATGCAGAGAATTTCCGCATTTGAATAAAAACAATTTTGCAGATAGGCTTTTTGGAACGCTCATCCATTATAGTATTTGTCCTATTATATTCAATGTAATTGAACAATTAAAAATAGAATTGAATTTCTTTTCAGAAAATAAAAATTCCTAAAATACAAATTGTATGAATCTAGATTTAAAAGGGAAAACAGCGTTGGTTTGTGGAAGTACTCAAGGACTCGGATTGGCTTCTGCAGTTGAACTCGCATTATTAGGTGCAAATATTGTTTTAATGGCACGTAATGAGCAAAAATTACAGTCTGCCCTATTGTATCTTGATGTTTCAAAAGGCCAACAACATAATTACATTGTTGCCGATTTTTCAGACGCGAAGATTGTAGAGTCTGCTATTAAAAAACATATCGCTTCAGGAAATATTATCCATATTCTCGTAAACAATACCGGAGGCCCTTCGGGCGGAAAAGCTATTGATGCCGGTGTAGAAGATTTCTTGCAAGCATTTAATAGTCATCTTATTTGTAATCATATATTGGTTCAAGCCGTGTCTCCGGGTATGAAAGCTTCTTGTTTTGGGCGCATTGTAAATATTATTTCAACTTCAGTGAAGCAACCGATAGCTGGATTGGGAGTGAGCAATACAATCAGAGCAGCTGTTGCCAATTGGAGTAAAACACTTGCAACTGAACTTGCCCCATTTGGGATTACAGTTAATAATGTTTTACCTGGGTTTACTCAAACCGTTCGTGCAGATTATGTTATAAAGAAAAAAGCAACAGATTCAGGTAAATCTGAAGAAGACATACTTAAAGAATTGGTAGCAGAAATTCCTGTGGGTCGTATAGGGCAACCAAATGAGTTTGGCGCAGCTGTTGCATTCTTATGTACCCCAGCTGCAGGATATATCAACGGGATTAATTTGCCCGTTGATGGTGGAAGATTGTCTTGTTTGTAAAATAGTACTCTTACAAGTTATCTACAGTCGCTTCAATATTATTTTGAATGGCACTGGAAACCTTGTCAAGCATATTGTAACCAGTTTCTTGCTCAATAAAATCAACTGAAGTACGGTAAGCTCTCCAATCATTATTGATTGAATTATCATTTGGCATTACAACACTAATCACTCTTGTTGCATTAGAAACTCTGCTTAAATCATTTGCTCCATTTGGTAAAACCACTATTACTTTCCACACATTTGCAGGAACGGTAATTCGTCCATTGTCGAGTGTGGTAGTTAATCCACCAGTTGCGGTGCCACCTTCGCCATAAGCTCCAGCAATAACGTATAATTCACTTCCTCCTTGTACCAATGTTCTGCAATAGTCTTCCAAATTAGCCCAAGTTACTTGATTGCAATTGGGTGCTTGAGGAATCATATTGGTCATTAGGAATGTAGATGAATTGGCTTCTATAGAAGATGTTCTGTCTGCTGACGGACACATATGACCTCTATCAAAGCCACTGCTTAAATAACTTGTTCCGCCAACTCTATACCAACCTGAAGGCAATGATTGATTTTCTCTGAAATCATCTTGTCTAGGTGTAGAGCCAAAATCGGTTGATACTACATGCCAACTAACCCAATTAGGTGTTCCACGATCGCGGTTATATGAAACTGAATAATATCCTTCTCTAAGAAGATAATTACCATAATCTGCTTCAACGGATGAAGCATTGCTTGGGTTACCCAATAACAACGTACTATCAGTTGCAAAAGTTGGAGGGGCCACAGGCGGAACTATAATTGGACTTCCAACAGGATTTGTAGTAGTTATTAAATTATCTTTTTCGCAAGAACTGAAAGTAATTGCAATCAATAAAAAGTAAATTATTTTTTTCATGGTTATTGTTTTTGGCTTATGCTTTATGAAGCCTTTAAGTATGGTTGTTTTTAAAGAATGCCAAATCTACAAAAATGTTTTAACTTATTGTAATATCTGTAAAAATGGTTAAAAGTGTATTTGTAGCTTATTTATAACATTTATTTATAATAAGTTTAAAGTGCAACCTTAATTTATATAGTAATTTGTAAAATTATGACTCGTTTTATTAAAATTAAATTCATCATATTGCTATTCCTTTCAAAAGGATTAATCGGTCAAAACATTACAGGTGTTTGGGAAGGTATCATGAATGATGAATATTTAAGGGTTAATATTTTACAAGAAAAAAATGAATTGTGCGGATACACTTACGACATAGCTTTACGTGATAAGCAAAGCCATTGTAAATCTTATTTTAAAGGATTTTACAATGAAAAGACATCTATCTGGACAATCAAAGGAGTTTCGTTTATCAATAATTCGGGTAATCATGTTTTGATGACTATCCGATTATGGCAAATTGATAAGGCAAATAAAAATGCTCTTAGGGGAAACGTTACGACGAATTCGTTTTTTAGTGAATTTTTTAAACCCTCTGAAAGTGACAATTTCTGGATTCGAAGAATCTCAACTATTCCAGAAGAACTTCCCAATAATAAACCTATCTGTTTCGACAATAGCCTATCAACAAAAAACTCGACCGCTAAAAAAATACCCAAAAAAAATATTACAAATAATGAAAAGTATAATAAAATAATCAATCAGAATGAATTCAATAAATATGTCTCGGATTCTACTCAAGTAATCAATAGCAATGAAGAGATATTTATACAACCCTCAGTAGTTATTTCTCCAAATATACAGCATGCAGATAGGTCATTAATTGAATCTATGTCATCAAGAAAAAAATCAACTATTTCAACAATTATTGTTCAGGATAAAAATATTCAACTTGCATTATACGATAATGGTATTGTTGACAATGATACGGTGAGCGTTTTTTACAATGGGAAATTAATAAAATCAAAACAAGGGTTATCTGAAGCTCCTATTATTTTAAATATTACGTTGGATGAAACATCCGCCACTCACGAAATTACCTTGTATGCTGATAATATGGGAACGATGGCGCCTAATACAGCTTTGATTGTATTAACTGCTGGAAAAAAAAGATATGAGCTTCACTCTAGTGCAAGCCTAGAAGAGAATGCAGTTTTGTTTATAGAGTATCATCCAAACTAGCTTCTAAATTCCAATTTTTCCATTTACGATGGTCAAGATTTCTTTCTCTGCATTGATTGCATTTGCTTCCAATTCGGTTCCTCTTTTTATAACCGAGGCAACATATTCTTTATCGCTATAATCCACTGCGTTTATACGAACATTCATGAAAGCCCCCATGACAGCAGATCTTGCACAAAGGGCACCAACGCCTGCATCAGAAACAGAATTTGGGTTTCCAATAGTTGCCATGGCCTTTATAACTTCAAGGCTATCGTAAGCTAATTGCATAACTTTTAATGGAACATCAATGGCATTTCTTGTTGCTTCTTGAATGGCTTTTGTTCTAGTTGTTTTTTCTTCTTCGTTTCCTTTTGGTAATCCAAATGCTGTCATGATTTTATTAAAGGCACGGGTATCTTCATCAACTAATTTTAATAATTGATCTTTATAGCCCTGACCTTTTTCTGCCCATTGGCTAAATTCTTCCCATCTGTCATCCCATCCTGTTTTATGAGAAGATAAATTCGCCACCATGGTAGCCAATGATACGCCTAATGAACCTATATACGCAGCAATTGAGCCACCGCCCGGCGCAGGGCTTTCACTTGCTGTTTCATCAGTAAAATCTGCAAGAGTCATGTTGATTAACTTATCATTAGAAGGATGCTTCAGCATATATTCAATGATTCTTTCTTCTGATTTGAAAGGAGACAATTCATCTAGCCCCATAGATTTTACAGCAATCTTTATCAATTCTTTTTCACTCACTCCAGTTGATCGTTGTTGTTTTTGTAAGAAATATTTACCCGCATCCGTCATTGCTTTCAAAGGAATTAATCCAACAAGTTCACTTCCCGTTACCCTCATTCCTCTTTCTGTTGCTTTCTTACAGGCTTCATCAAAAGCGATATGAACAGGTGTGATATTGATATTGGTTAGGTTGATTGAAATCTGAGCGATGCCATATTCTTCGATGAACCAACCGATTGCTTTAACACTTTTCAAACTGCCTGGTATTGAAATGGGTTTTCCCTTTTCATCATTCACGACCTTGCCGTCAACTTTTTTAACTCGTCCAGCTTCTCTTATATCAAATGCAATGGCATTTGCTCTTCGTGTAGACGTTGTATTAAGATTTACATTGTATGCTACAAGAAAATCTCTTGCGCCTATAACGGTTGCGCCTCTTTTACTATCAAATATCGCAGGCCCAAAATCTGGTTTCCATTCTGGCAATAAAATTTTCTTTGAAAAACCTTCATATTCTCCTGCTCTGATAACAGACAAATTGCTTCTTTCTTTTTTTGGTTGAGCTGCTTCATATAAATAAACAGGTAAATTGAGTTCAGCTCCTACTCTTTTAGCTAGTTGTTGTGCAAATAGAGCAGTTTCTTCCATCGAGATATTTGCAATAGGGATGAGTGGGCAAACATCTGTAGCTCCCATTCTTGGGTGTTCTCCCGAATGGTGACTCATATCAATGAGTTCTCCAGCTTTTTTGATAGCACGAAAAGCTGCTTCTATAACAGCATGTGGCTCACCTACCATGGTAACAACAGTTCTGTTAGTCGCTTTTCCTGGATCTACATTGAGCAGCCGAACTCCTTCAACAGATTCGATTTGGTCTGTAATTTGCTTGATTACTGTAAGATCATTTCCTTCTGAAAAATTAGGAACGCATTCAATTAATTGTTGCATCAATTGTTATTTTAATTATTTAATAAACTCTCCATTAACCATTACGTTTTCAATCAAATTTGAACCGAATGAATACGGAATAAAAGCCAAGGATGAAATGGGTTTTGTAAAAATAAGATTCGCTTTCTTTCCAATGCTTATTGAACCCAATTCTTTTTCTACTTGCATTGCATACGCTCCGTTTAAAGTTGCCGCATTGATGGCTTCTTCGGGAAGCATTTTCATTTGTATGCAACTCAATGCAACTACAAAGTTCATGTTACCACTTGGCGAAGATCCAGGATTGTAGTCAGAAGCAAGTGCAATGGCGCATCCTGCATCAATCAATTGCCTTGCAGGCTGATATTGCATTCTTAAAAAGAAAGCCGCTGTTGGCAATAAGGTTCCAATGGTATTTGATTCTGCCAAATCTTTTACATCTTCCTCTGTCATTGTCTCTAAGTGGTCAACTGAAAGTGCATTTAATGCGATTGCTTTTTGAATTCCTCCAATACTATTGAGTTGGTTTACATGCAATTTGGGTTTTAATCCATAAGTCAATCCTGCCTTGCATATTTCTTCCATTTCACTAGGATTGAAAAAACCCGCTTCACAGAAAACATCGATATAATCTGCTAGTTTTTCTTTGGCAATGACAGGCAACATGTCATTTATTATTACATCAATATACCCTCTATGATTTTCTTTATATATCAATGGATAGGTATGAGCGCCCAAAAAACTAGATTTGATTGTAATAGAAGATTTCTCTTTTAATTTTTTAATAACGCGCAACATTTTAAGTTCAGCTTCTACATTCAATCCATAGCCGCTTTTAATTTCAATTGCACCTGTCCCAAGTTTGCTAACCTCTTGCAATCTTTTCCATGCTTGAGTAAAAAGCTCGTCTTCGCTAGTATTGGAAAGCTTATTAGCTGAATGTAAAATTCCTCCACCATTCGCAGCAATGTCTGCATAACTCAGTCCATTTATCTTATCTACAAATTCATTCTCTCTGCTTCCTGCAAATACGAGATGGGTATGACTATCACACCAAGTAGGTAAAATAAATTGACCTTCCACATTGATAATATTCTGTGGAAGAGCAGGAATTTTATCAGATAGTTCAGTCATCTTTCCAAAAGAAACAATGATGCCGTCTTCGATCAAAAGAAATGCATTTTCAATAGAAGGAAGATGAAGTAAATCTTTGCCTTTTAACAAGGATTGATTTTCTCTAGTGTTAACAAGACAACGAATATTTGTAAAAAGTGTATTCATTTATAAGTATCCAATTTCATTTTTGATATATAAAAATAGGATTAAAGTTGTTCCCAGATTTTGTTTGTAAAAACTTCCAATCCGGGGTCTCTTGCTCCCATTAAGAGAAGTACACAATTGTCTGTTAGATGAGATCTCATTTTTTCCAATAGATCATTCCTATCCTCAACAAAATAGGCATTTTTGCCCATTGAGCTAATTTCTTTCACTAAATCATTGGATGAGATGTCTTTCACAGCGGTGCCTCCGGCATAGAAAATTTCACTCATCCAAATTTCGTCTTGTGGTCTTAATGCTTTTACAAATTCATGTATAAAATCATCTTTTAAAAATCTTGTTGGGCCATATCCATGCGGCTGAAACCAAGCAATTACTTTTGGTGCAATGTGTTGGCAAGCTTCTATAGAGGCTGAGCATTTTACAGGGTTGTGTGCATAATCATCTATCACATGAATGCCTTTTTTGATCCCGAGCAATTGGTGTCTTCTATAAATTCCTTCATATTTGCTTAATGCGATTGCGCAATCATTCATAGAAACACCTAATTGATTTGCAACGGCAATGGCTGCCAAGGCATTTTCCATATTGTGTTTGCCCACTGTATTTAAAGTAAATGGCTGCTTGTTTACAGAGAAACTAATCTGCATGCCCTTTTGATTAAAATCCGCTGAATTATATCCTGTTTGAATGGCTGAATCAGATGAGAAGTCAAATTGTTTTCCATTGGACAATGCTCGAGCGAATACATTGCCTTGATTTACAATAAACAATTCTTTGGTATTGTTTTTAAAAGTTGCAAAAATGGATTTCAACTCTTCCATTTCCTGATGGTCTTTATCAATGTTTAATAACAGACCTACTTCTGGCTGATACTGAACAATTGATCCATCACTTTCATCCGCTTCAATAATGAGCCAATCTCCTGCTCCTACTTTTGCATTTCCGATTTTATTTTCTTTAATAATACTTATTAAGCCCGCACCACTGATAATGCTGGGTTGCAGGCCTGCTGTTTTCATGATGTCAAAAAGCATAGCGCTGGTGGTGCTCTTTCCTGAAGTGCCACCAACGGCAATTGTTTTTTTGCTTTTAGCAATTATAGCCAGTAGCTCACTCCTTTTTATAATGGGGATGCCTAATTTCTTAGCTTTTTGCACTTCCATTACAGTGTCTTCGATAGCGGTGGAAACAACTACCAAAGAAGTATTTTCATCAATGCCCTCTCCATTTTGTTCGAAGCATTTTATTCCCTCAGCCACTAATTGAT
>CANJJU010000045.1 GCA_947474815.1 Chitinophagaceae bacterium | reverse complement strand
TTCTCCCAGGTAAACAACTCTACCTTTTTAGTAACTTTTTTACCATCCGGAGATACGAATGTCTTTTCTATCACCTCATTTTTACGCCCCATATGACCATATGCAGCCGTTTCGCTATACATAGGATTGCGTAATTTAAGGCGCTGCTCTATGAAATAGGGGCGCATATCGAAACAAGACATTTTCATTATTTTTTCAGCAATCTGACCATCCGACAATTTCACTTTAGCAGTACCGTAGGTCACCACGTTGATGCTGGTGGGCTGAGCTACTCCAATAGCATAAGATACCTGAACCAATACTTCATCACAAAGACCAGCTGCTACCAAATTTTTAGCAATGTGTCTTGTAGCATAGGCAGCGGAACGATCTACTTTACTTGGATCTTTTCCACTAAAAGCACCGCCCCCATGAGCTCCTTTTCCACCATAAGTATCAACAATAATTTTACGACCCGTTAAGCCTGTATCACCATGAGGACCACCAATCACAAACTTTCCTGTTGGATTGATATGGTATTTTATTTTATTGTTAAACAGATGAGAGTAAGTTGGGTATTTAGCCTTCACTCTTGGAATCAAAATATTGATAATGTCTTTTTTAATTTTCGCCAACATGATGTCATCCTTTGCAAAATCATCGTGTTGAGTAGACACCACAATTGCGTCTATTCGTACGGGTTGATTCTTGTCGTTGTATTCCAAAGTAACCTGACTTTTAGCATCGGGTCTTAAGTATTTAATTTGCTTATTCTCTCTTCTCAATACTGCTAATTCTTCCAATAATTTATGCGCAAGATTAAGTGCCAATGGCATGTAATCCGCTGTTTCATTAGTAGCATAACCAAACATCATTCCTTGATCTCCCGCACCTTGTTCTTCTTTCTTTTTACGATCTACCCCTTGATTGATGTCGCCAGACTGCTCGTGAATAGCAGAAAGAATGCCACATGAATTGGCTTCAAACATATACTCGCTTTTAGTGTAGCCTATTTTACGAATCACTCCTCTAGCAATTTCTTGCACATCTAAATACGCTTTGCTTTTCACTTCACCTGCAAGCACTACTTGTCCGGTTGTTACAAGTGTTTCACAAGCCACTTTACTAGATGGGTCAAAAGCTAAAAAGTTATCAATGAGTGCATCACTGATTTGATCAGCCACTTTATCTGGGTGACCTTCACTAACTGATTCAGAAGTAAATAAATAAGCCATAATAAAAATTTAAGAATGCAAAGATAAGGGATGGTTCATTAAACAACAAAGCCCTTCTGATGAACAAAAGGGCTTTAGTAATTTTTTTATTTCTTTTATTGAATCTTAGAATAAATAATACGAAGCTTCATCCTATATGCGGGATTCGCATTGCTGCCTCCTCCTACTTTTACCCTGCCATAGGCAATGGGGTTTTTGTACGGTATTAATACGGGACCGTATTGAGGATAACTAAAGCTATGCGGAGGGAAAAGCCTCATCTGATAATTCGGAGTATGCTTTGTCACAAGCTGCTGCACATACCTTGATATATTGAAATTATAATACCCTCTTGTTCCAGTAAGATCTGTTTTCTCACGATAATACCCTCCAAAATAACTGAAGTCTACATCTCCATTAGAAGGAAAGTAAGGATATCCAGCAGTTTTGAAATCAGGATCATAAGGTGAATTAGGATTTAGATCATAATAAACGGGCTTCCACTTATTAGTAGTGCCAGAATCTACAAGGTCTAAATACATATATAAAGGAGCTGTATATATCTTATCATTGACAGGATCAGGAATCTGTTCAATTTGAAGCTCTGCTCTATGTATTATTCTATTGCTCAATGAGCTCAAACCTTGAATATATAAGTTTGCAAAAGTACCGGGGGAAGTTTGAAGATACAATTCATCATTACCATTAGGAAGTGGATTGCGAGTGCGAACTATTTTATTTGCTACTGCACTTCTACGAACAGTCTCTCCATTCAGCCCCACATTAAAATAAAAATTATTATACACAGTATCAACAGCGCCTCCATTCTTTTTCTTATAATGAACCTCTAATCTAGTGGTAGAATTTAATAAATTGATGTACACAAGCGAATTAGCAGAATTAGCTACTACAGCAAATCCATTATTAAATTGCCTAAATAAAGAATCGCTTCTGAATGCTCCTGTGGTAGAACTATCCCTAGAAAAGAAATAGTCGCGATACGTATCAGAAAGTTTAATACGAATTTGATTATTTGCAGAGTCTTTATTTCCGATTTTTACATAATTGCCTAATGTCCTAATGTCTACAGACTTCACTGCACTAATAGCATTGTTTAAATTAGGCGCGAAATTAATGTCACGATACACATAAACTGAATCCCACAATCCTCCTGTTGTTGGAGCTACGTCGTATACTTGCAATTGTAAAGGCTGGGTGCTATCTCCCCAAAATGCTTGATAATTTAAACAAAGCACCAAAGAATCAGCTTGTACAATGGTGTCTTTGGGCATTTTGCCAATATAAAAAGGATAAAAAGAAGGCTTCATTTGTAAATAAAGAGCCGCTTCTGTTCCTCCCATTAAAGGGTCATTCACTTTACCAATTGCATATTTGTCAGTGTACCCTAATTTTGAGGTATCCTTATAAATACCGTCAAAAACTCCTTGAGTAGTATATACATCAAGCGTGTCTGCAAAGGTGTTGATATTATCCACTTCAGGAATAAGATCTCCCCCAATACTAGTAGTGTCTAATTTCGTACAGCTATAAAAAATAAAAACAAGGGCTGAGAAGCTTAAAAAAGAAAAAAAGGTTATTTTTCTACGCACAGAATATGATTTATAAAATAGGATTATTTTTTATTTTGTAAGATCGGCATATAATTGCAAATAGTCTGTTAAATCACTTTCTGCATCATATTTAAGTACCTTCTTGCCTTTTACTTTAGAAAATTCTTCTACTAATTTTTTGTCTACATTGTCGGCACCAAAAGTAATGGCATCAGCGAATGAAGCACCCCCTTTAAACATAGCAATATTGTTATTGTCTTTGAAAAACTCCAACTCTTTGCTAGTAACATGATCATTAATTGTAATCAACTTAAGAAAGTCTGATCCAAGTTTTTCTTTAAAGGTATTTTGTCCTATAGTAAATACTATTTTGCTGTTGCTAAAAACAGGCTCTTTTTTATAGGCTGCTTTCACAAACATGGGAATGAGCCCTGTCATCCAACCACTACAATGAATTACATCTGGAGGCCATCCGAATTTCTTAACAGTTTCGAGAGCTCCTTTACAAAACAACACAGTTCTCAAACCATTGTCATCAAACCATTTGTCATTTTCATCCGTGAAAATTGATTTCCTTTTAAAGAAATCATCATTATCCAGAAAATATACTTGTAATCTTGCATTGGGAAGGGAAGCCACCTTGATAACTAGAGGGTAGTCATCATTGTTAATCGTTACGTTGATTCCGGATAAGCGCACCACTTCGTGAAGTCTATGCCTTCTTTCATTGATTACGCCAAATCGAGGCATAATACATCTAACTTCAAGGTTGTTGTCGTTCGACAAAACCGCTAGCTTGTTTACAATTTCAGCGAACTCGGTCAATTCCAAATAAGGAGACATTTCGTTTGCTATGAATAATATTCTTTTCTTTGTAGACATTTGTACTTTGGTTAGTGGCAGAATATGCTGAACGGAGCGCAAAGGTACTGATATTTTATTGAATTTACCTGTAGAATAGGCTTTTATAACATAATATAGCTACTGATGAGAATTTACAGACTTTCGGCTGAAATGACTGGCTTTATTGATAATCAACGTAAAACAGGCCAAAAAATAGGTTTTGTCCCAACAATGGGCGCCTTACACCAAGGGCATATTTCTTTGATAAACGAAAGTAAAAACGACAACAATCTCACTATCTGTAGCATTTTTGTAAACCCTACCCAATTCAATAATGCAGCAGACTTTCAAAAATATCCCATCACGATTGAAAATGATATCAATTTATTAGAATTGGCAGGCTGTGATATCCTTTTTCTGCCCTCAATAGAGGAAATCTACCCTACTCAATTAACCAAGGAACATTACGATTTGGGCTCTCTGGAAACCATCCTGGAAGGAAAATACAGACCGGGGCATTTTCAAGGAGTTTGCCTAGTTGTAGACAGGCTACTTTCAATCATTCATTGTGATGACCTGTATCTTGGACAAAAAGATTACCAACAATGTATGGTAATTGAAAAATTGGTTGAATTAAAAAACTATGATTTAAAAATGCATTTCTGCGAAACCATCAGGGAAAATGACGGCCTGGCAATGAGCAGTAGAAATGCCCGACTAAATGAATCAGAACGCATTCAAGCCACTGCGATTTATGATACGTTTTTATATATTAAAAATAATATATCGTTAGAAAGCCTCGACGGTATAAAAAAAACTGCTCAAGAGGCACTAACTTCAAAAGGATTCATAGTAGATTATGTTGCACTGACCAATGAAAAATTAGAGCCATTGGATATATGGGATGGAAAATCAACCATTGTTGCCCTCGTAGCGGCTTATCTTAATGAAGTTAGACTGATAGACAACATGATTATAGCATAATAAAATCATCCCCATTTTATTGAAAAACGATTTGTAACTTTAAACGAATATGCGCAAAAGATTTTTTTCTATACTACAATACATCGTCTTTTTGGGAGGAGGGTTGTTTTTGGTCTGGTGGCAATTAAAGTCAATGACCGAAATAGAAAAGAATGAATTTTATTCAGCCCTCAAAAGCGCAAACTATTGGATAGCTATTCCTGTTGCGTTAATGATTATTTTAAGTCATATAAGCAGATCAATGCGATGGAAATTACTGATGGAACCCCTAGGGTATAAACCCGCACTCAAAAATGTGTTTGCTGTTACGATGATTGGATACCTTGCCAATGCCGCCATTCCTCGACTAGGGGAAATTTTAAAATGCACTTTTTTGGCAAAATATGAAAACCTAAAATCCGATAAACTTTTTGGAACTATTATTGTTGAACGAAGCTTTGATGTATTTTGTTATTTAATTTTTATAGGCATTACGGTGCTGATTCAAATTGAAAAAGTTAGTGGGTTTTTAAAAAAAGAAATCAACATCATCACCACTACTTCGGGGATGCCATTATGGATGAAATTCATTATTACAATCAGCGTCATCATCCTACTCATTATAACCATTGGAAAGCTTTTTAAAAAATTTCCACACAACAAAGTAATTGTTGCCATCAATAATTTTATAAAAGGAATTGGAGAAGGATTTCGATCAATAAAAAAATTAAAAAAAAGAAAGGAGTTTTTATTGCATACTTTATTTATTTGGACAATGTACTTGCTTCAAATTTATCTTGCATTTCTTGCAATGGACGGAACAGGACACCTTTCCATTAAAGCAGCCTTTTCCGTGTTGTCGCTCGCTACACTAGCAATGATTGCAACACCCGGAGGCATAGGGTCTTTCCCGATCTTTGTGATGCAAACTTTAACTTTATATGGCATTGCTTCTCCATTAGGAAAAGCGTTTGGATGGATCATCTGGGGCGTTTCAACAGGACTGGTTGTTTCAATTGGCTTATTAGCATTATTGGCAATACCCTATCTAAACAAAAAGAAAATACACACCACGTAAGTAACCCAACATAATAGAATGAAAGCCATCGCATCCATCCCACAAAAAATATACACGCTAGAAGAACTAACACTTGAAGTTAAAAGGTGGAAATTAAAATCAAAAAGTATTGTACTCACCAATGGCATCTTTGACATGCTTCACAAAGGTCATATTGCCTCTATTTCTCAGGCAGCATCCCTTGGCGACATCTTAATCGTTGCTGTAAATAGCGACGAATCAGTGAAAAGATTAAAAGGCCCATCAAGACCAATCAATGACGAACAATCGCGCGCGATATTATTAGCTTCTTTGATTATGACTGATGCTGTAATTGTTTTTGAAGAAGATACTCCCTTAAATTTAATTAAAGCGGTGATGCCCGATGTGCTTGTTAAAGGAGGCGATTATGAAATACACCAAATCGCAGGTGCAAAGGAAGTAATCGAAAATGGAGGAAAAGTAATTTTAGCAGACATGATTGACGGCATCTCTACTACTAAAATAATTGAGAAAATGAAGCATAGTTAAATCAAGCTCACCATAAGCTTATACATTTCTCTATTCAACATGATTTCACTTTAAATTAATATTGAAAGCCCCTCTGTAGAAATAAAATCTATTAATTTCCCGTTACCAATTCCATGTCGTGATAAAAAGAAAGACAATCATAAGAGACCTAAGCTGGCTCTCCTTTAATGAACGCGTTTTACAAGAAGCGGCAGACGAAACTGTACCCATCAAAGAAAGAATCAGATTCTTAGGAATATTTTCAAACAACCTAGACGAATTTTTTAGAGTTCGAGTGGCTACCCTCAAAAGAATGGTTCAGTTAGGCGAAAAAGCCGCTATTCATTTAGAAACAGCACCCGAAAAAATCATAGAAGACATTCAGCAGAAAGTTTTAAAGCTGCAAGCCGATTTTGATGCTATTTGGAAAAACATATTAAGAGAACTTAAAAAAGAAAAAATATTTATTGCCCATGAAAAAAAGTTAACTACCAAACAAAAGCAATTCATCTTTCAATATTTCAATGAAGAAGTACGAAGCAATATAGTTCCCTTAATGATTGAAAGCATTCAAGAGTTTCCGATTTTGAATGACAAATCGCTTTACCTGGCTTGCACCTTGGCAAAAAAAGACAATTCAATCCCCGGCAAATTCGCTTTAATATCAGTCCCTACCAGACAATTACAAAGATTTGTTATTCTTCCATCAAAAGAAGGAGAACAAAATATCATGTTGTTGGAAGACATCATTAAGTTTTGTCTACCAAATATTTTCTCTTATTTTAACTACGATGATTTTACTGCACACACCATTAAAATAACCAGAGATGCCGAAATTGATTTAGACAACGACGTTTCAACTTCTCTAATTCAAAAAATTGAAAAAGGCCTCAAGAATAGAAAAAAAGGGAAACCCGTAAGGCTTGTATTCGACAAAGAAATCCCTTCCCCACTGCTCAATTACCTTGTTAAAAGATTGGGCCTTTCAAAAAAAGACAACCTAACTCCAGGTGGAAGCATTCATAATTTTAAAGACTTTATGAATTTTCCAGAATCCGTTTTTCGGAAAACAAGCAAACGAAAAAAACCATTTACTCACCCCCTATTACAAAAAGCACATAGCGTATCGGAGGCCATTATTGAAAAAGACATCATGCTTCATTTTCCCTACCATTCCTTTAGTAGTATCATCGACTTACTAAGAGAATCGGCCATTGATCCCGATGTTTTTAGTATTAAAATAACCTGCTATAGACTAGCAGAAAGATCTAAAATAATTAATGCGCTTACCAATGCTGTTAGGAATGGGAAAAAAGTAACTGTGGTAATTGAACTAAGAGCCAGATTTGATGAAGAAGCCAATTTAGAATGGAAAAAAGAACTAGAAGATGCAGGCGTAAATGTGTTAATTGGTGTACCCAACATGAAAGTACATGCCAAACTTTGCATTATAAAAAAGAAAAAAGGAAACAAAACAATACAATACGGATTTGTTAGCACAGGTAATCTAAATGAAAAAACCGCCCTAGCTTATAGCGATCATTGTCTGTTAACATCCAATAAATTAATCATAGCCGACATTGAACGTATATTTAATTATTTAGAAAATCCAAGAATTAGAAAACACTTTTTAACTTCTTGCAATACTATTATCACAAGCCCCTACCGAATGCGCAATGCATGTATCGCATTGATAGAAAAAGAAATAAAGAATGCAAAAGATAAAAAGAAAGGAGCCATCACACTAAAATTAAATTCCTTGAGCGACGAGCCATTAATTAAAAAATTACACGAAGCCGCCAAAGCAGGAGTTGAAATTAAAATGATTATCCGAGGAATATGCTGTATGCTAACTGAAATTAAAAAAATAAAACACCCTATTAAAGCCATTAGTATTGTGGACGAATTTCTAGAACATGCGCGCATCATGATTTTTCACAACAATGGGAAAGAAAAAGTATTTATTTCTTCTGCCGATTGGATGACTAGAAATATAGATCATCGTATTGAAGCCACCTGTCCCATACTTGATAACAATATTCAAAATGAGCTAAAAGACATGTTGGAAATTCAGTTTCACGATAACATCAAAGCGAGAATTTTAAATAACGAGCAGAATAATATTTACATCAATCCACGAAATACCAAAAAGGTAAGATCACAAGTAGGCACTTACAATTACTTGTTTTCTAAAAATTACCCCTCTACAAATTAAGTTAATAACAAAAGTGGATAGTTTTTTACTGCCCAAACAAACTGCTTTGTAAAAAAAGAAGCAACTTGCAAGCTCATCTAAATAAGTGATTCATTCAAATTTGAAACTTGCAGCAATCGATATTGGAAGTAACGCAGCCAGATTACTCATCTCTGAGGTGTTGGTAGACAATAAAAACAACCCTACGTTCAATAAGTTAAATTTATTTAGAGTCCCCCTACGTCTTGGTTTTGATGTTTTTGACAACAATATTATTTCTTCCGAAAAAACCGATATGCTTGTGCAAACATTGAAGGCTTTTCGTCACTTGATCAATGCGTACCAAGTGGATGCCATTAAAGCTTGTGCCACCAGTGCAATGAGAGACGCTAGCAATGCAAAGAGTATTTTAAAAATAGTGAAGAATGAAACCGGCCTAGATATTGAAATTATTTCAGGAGACACAGAGGCCAATCTTGTTTACGAAAACCATGTAGCCGAAAATATGGAAAAAGGCCATAGCTATATGTACATCGATGTAGGGGGCGGCAGTACAGAAGTGTCTTTTTTTAGTAATGGGAAACTTGTTTTTAAAGAATCTTTCAATATCGGCACCATTCGAATCTTAAAAGAAATGGTGACTGACAGCAATTGGGATCAGATGAAAGAAACCATCAAGCAATCAACGAAAAATTTTAAAGATATTGTTGCAATCGGAAGTGGAGGCAATATCAATAAAGTGTTTTCTATGAGCAAAAAAAAGGACGGCAAACCGATTGACTTAGATTTGCTTAAAGATTATTACAAAGAACTGAATGCCCTCTCAATCAAAGAAAGAATCACAAAACACAACCTCCGAAATGACAGAGCTGATGTAATCGTGCCGGCGCTGCTCATTTATATAAATGTGATGCGTTGGTCGGGAGCAACTGAGATATATGTACCTAAAATAGGACTAGCCGATGGACTCATTCATCACCTTTGGGAAGAAATGAAATTAGGGACAAAATAAGCGACAACCCTTATATATTGCCTAATCATTGCTCCAACTGGCCTTTCTTCCTACATAGCCCTTATAAACTCAGCCAATTGCATAATGAGTTGTTCCTAATTTCCCGATAACTACTTAATTTTACACCTCCAAGCGAACATGCCGGATTTGTCTTATTCTAACGCAGAACCATCTCCTAAATCGCATAGAATTGAATCTTAAAAAAATTATATGCCAGTTAAAAAAGAAGTAAAGAAAATCACTACCCACACTTTGCAGAAAATGAAAGAACTGGGTGAAAAGATTTCTATGATTACCGCTTATGATTTTTCATTTGCTAAATTATTTGATCAAGCAGGGATAGACATTATTTTAGTAGGAGACAGCGCAAGCAATGTAATGGCTGGACATGAAACCACCCTTCCTATTACTCTAGACCAAATGATTTATCATGCACAAAGTGTCGTTCGTGGAATTGAAAGATGTTTGGTAGTAGTAGATATGCCCTTTGGGTCCTACCAAGGAAATTCTAAAGAAGCCCTCAACTCTGCTATTAGGATAATGAAAGAAACCGGAGGACATTCAGTAAAATTAGAAGGAGGCGAAGAAGTAGTTGAATCTATCAAAAGAATCGTAGGCACTGGAATACCCGTAATGGGACATCTAGGACTTACCCCACAAAGCATATACAAATTTGGGACTTACTCTGTTAGAGCAAAGGAAGTAGATGAAGCATTAAAATTGAAAAAAGATGCCCTATTGCTTCAAGAGGCAGGTTGTTTTGCTATTGTATTAGAAAAAATCCCAGCTGCATTGGCAAAAGAAGTTTCAGAAAGCATTCACATCCCTACAATAGGCATAGGTGCAGGCGGACATTGCGATGGACAAGTATTGGTGATGCATGACATGCTAGGTATTAACACTGAATTTAAACCTCGATTCCTTCGTCAATACTTGAATTTAAGCGAACAAATAAACACTGCAGTCAAACAATATATTACTGATATTAAAAGCAAAGATTTTCCTAACAGCAAAGAACAATATTAATACTACTCATTATTCAAAATATATTAAACTACAAAATCAAATGGAATTTTTATCAGCATTAAAAATACAATCAAACAATTCAGGTGTATCTACCGGAGCTAAGTGGATTAAAGCAACCGGAGAAAAAATTCACTCCTACTCTCCCGTAGACGGAAAACTTATCGGCTCCGTTACAGGAGCTGATAAAAAAGCGTATCAAGCGGCCATTCAAACAGCAGAAAAAGCTTTTAAAGAGTGGCGCTTGTGGCCTGCTCCAAAAAGAGGAGAAATTGTTAGACAAATTGGAGATGAACTTAGAAAAAATAAAAACCCTTTAGGAAAACTAGTAAGTTATGAAATGGGCAAAAGCTTACAGGAAGGACTAGGCGAAGTTCAAGAGATGATTGACATCTGCGATTTTGCTGTTGGCCTATCAAGACAATTACATGGATTAACCATGCACAGTGAAAGACCTGGACATCGTATGTACGAGCAATACCATCCATTAGGAATCGTGGGAATCATTTCTGCTTTCAACTTTCCTGTAGCTGTTTGGAGCTGGAATAGTATGCTCGCTTGGGTTTGCGGAGACGTATCTATCTGGAAGCCAAGCGAAAAAACACCCCTATGCGGAATTGCTTGTCAGAAAATCATCGAAACAGTATTTAAGAAAAACAATGTGCCCGAAGGCGTTAGTTGTTTAATCAGTGGGGGGCGCGAAGTAGGCGAATGGATGAGCAATGATCCGAAAGTTCCTTTGGTTTCAGCAACCGGAAGCACAAGAATGGGCAAAGCTGTTGCAGCTACTGTAGCACAAAGACTTGGAAGAAGCTTATTAGAACTCGGTGGAAACAATGCTATTATTATTTCTAAAGAAGCCGATTTAAACATTGCCCTAATTGCCGCTACATTTGGCGCAGTGGGAACTGCTGGTCAACGTTGCACCACTACTCGAAGATTGATTATTCATGAAAAAATATACAACAAGTTTAAAGAGAAACTGGTTCATGCCTACAAGCAATTGAAAATTGGCAACCCGCTAAATGAAAAAAATCATGTAGGACCATTGATAGACAAAGACGCTGTAAAAGCTTATTTACATTCGATTGAAAGATGTAAGGCTGAAGGCGGTAAGTTTATTGTTGAAGGCGGTGTATTAAAAGGAAAAGGATATGAAAGCGGATGCTATGTTAAGCCATGTGTTGCAGAAGCAAAGAATTCTTATGCCATTGTACAACATGAAACATTTGCTCCCATTCTTTATATCATGAAATATAAAACAATGCAGGAAGCCATTGATTTACAAAATGGAGTACCACAAGGACTTTCTTCTTCTATTGTTACAAATAATTTGAAAGAAGCAGAATTGTTCTTATCCCAATCTGGAAGCGATTGTGGTATTGCCAACGTAAATATTGGCACTTCAGGTGCGGAGATTGGCGGTGCTTTTGGGGGTGAAAAAGAAACAGGGGGCGGAAGAGAAAGCGGAAGTGATGCATGGAAAGTATACATGCGTCGCCAAACCAATACAATCAATTATACAGACAAATTGCCTTTGGCGCAAGGGATCCGATTTGATTTGTAAAAATTTGCCAATTTTATATTAACGGTAACAACCTTTTATATTATAACACTATTTTTATTTCTTAAACATAAAAAGATGATTAAATATTCAACATTTGTAGTAGCAGTTTTTCTTTTAAGTACTAACGCTTTTGCTCAAACCGAGAAAAGCACCGTGCCAAAAAATTGGCATCAACTCGATAAAACCGAAACTGGTTTTAATGGCATTAGTTTAGATAAAGCCTATGAGTTAGCTAAATCAAAAAAACTAAAAAGCAAACGCATCGTTGTTGCCGTTATTGATAGTGGCATCGATACGCTTCATGAAGATCTTAAGCCTGTATTATGGACAAACCCTAAAGAAATTCCTGGAAATGGAAAAGATGACGATAAAAATGGTTACATAGACGATATACATGGATGGAATTTTATTGGTGGTAAAGACGGACGCAATGTAAAAGAAGATAGCTATGAAGGCGCTCGCGTTTACAATAAACTAAAAGTAAGATGGGAAGGAAAAGAGGTAGTCATTGAAAAACTTACCCCTGAAGAAAAAACTTCTTACAACTCTTTTGTTGCCGCAAAAGCAAAAGTAGTGGGAGAAGTCGATCCTCAGGAAATAGGCTATTTAAAAATGATGTATCCAAAATTCAAAGCGGGGGATTCTGTCTTGAGAAAGGAATTAGGAAAAGAAGAATACAATGGAGAAGATTTAAAGAGTAACAATACCACTCATCCAGATGGTAAAATGGCAAAGGGACTTATTTTAAGTATTAGTAAGGCTAACAATAGCTACGAAATCACCAATAATCAACTATTGGGAGAAATTGAAGGTCAATTAAGAAAAGCAGATGCAGTGAATGAAGCACCTAAAGAATTCCGTAAAGAAGTTGTAGGCGATGATGAAACAAATATCAAAGATCGTTTCTATGGCAATAATGACATCATGGCTTCTACCCCATTTCATGGTACACATTGCGCTGGAATTATTGGCGCAGCTAGAAACAACGAAAAAGGAATTGATGGCATTGCAGACAACGTAAGAATAATAATGGTTCGTGCTGTTCCAGATGGCGATGAACATGATAAGGATATCGCGAATGCCATTCGTTACGCGGTAGATAACGGAGCAAGAATTATCAGCATGAGTTTTGGTAAAGACTTCTCCCCAGAAAAACAATGGGTAGATGACGCTTTCCGTTACGCAGAAAAGAAAGGTGTATTATTAGTTCATGCTGCTGGAAACGATGCGAAAAATATAGATTCAGCGTCTAACTTCCCTAACCCAGTATACATTAATGGTAAAGGAAGAGCAAGCAACGTCATAACTGTTGGTGCAAGTGGAGATGAAAAAAATGGCGGATTAACTGCATCTTTTAGTAATTATGGTAAAAGTGAAGTAGATGTATTCGCTCCCGGTGTAAGTATTTATTCAACCATTCCTGGAGGAAATACTTACGGAAATGCAAGCGGAACCAGTATGGCTTGTCCCGTTGTTGCAGGCATTGCGGCTTTGGTGCTTGAATACTACCCTACGTTAACACCACAACAATTGAAATCAATCATTGAAAAATCTGCTACACCAGCAAAAGATGAAGTAAACATTCCTGGAACTTCTGACAAAACAGCTCTGTCTGAATTGTCTAGAACCGGTGCATTTGTAAATGCTTATGAAGCACTTAAACTTGCAGGAACCATAAAGACTACCCCAGGAAAAAAATAAAAAATTAGACTCACTACTATTAATAAAAGCCACAGAAGAAATTTTGTGGCTTTTATATATCTTTAAATATGTTAAAGCCACTACAAGGAACCTACCCTCCCTATTTAGACAATTACATTCACTTAGTTACCGAAAACGATGTGCTGAGTGCATTAAAAGCTCAGGAGCCAATCATACAGAACTTTTTCAAGAACATTAGTGAAGCGCAATCAAACATTGCGTATGCTGAAGGAAAATGGACGATAAAAGAATTATTACAACATTGTATTGATACAGAAAGAATATTTTGTTATAGGGCACTTTGCTTTGCAAGAAAAGAGTCTGCTTCATTACCCGGATTTGATGAAAACAAATACACATTCATCTCAAATGCAAATACAAGAAAATGGGAAGAGATTTGTAAAGAAATGGCAGCAGTAAGAAATTCAACTACCTGCCTTTTTGAAAGCTTTACAGACGAAATGCTTACACAGTCTGGATTAGCCAACCATTCGCCCGTTACCGTAATTGCAATAGGATTTGCTTGTGTAGGACACCTCTATCATCATAAAAAAGTAATAGAAGAAAAATACCTAGTAACTACGCAATAATAATTACAGCGATTTGTTTTTATTGGCAATGTTCTTTTGAATAATCATCCTTTCTATCACCTTCACAGACTCATCAATATATAAATCTTTATTTCTAAGATTAATCCATTGCTTGTTTTTATTTATTTTATCCTCAGAACTATTTATTGAAGCAGTATCTGCATTTAAATTTTTAAAATCTAAGGGCTGAGATAATTTAACCAAATCGTCCATTTGTTTAAAAATAGCTTTCAATGTTTTTTGCTCTTCTTTATATTGCTTGATATTAATAGAATAGGCTTTGTTGTTGTATTTATCAAGCCACTCTACATTGGTTTTTATTTTATTAAACGACTCGCTATTTTTTATCTCACCATTAACTGCAAGCAACAAATCTTGTAAAGAATAATCACTTCTCCACGGTTGGTAATCTGCTTTTGCAATTTCATCCCATTTAAGTGGATGAGGAGTGTCTTTTTCTCTGAATTTTAAATAATCATACCTATTAGGAAGTATAACATCAGGAACGACCCCATTTAATTGAGTGGCCCCCCCATTTATTCTATAAAATTTTTGTAATGTCAACTTGATAGATCCTAAATCTTCTGAAGTTTTATTAGAAAAAATGGGTTCGCCTTCAGGATTTAAAGGAATATTTCTTTGAACTGTCCCTTTTCCATACGTAGATGAACTACCAATAATAACACCACGATTGTAATCTTGAATGGCTGCAGCAAAAATTTCTGAAGCTGATGCACTGGTGCCATCTACCATTACAGCAAGTGGCCCGTCGTATTGAACTCTATTGTCTCTATCACGCATCACACTTGGCTTTTCATCTCTTCCCTTTACTTGACAAACAGGCCCGCTTGATATAAACAATCCTGCCATTTGAACCACATCATACAAAGACCCTCCTCCATTGTTTCGAAGATCTATAATAATTCCATCTACATTTTCGGCTTTTAATTTCTCCACTTCTTTTGCCACATCTACAGAACAACGAGGACCATTGGGCTTTTCGAAATCGGCATAAAATTCGGGAAGATATATATACCCAATTTTATTTACCCCATTGATGATGGCAGATTTAGCAAAAGTATCTTCTAAGGTAATATTGTCTCTTAATAAAATAACCACTTTAATACTGCCATCTACCTTCTTTACAGTCAACCTAACTTCTGTGCCTTTTTCAGCTCCTCTTATTAATTTTACCGCATCGGGAATGGCATAACCCGTAACATCTACTGGCTCTTGATTTCCTTGACCTACTTTAATAATTTCATCGTCTTCTTTTAATTCGCCACTTTTCCAAGCAGGACCACCACTCACCAAACTAGATATTTTTATTTTACCGTCATCTTCTTTTAGTTGAGCACCAATGCCATAAAAACGACCGCTCATCCCTTCATTAAATGATCGGAGATCAACAGGTGGAAAATAATTGGTATGTGGATCCATTAATGAAGTAATCGTATTGATAAAAGTGCTGAAATTCTCATCTATAGTTTCTCTCGTTTTTTTAGTAGCAAAATAACGATCCATCTGCTTGCATACTTGTTCCCGTGATTCTCTTTCCAACGTACTATCTGCTTTTTGAATAAAATCCGTTTTGTTTTTATTCTTTTCGCGATCTTCCTGCATGTCCACATAACGCCCCAGTACAGCATATTTCAGGCGCTTGCGCCACAAATCAGTACGCTCAGCAATTGATTTAGAAAAATTAGCCTTTTCAGCATTTAACACTAATTTTTCATCTATCGAAAAATCAAAAGGCTTAGAAAGGATATTTTTATAGAGAAGGGAAACTTCCTTAACTCGATTCGTGTAAATTTCATTAATGGTATAAAAAGAGAATATTTCCTTTCCATGAATTTCATCATCTATAACATTTTCAAACTTTTTGAATGAATTAATATCCGATTGAAGAAAAAATGTCTTCTCGTCATCTAGATCAGTCATAAACTTATTCAATACTCGTTTGCTAAATCCGTCATCAATTATTTGTGGGGCAAAATGCCCTTGTTCCAATAATACACCCACATTGTATAATATTTTGGCATATTTTTCTTTAGGATCATCTCCTTTATCAGTCTTTCCTTGAGTTTGATAATTAAAAAATAAGCCTATGCCTGTTAACAGAATAATGACTGGAATGAATTTTTTACTCATAATGAAATTTGCAATTTTTTGCATAATGTAAAAATAAAGGAAATTACCCCTTAGACGATTGCATAAAGGCAAGCTGCCCTATAATCTTATGTTAAAGCAATCTACAATACTTATTAGGATGACATAAAAAAATCTCTCTAAAAAGAGAGATTTTAATGGGTGGATGATGGGGCTCGAACCCACGACCCCCAGAATCACAATCTGGTGCTCTAACCAGCTGAGCTACAACCACCGTTTTACATTCTGATGCAAAAGTATATAAAAACTTTACGCATACAAAATTACATTTTGAAAAGGGAACTCCCACTAATCTGAATAATCAAAAAAGCCTGCTATTTTAAGAATTAGCCTACCTATTGGAATTGAATGGATAACCTCTTTGAGATGAGATTTGTTGTGTAAATGAATAGGTGTATGTAAAGAAAATCTAATCTAGTAGGGCTGATTTAGCAATAAAAAGCACTTGCCAAATATCAACTATTGAAACAATTTAAAAATTTATCCCTCCTTCTACTGGCAACAGCCAATTCAGTTCCATCCTCCATTATAATTGAACCTCCCCTGCCTTTATTGTATTTTAGAATTCTATTGAGATTTACCAAATGTGAATTGTGCACCCTGAAGAATGATTTTGAGGGAAGCAAACTTTCGTATTCTTTAATATTTTTAGAAGCAAGAATTTTCCTATCCTTATTCGTAAATATAAATGTATAAGCACCATTTGCTTCACACCTTACCACTTCGCTTGCCTGAATAAATACATACCCCTCTATGGTAGGGATCGCTATTTTATGATCATCTTTTGTAGCGTAATACACATTGCTTAAAAGTATACCAAGCTGATCAATTACCCTTCTATCAAATAGCTTTTGCCTAGCCTTGCTGATAGCCAATTGCAATTCAAGTATATCGATGGGCTTCAATACAAAATCAATTGCGCTATATTTAAATGCCTTGATAGAGTCTTTGTCATTTGCCGAAATAAAGATCAATTCGAAATGCAAAGGAATCATTTTATCAAACATATCAAATATGCTACTATTAGAAAGCTGAGTCTCTGTAATAACTAGATCTGGATTTAGCGTAGAAATAAGCTCTTCGGCCGCATTTATTGTTGAAGCTTCCGCAATGATATCAATTTGTGAACAATGAAGCTTTAAAATTCCTCTAAGACTATTTAAACTCTTGGAGTTACTATCTAATATTATAGCTTTAATCATTGATAAGGGTTAACAAAATTCAATATTATTGATTTAATAAATCCCTTCCGTATAATATTGAATCCCCTATTATT